>JBELME010000026.1:0-26574 GCA_042096095.1 Enterovibrio sp.
TGCGCGAAATGTGGTACCAACCTGTTCTACCGTTTAAAAAGTACCCAGAGCTACTATGTACCGCTAGGGTTATTCCCAACGCTGCCAGATCTGGAAATGGACATGCAGTACTTCAGTGATCGTAAACCTGATTACTATTGTTTTTCTAATCAAACCAAAGAGATGACGGAAGCGGAAATCATGGCGTACTTTGCCAGCCAAACGTAGCTTTCGTCCTGCTTTGTGCTGCGTTGTTGCTCTCAATGTGAGACTAATTCAGCTTGCATCGTCCATTTTTCCAACAAAACGTCCGTCCTTTGTTGTGTTCATTGCATCTCGCGCCTTCCCATTGTTACCCACAGGTAAAAGTTCTTTTCAATTTTGATGGATTATCAAATCTCAGTAAAAGCCTAAAATGCGCCCCCATCGAAACGCGAAACGGTGTTGACTCGTTTTGGCGGTTTCTTCCTGTTTAAGTCCAAACGAACTGAACACTGTATTTTCAGGCTGTTTGGATATATCGATGCAGACGTATTTAACCTGATTTGTTTTTAGTTCTGCTGCATGAATTATTGAGAGATAAAAATGACTGACCAATTTATTAAATCTAAAGCGGCCATTGCTTGGGCACCAAACCAACCACTGTCTATTGAAGAAGTGGATGTGATGCTGCCACGTGCAGGCGAAGTGCTTGTACGTATTGTGGCAACCGGTGTTTGTCATACGGATGCCTTCACTATGTCAGGCGATGATCCAGAAGGTATTTTCCCTGTCATTTTGGGTCACGAGGGTGGCGGTATTGTTGAAATGGTCGGCGAGGGTGTGACCAGCGTTGAGGTGGGTGATCATGTTATCCCGCTTTACACACCTGAATGTGGTGAGTGTAAGTTCTGTAAGTCTGGCAAAACCAACCTTTGCCAGAAAATTCGTGAAACCCAGGGTCAAGGCTTGATGCCTGACGGCACAACACGCTTCTACAAAGATGGCCAGCCTATCTTCCATTACATGGGCTGCTCGACATTTTCTGAGTACACTGTATTACCTGAGATCTCTCTGGCAAAAGTCAACAAAGAAGCGCCACTAGAAGAAGTGTGTCTGCTGGGTTGTGGTGTGACAACAGGTATGGGCGCGGTATTGAATACCGCGAAAGTACAAGAAGGCGACACGGTTGCAGTGTTTGGTCTGGGTGGTATTGGTCTTTCTGCCATTATTGGCGCTCAAATGGCGAAGGCGAGCCGCATCATTGCTATCGACATAAACGAAAGCAAGTTCGAGTTAGCGCGTCAGCTAGGTGCGACAGACTGCATCAACCCGACACAATTCGACAAGCCTATTCAAGATGTGATCGTTGAATTGACAGATGGCGGGGTTGATTATTCTTTTGAATGTATCGGCAATGTGAATGTGATGCGTTCAGCGCTTGAGTGCTGTCACAAAGGCTGGGGTGAGTCTGTGGTTATTGGCGTTGCCGGTGCTGGCCAAGAAATCTCTACGCGTCCTTTCCAGCTTGTGACTGGCCGTGTGTGGCGTGGTTCTGCATTTGGTGGTGTGAAAGGGCGTTCTGAACTACCAGAAATTGTTGAACGCTATATGGCTGGAGAGTTCAAATTGAACGATTTTATCACCCATACAATGGGCTTGGACGACATCAATCATTCGTTCGATCTAATGCATAAAGGCGAAAGCATTCGCACTGTGATCCACTTCGACAAGTAATTCTCGTTCCAATACTCGAAAAACGGCCTTTATTCGAAGGCCGTTTTTTGTTGTTGTCGACCTCACACGGTCAAGCGGTGATCAGCATCGCTTTGTACACCAAGATCAACCATCAGATCTACGCTTGACGGATATTCGTTATGAACCGCAAATTACTCTCATCTCTTCCTGTTCAGTTGCTTCTCGCCGGGATTGCGGCATGGTGCTTTACGGCACTTTTACCTTCTGATAGTGCGTTTACTGACAGCGCGTTTTATTCCCTGATCGTTCTGGCAAAAACCACCTACATCGGCCTGCTCAAAATGGTGGTTGGTTTGGTGGTGATGCTATCTCTGCTGCAAGGCATTACCAGCATTGGTTCGACTGTTAAGTTAAAAGCGCTCGGCCTGAAAACGGTCGTGTTTTACTCCGTGACGTCGTTACTGGCGATTTCTCTTGCGCTTGGCGTATCACTTTCATTGCCTGAATGGCCTGCACTCATCGAGCCGTCATCCGTGGTTATTCAACCGGGCGTTGAATTGATCAGTGAAGCATCCAGCAGCGCGGGCTCGATTGCGACCAAGTTGTTTTCTATGGCGTTGGTCAACCCCGTTGATGCGCTTGCCAACACTAATTCACTGGCGATCGTCTTCTTCTCATTGATGTTGGGCATCGCATTGTTGGCAACCTTGCCACGCGAGCATGCGATATTTGAGGTAATTTCAGGCCTCAACACAGCGGTGAATTATGTGGTGTCTGGCATCATTCGACTCGCGCCACTGGCGGTGTTTGCGATTGTTGTTGAGTTCACGCTGAATAGCGGGGATGCCCTTTTTGGCCAACTTGCCTTGTTTGCTTTGCTCGTCTTTGTGCTTACCGCGATACATGGCGGTCTTGTATTGCCATTGATTGCGAAACTTATGACGGGTATTCGGTTGAGTCAGCTCTTCAAGGCACTGTCTGCCCCGATGGCAATGGCATTCGCCACCTCTTCAAGCTCTGCGACATTGCCATTGTCGATGCAGGTTGCCGAAGAGGAGCTGGGCGTTTCTCAATCTACGAGCAGCATGGTGTTACCGCTGGGCGCGATCATGAACATGGATGGCACTGCCTTGTTTGAGGGTGTGGCTGCCATCTTCCTCGCTCAGTTGTATGGCATCGATTTAGGCACGAGTGGTTTGGTCATGATTTTTATTATGGCGATGGTGTCTTCCATCGGCGCGCCAGGTATGCCTTCGGGCTCGATGTCAGGAATGCAATTGGTGCTACTTGCGGCGGGCATCCCCATAGAAGCCATTGCGATATTGCTGATCATTGAACGCCCGCTTGATACTTTTCGGACGACGGTGAATGTAGAGGGTGACTTGATTGCAGCCTTGGTCGTGGACAAATGGCAAGAAGGCAAGGCCACCGTTTAGAGACGTTATCTCACGCGTTGTTGGTGTGCATCCCGATAACGCGTGAGATAGATAGGTCTGCCATTGGAGGTTTATAATTACTGATTTATTTACAATGGGTTAATTAAATTTTTATTGGTTCGTATCGAAAAATAACTTTCTAATATATCCAGTGCAGTTACATGCGAATATGCACTTTGTTTTGTTTGAAAAGTGCGTGTGATTTCAGGCTTTAATTCGTTAAATCAGGAAATTACGAGCATGACTTGATTATTGAAAAGTTTGAAAGTCGACAATGAGTAGTTTGTATTAGCTTAATAATAACAAGGTGTTGAGTTGTGTATTGTATGCTTAACACCTTGTCTGATTCTTAATGTACCTCGCTCTTTGTGTCTGTTTTTCTCAGAATGTGCAGTTGTAAATATATATGTGCCAATCCGATGTGTTTTCTATGCAATTCCAGCTCAGATGTCTCTAATATAAAACAGATCTCATTAGATATTTAGTTTTGTAAATAAAGAGTGTTGTAATTTCAAACTCTCATAGCTAGCCTCTCACTAACTCGAGTTGTTTCGTCAATTCGCTAAAGCTTAAATGTAATAAAGTGAGTAAGGATCTGGTTATGAATATTGATTTCTTTTCGCTGAGCCAGGACGCTAGAACTTCATTACTGAATGCAGTCCATGCATTGAGTACATTAGGGACCTATTCGGAAGGTCAACATCGAACAGCAACTACACCTTTTTTAGATACGATCAATGTGTCGCTTCTTTCCATTCAGATGGAAACGGCTAACTGGAACAATAAGCTCTATGAAATCATTCATTCAGAGATCCCATCCGGTTACTTTGATGAGGAAAGTGCACACGTACTCGTAGATGCGGATGCATTCTCTCGCAGTGCAGAAGAAATGTTGCGTATTCAATCTGAAGCGACGTTCAACTCAAAAGACATTAAATTGGCTACGGACGTGTTATCCGTTATCGGTCAGTTGAAAGTAGCGGTGTTCAAATTGCGCAAATCAATCGAAAACGTTATTAAACTCGAAATGCGCATGCAAGGGTCCGAATCTGTCGATGAAGCCAGTTTTGATGCCATGGCAGACGCACTCACGTCAGTGAGAAAAAGCAAAACACCGACGGTTCTCCATTAATTTTTTGAAGTAACCGATTAACATGAGCGTTTCTCGCATCTGGCGAGGCGCTCTCGTTAATTCTTTTTTCTCTCAGCACTGGCTTACTCAAGTTCTGAATATTATGTGAACTTCGAAACAGGGCTGACATCGGAAAATATCACGTCAGCAATGAGCGTGATTAAAATGCAAACGGTGCAACAAACAAACTGATTTGCTGTTTTCGTCTTGATTAGACACAAAAAAACGCCAGCAAATGCTGGCGTTTTTCATGTGCGCGTTCCGAAAGCGTTAGCTTTGCAGGATCATCAATGGCAGTGCCAGCATGTCATCACCTTTGGTCGCAAAGTAAATGATCACGCCAATCAATGACGCTACCGTCACCAAATACCATGCGGTACTGAATAGCTGCCCATAGCGGGTGAGCGGCAGTAGGTGAGAGTGGTGACGATACTTCCATTCAAACACAATCTCCGCACTACCTATCAACAGCAAGAAGCCGAGTAGGGCGAGCCCGAAGGTATAGCTAACAAACACACCGACTGCTGCGCCAGCTACACACGCAATCAAGCCTGCGATACTGTTCATCGAAAAGCTGATGCTTTTGAGTATGTGCCCGCCATCAAGCGGCAAGATGGGCAGTAAGTTAAACAGGTTCAACAGAGCGTTAAATGTCGCAATACCTGCAAAGAAGATGTTGCCAGTGATCCAATAAGCCACCATGGCGGCTAACGACATAAACAAACCGAATGTCGGGCCCATGATAGAGATCACCACGTCTTGCCAGCGTGTGTTTATTTTTTCATCACTGAGTGCCGCGCCGCCGACGAACGGAATCAGATAGATTCCTTTGGTTTTCATGCCGAAGTATTTCATGGCGCGAATATGCCCATACTCGTGCACGACCAAACACGCGATCAATGTGACGGCAAATTGCCAAGAAAAAAGCCATGAATAGGCAGCAACACTTGCACCGGCAAGCACCACTTTAATGACCTTGGCACTTTTGAATAGCTTCATGCCGAGAGACGCTAAACCAATCAGACTAAATTTTGTCTTGCCTTGCGGTTCAACTACCGGCGTTTGACGCTCGATGTCTTTTTCATCGCGAGAACCTGATTCCACCACTTCGTCGTTAACGGTAACGCGATAGTCGATCGTAAACGGCTGCCAGGTTACGGTGGAAGCGACGTTGACCGTTAAGATCAGTTCGTCTCTTGCGAGTTGAAACGAGTGAGTTTTTTCTTCTTCGCTGTCGGCACTTGCGGCCAATTGAGAGACAAGTTGATTATCCCAGTAAAGCGCTTGCCAACCTGCGAGCGAGCCTTCTAAGCGAAGGGGCTTACCCAGACAAGAAATATTGAATAATTCCAAAACGATGCAAAAGGGTAGTGAATGATGGCGCTAATGTACCAGTTTTCGAAAGCATCTGAAATCAAGGATGACGCAGAAGGAGGAGGATATTGAATCGCAAGTGGTTGGAAAAAGCGGGTCTTTCTCCCGCTATTTTTTTCCGATTGCGTTGATCAACGTTGGCGGCACGATGACTTTACGTGCGACCGTGTCGCTCTGTTCAAACTGTTCAATCAATCGTTTTGCTGCCTGGCGACCGATTTCTTTCGCATCGGAATTGACGAAAGTGATGGGGGGCTCGGTCAGTTCTGCTTCCTGCACAGCATCAAACCCTACAATCGTCATCTGTTTATCGATGAAAATGTCTTTCCCAACAGTTCGCCCTACGCGAGTGATGCCGTGAACGGCTCCGACCGCGGTGGAGGAGTAATGGCATAACACCGCGGTGATTTGAGGGTGTGAGGCTAACAATGTTTGAACGGCATCGGCTGCGGGTGCTTGTCCGGCTTCGCATTCGACAACCCATTCAGATTTAAAAGGGAGACCAAACTGCATCAAGGTACTGCAATAACCCCCCACGCGCTCGGCACGGCAGAGTGAGCTGCTTTTTCCGCCGACGTACGCAATGCGTCGATGGCCTTGATTGATCAGGTGCTCGGTCGCCATTTTGGCCGCGCTGGCGTTATCTGGGCCGACATAGTCAATCTGTTGATTCAATGATGCGCGGGAAATACACACCATAGGTAATTTGTGCGCCTTTAATACATCAGCATTGACGTGCTGGTTTTCGTTGTTCGGACAAAACGCGATACCGCCGACGCCTTGGCGCGCCATGGTCAGCATGCAATGCTCGAACTTTTCGTCACTCTCGCCACTTTGTGCGAGGAAAACCATATGGCCTTGCTTTTCTGTTTCTTCGCAAAGCCCGGCGGCGACTTGTGCGTAATACGGATCACTGATGTCTTTTAATATCAGCCCGATGATTTCGCTGCTGTTGGAGCGAAGGTTAGCGGCAGATCGGTTCTTCACGTACCCCAGTGCTACAACTGCGTTATTTACCTTTTCTATGGTGTCGGGCGAAATGCGCCCTTTGTTGCTAAGTACCATAGAGACAGTGGTAACAGAGACGCCAGCGTGTTCAGCCACTTCCGTGATGGTCACTTTTTTCAACAGATTCCCTTTTTCAGCATAGGTAAAACGTTTTATCACTCAAGCATACGGTTATTTTCCCGTTTTTTAAAGCCGATCAAATTTGCTGACTATGCAATCATGCACAGATCACAAATGTTTTGATAAAACGTTTTATCAAAATTTTTCCTTCCCTATTATCCGCGTAGAAAACACATAGTCCTAACGATAGGGCTGTAACCAGCACAACTGTCATGTTTCTCAATTTCGGAGAGTGGTTATGACGAACAAAGCAGCGACAAAATCCACCATGTGGGAATTCCTACAAAGCCTTGGCAAAACCTTCATGCTGCCAGTAGCACTTCTTGCATTCTCAGGCATTTTATTGGGTGTGGGCAGTTCACTGTCGAGCTCTGCAATTCGCGAAGCGATCCCATTTTTAGATAACACCTTGCTTCAATACCTGTTTATGTGGATGACCAAGATTGGCTTGGTGGCATTCATTTATCTGCCAGTGATGTTCGCGATTGCGATTCCACTGGGTCTGGCACGTGAAGAAAAAGGCGTGGCAGCATTCGCAGGTTTTGTGGGTTACGCAGCGTTCAACTTGGCGATTAACTTCTACCTGACTGTGGCAAATGTGCTGGGCGACCCTGCGGCGAGCAAAGCTTATGGCGTGAAGAGCATCATCGGTATTGAATCTATCGACACAGGCATCTTGGGTGCGGTGTTGGTGGGTATTATTGTTGCCAAGCTACACATACGCTTCTACACATTCAAAATGCCTGATGCATTGGCATTCTTCGGTGGCGCACGTTTTGTTCCAATCATCTCTGCGATCACGCTGGGTGTTGTGGGTGTGCTTATTCCTTTCGTTTGGCCTTACTTTGCAGCAGGTATCAACGGTATCGGCAACCTGATTGCAAGTGCGGGCGCATTTGGTCCAATGCTGTTCGGTACGGGTGAGCGTTTGCTACTTCCTATCGGCTTACACCATATCCTTGTTGCGCTGGTTCGCTTTACTGAAGCGGGTGGCACCATGGCAGTGTGTGGCGAGACGGTATCTGGCGCGCTGAATATCTTCTACTCAGAGCTAGCGTGTGCAGACACTAACGGTTTCACCCCTGAAGTCACCGCATTCCTGTCACAAGGTAAAATGCCAGCATTCCTTGGTGGCCTTCCTGGTGCAGCATTGGCGATGTACCACTGTGCGAAACCTGAAAACCGCTCAAAAATTAAAGCGCTGCTGATTTCTGGTGTTGTTGCCTGTGTGGTCGGCGGTATTACTGAGCCATTGGAATTCTTGTTCCTGTTCGTTGCGCCGGTGCTATACGTGGTTCACGCTATTCTGACGGGTCTTGGCTTCATGGTGATGGGCTTGTTGGATGTCACTATCGGTAACACCGATGGCAACATCATCGACTTCTTGGTCTTCGGCGTGCTTCAAGGTACAGCGACCAAATGGTACTTGGTCCCATTGGTGGCAGCGGCATGGTTCGCGGTTTACTACACCGTCTTCAAGTTCGCGATTTTGAAGTTCAACCTGAAAACGCCTGGCCGTGAAGTGGATACGGCGGAAGTGGATGGCGAGCTAGAAGCGGCATTCATCAACGAATCTGGCAAAGGTGCAGCTATCCTGAAAGCGCTGGGTGGTAAAGGTAACATTACCTCACTAGACAACTGTATTACGCGTCTTCGCCTGACAGTCGACAACATGGACTTGGTGGATGCAGACAAGCTAAAAGCTTACGGTGCACTGGGTGTAGTCAAGCTAGATGCTCACAGCTTGCAAGTGGTCATCGGTACGCAAGTACACCTTGTGAAGAATGAAATGCAAGCGCTGATCACCGCGAGCTAATTAAACAATTTCCCCCTAAAACCCTCGGATTGACGGTCAAAGTCAGACCGAGGGTTTTCTTGTTTGTGTGGAACGTAAAATGACAACACAGAATTTTGATACACCGATTGATCGGATGGGCACGTACTGCACACAATGGGATTACGTGCAGGACAGATTTGGCAAAGCTGGCTTGTTGCCGTTTACCATTTCAGACATGGATTTTGGTGCGCCAGACGCCGTGGTTGAGGCGCTAAAAGCCCGCCTTGAACACCCTGTTTTGGGCTACAGTCGCTGGAATCATGATGATTTCAAAGGCGCGATTGTGCGCTGGTATGCATCGCGCTTTAATGCAGACGTCAACGCTGACCACATCGTTTATGGCCCTTCGGTGATTTATATCATCGCTAAGCTGATTGAAAAGTGGAGCTACGGGGGTGATGGCGTGGTATTCCAAACGCCAGCGTATGATGCTTTCGACAAGCTGGTGGAAGGGGCCGGTCGTCGTTGTATTCGCAATCCACTCATCAAAACCGACACGGGGTGGGACGTGAATTGGGCATTGCTGGAACAACAACTTGCCTTGCCAGATACAACCATTTTCTTGTTGTGCAGCCCACATAATCCAACGGGACGTGTGTGGAGCCAAGACGAGCTGACTCGCATTGCGGCATTGTGTGACGAGCACTCGGTGGCGCTGATTTCTGATGAAATCCACATGGATGTTGCGTTCAAAGCGCACACGCCGTGGCAAGGCTTCGGCATGAAGCAGCGCTGGGCGTTGGTGACGTCTGCATCCAAGTCTTTCAATATTCCGGCTTTGAATGGCGCTTACGCCTTCATTCCTGATACCGAATGCCGAGAGCAGTATTTGTTCAAGCTCAAAGAGGTTGATGGTTTGTCTTCTCCGTCCATTATGGGCGTGTTGGGCATGATGGCGGCGTACGAGCAAGGCGAGTCTTGGCTGAATGCACTGAACGACTATGTGCGAGAAAATCACACGTATGTCGCATCGCGCCTGAATACGGTGTTTCCTCCCGTGAATTACCGCACACCAGATGCAACGTACTTGGCGTGGATTGACCTGTCATCGTTGAACCTGGATATGGACAGATTGCAGCGCGACCTTATTGATTCGTTCAGCGTTGCCATCATGAATGGCAGTGTGTACGGCGAAGCAGGAAAAGGCTATGTGCGTCTGAACTTGGGCTGTGCTCGCTCAAAAGTCGAAGCTGGCGTTGATGCTTTGATTGGGGCAATCAGGCTTCAACTGCAATAGCATTCGCGCAAACGAACGAAGAAAAACGCCATGCATCATGTGTGGCGTGCTTTTTTATACTTTTCGCCATGTTGAGCTTCTAAAATCCTCTTTGTCTCTTTCTTCCTCGCAATAACAGATATCTGATTTACCATTGATATCGGGTTCTATAGACGGGGGGCTAGACATGATAACCCTTTATTTCATATGTAATTTCACTCTAATGTGAATACTGTCATTTAATTGATATTAATTTATCAAATGATAATTGTTTTCATATTCATATCAATTATGGTCGCACAGTCGAGATGTGCATATGTTCGGTTCGTTCGGGCTTTTTATGTTTAATTTCTCTTTCTCGCCTTTGAAAAACGCAGTTCTGTTTTGGTGTTACTGGTAATGAGGAGTAACTCGATATCTCAATTCTTACAATTTGAAGGGAATGAAATGCGTAATAAAACATGGCTCTTACTATTAGGGTGCGTCACTTCATTGGCGTGGGCCCAGGAAAAGGTGTCTGATGATTTGATGAGCCGCATGATACCGCTGAATCAAGGGAAGCATGCTGCCTCTGTGCATGGCAATACAGCGCTTGTGGGGAATCAACTCTATAAAAAACAAGACGGTTACTGGACGCTCGGTAAAATGTTACCTGTTTCAGTCTCGAACCAAGGATCGAATAAAAACATTGCCGTTCATGAGCATAATATTGCAGTTGGCGAGCCTTCTATCTATGGACCTGCGGGGAAAATATCGCTCTTCAAACGAGACTACACGACTTGGCCTTATCAATGGGAGGCGTCACAAGAAATCGCTCAGACTTCGTCGTCACAAAACCGATGGGGGCAGACGGTATACGTAGATAATGATCTGTTGGCGTTTACTGTCTCTGTGCAACGTGTCGATGTGTATAAGAAAGACAATGGGCAATGGGTGTTTAAGCAGTCCTTGACATTGCCTGAAGACACTGTCGGAGAGCTTGGAACTGACATTCGACGTTCAGGAGACGATCTCCTCGTGAGTATGTATAAGGCAAACAAGGTTCATGTTTATTCCATTTCTAACGAACTTTCACTCAAGCAAGTGATACGCAAACCCAACGCCATAGGAGAGTATCAAAGCTTTGGGTGGTCGTTTGATGTTGAGGGTGACTTACTTGCCGTCGCGGCATACGGATCTCCCGGTAACGTTCAAACATACCAAAGAAATGAAGTTGGTGAATGGGAGGAAGACGCGCTCATAACGGCGTCTAATCCAAATGGCTACTTTGGACATGATGTAGAGCTCAGCGAGGGTCAATTGTTCGTAGGCGATGATGAAAATACAAGTATTTATCACTTTGCTCGTGAAAGCGTTGATGCATGGAGCATGGTGGATACGATAAAGGGGAGCGAATACAGCTTTGGGTATGCCTTTGATGTCGACAATGGCGCGATGTTTGTTGCAAGCAGTGATTCAGCGTCACTCTTTACCAAAACTAAGTATGAAGTGTCGTTAACTGGGCGTGTTATCGACCATCTTGGCGTGTCGCTGAAAAATGTCGATGTTTCGGGATACTTGTATGATGTAAAAACGGACGAATCGGGTATTTTCCAGTTGAACGTTCCTGTCAATTGGAGTGGTCAGTTGACTCCATATAAACGTGGCTTTGATGAGGCAGATTCGCAGACTGTTCGATGGGTTGGCAGTGATACTGTGCTTTCCGACTTTACGTTGATCTCCTCGAGAGAAACATTGACGATCAGAGCGTTTTTAATGAACGATGGATGCGATCTCAGCAAGGTTAAGTTTGAAAATGTATCCAGTAAACGAAGAGGAAGGGCACAATATCTGATTTCCATCCCCTACGGTTGGTCTGGTGAAATTAAACCAGTTGCTGAAAATTGTGAGTTTTTTCCTGAATCTGAATATATCGATTACGCTTCCGATGATGAGGTGTTGAGTTTCTACGCCTTAGGTTACTAACATCTTTCATAAATAATTAAGCCCGCAAACGCGGGCTTTTCTTTTTAAAGCTCCTCTTTAAATTTGTTCATAGGTAAGCATCTAGGCATATGTAAATGAAAAAGGCGTTTACATGCCCGCTTCACTTCTCTTGATCAGTCATGCACTGAAATCAAACCTGAACTGAATATGAACAAGCTCCTCACGCTGGGTTAAGTGTGCCCCCGTTAAGCTTCTTACCAACTTAAGCAAAAGCATTTATTGCAAGGTAAGGAGAAGCACATGGAACCCATTAGCGTTGTCATCATTACCCTCAACGAAGAAAAACGCATCGGCCGTCTGCTGGACGACTTGTGCCAGCAAACACACCGCGATTTCGAAGTTATCTTGGTTGACTCGAACAGCGACGATGCGACTCGCGAGGTTGCCCGTTCATACGCCGAAAGCTTGCCATCTTTAACTGTTCATCGCATGGAAACCCGTGGTGTCAGTCTTGGTCGAAATACCGGCGCGTCACTGGCCAACAACGAACGTCTACTGTTCTTGGATGCCGATGTGCGTTTGTCTGCAGACTTCCTAACAAAAGCCGTCAATCAACTGAACGATAAAGATCTTGAGGTGGCTGGCGTTTACATGGGTGCAAGCAACCTCCCAATGGTGCAAAAGCTGTGTTATGCGGCGTTTAACGGCGGCATGTTTGCCACACAGTTTTTCTTTCCAACGGCAGTCGGTGCCTGCATTTTCTCAACACGCAGCGCGCACGAAAAACTGAACGGCTTTGATGAAAGGATCACCTTGTGTGAAGACTGCGACTATGTGCGCCGCGCCAGCAAAAATGCACGTTTTCGGTTCATCAACACCACGTTCGATTTCGACCCTCGCCGATTAGATCAAGACGGCATGATGGCAACAGGCATGACATACGTGAAAGCCAATGTGCGTCGATTCTTCTTTGGGGAAATGCGCAATAACGAAATGGAATACAAGTTCGGCCACTATCACGAGCAAAAGTAACGTGAACGGATTTGTTAGCGAAACACACACAAACATAAACATGGTAATTCGAGGCAATCATGTTTGAGTCTTTCGGTCTGTTTCTGGGGGCATTTTTCGATGCGCTGATTGGACCTAACCTGTTTGTGCCAGCAGAGCCTTTTCTGCTGGCCGCAGGATACCAGCTTTACGACGGCATCTTATCGGGTGTGTTCATGGTGCTGCTTGGCGGCTTTCTTGGTGACCAATTAAGCTATTTCGCGGGCAGGAAGTTTGGTAAGCCAGCACAACAAAAACTGATGAAGTGGCAACCCAAAACACGCCGTGCATTCGCGCGTTGTCGTCACCTTATGGCAACCAAAGGCACGGCTGCGCTGATGTTCTCTCGCTTACTCGGCCCCGTGGCGTGGGTTGTTCCGTTTATGGCGGGCTCACAAAAAATCTCTTGGGCACGATTTACGATCTTCTCAAGCATTGGCTTATTACTGGGGGCTGGGCAGTTTATCTTCTGGGGCTTTTTACTCGCCGCGGGCGTTGAGCAATACCCGTATATTGAAGCATTCATCACGATGTTGGCCGAACACAAATACAGTCTGATTGTCGTGGCAGCAACGCTCGTTCTCGCGTGGGTAGGGTATGTGTATCGTTGGAAAAAGTGGCTGCCTAAGGTGAGCGTGTTTTTCCTCGCCGCCATGCTGACGGTGAATTACAGCCACTATTTTTGGTTCGCAGATAACTTTGTTGATGCGACTCCAACATCCAGTGTTACGCCTTTGTCGTTGAACTACAAAGCATACCCAGGGAAATCACCGATCTTCGATGCACAAGGCATCAACGTGTTGTTTGTTGGTGAAACACCAAGGGCCATGATGACGTCATTAGGATGGATAGAGAATCAGACCTTTTCTCGCAATGACATTGATTGGAATGACTATGTGGATTTGCTGAAAGGACAAACGCCACCTGTGTCTGATTTATTCTGGAATGGTCGTCCGCAAGACATGGCGTTCCAATTGCCGGGTGATTTGCTCAAACGTGCTCACATTCGATGGTGGCAAGCCGGGGTAGATGACAGGTTGAATCAACCGATGTGGGTGGGCGCAATCAGCTATGACGATGGACTCAAGCTCACCATGTATTCTGGGATCATTACGGTGTTACACAGCATTGATCCGAACATTGATGCTGAGCGAGACAAGCTTGCATCGTTGATTAATACAGAATTACCGGACATGACGACGGATTACTACCAAGCCATGCCTGCCTTAGCAGTCGATGAAGACCATGATTATTATAGTGATGGACGTGTGCTGGTGGTGAACGATCCTCAACTCGTGCTCACGCATCAAGCTCACTGATTTTCCGGTGCTAACGGGGTGACACTCAGAGCGATAAAACATCGAGTGTCACCCCGCATAGTGTGAGTAGGTGTGGAGACTCAGGCGGTAAAGAGAGAAAACTAGCGTGCTCGCTTCACGGTTAACACCACTTTCAATCCACCTATGCGCCCGTTACACAGGTCGAGTTTACCGCGATAACTGTGGGCGATTTCCTTCACTATGTTTAGCCCCAACCCTGTGCCGGGGATGGATTCGTCCAAGCGCACACTGCGCTCGAGCACATGTGCCATTTCTTCTGTAGGAATGCCGTCGCCATCGTCTTCAATACACAGCTGGACGGTGTCTTTTTCTGCATCAACCGCGTACACACGCACGAGCGATTTGGCCCATTTGTAGCCATTTTCCAGCAGGTTTCCGAGTATTTCGTCAAGATCCGCCGGGTCAACCGCCACATCCAATGCATCGTCTAGCTCGTTAACCACGATGATTTCCCGCGAAGCATACACTTTATCAAATGCCATGGTGATGGCCTCGACCCGCTCACTGGGATTCGATTTCACCGCCAAAATGTTCATTGATCCCGCCACCCGAGCGCGACCCAAGTGGTGGTCGATCTGGGTTTGAATTTTCGCCACAGATGGCAACAGTTTTTTCTGGGTTTCTTCGTCGAGGGACAGGATGTCATTTTTCAGCACTGATAAGGGCGTTTTTAGCGCATGGGATAGGTTACCTGCGTGGTGCCGCGCCCGTGAAAGCAGCTCATGATAATGAAAAAGAAGGGCGTTCAGATCCGACACCAAAGGCGACACTTCTTGCGGATAATTGGTGCTCAGCGCATCCTGTTTTCCTTCTTTCAGCGCGACCAATTCTCGTTGCATGTCGTTTAAAGGCAACAGCGACCACGCGACTTGCAAGCCGATAAGGATCAACACGCCAATAAACAGCATCGACAAGATCACCCATAACTTACTGGTAAGGCTTTTAAGCACATCTTCAGCTGGATCTTCATCAATGCCGATAATAACCTGAACGGGATGTTGACTGCCGTCAGGTAGCCATGAATCCGAAATCGTAATCAGGGTTTCTTTGCGCGCGCCATGTATTTCTTTGAGGGGGCCTTTCACCTCCTCATAGAAATCTTTGCCTGCGAGAGAAGGGGATCGAAGCTGTTGGTTGCCTGCACTGATAGACCAATACAAACCGCTAAAACGTTGTTGGAATCTTGGATCTGAAAGCGGTTGGGAGAGGCTTAGCGTTTGATCTTCAGCAACCTGTAAGTGGGTCGAAATCTCGGTCATCGAAAGCTGTAAGCGCTCTTTGGTGGCATCAACAAGATAGTCATTCACCAACACAGGAATGCCCACGCCAGCGATGGATACCATCACGGTCAACCAAATGACAGTGGCTAATAATAAGCGACTTTTTAAGCTCAGTTTTCCAATGTAACTGACTCTACTGCGCATTAAATTGATACCCCAAGCCGCGAACTGTCTTGATGATGTCGGGCGATATTTTCTTTCTTATACGGCCGATGAACACTTCAACCGTGTTTGAATCACGCTCAAAATCCTGCTTGTAGATGTGCTCAGTGAGCTCTGTTTTGGAGATCATCTTTTCGGGGTTGTGCATGAAATGCGCGATAACTTTGTATTACAACGCCGTCAGGCTCACAGCTTCGCCATGCCAAAGAACGGTAGAGGTACGGGTATCTAAACTTAGATTGCCCAGTTGCAACGTCGGGGAGGCACTGCCTGAGGCGCGTCTAAGGTGTGCTCGCAAACGTGCGGTGAGCTCGAGCATTTCGAAAGGTTTGGTGAGGTAATCATCTGCGCCAGCGTTTAGCCCTTCAACGCGTTGTGACAAGGTATCGCGCGCACTGAGAATAATCACGGGCGTGTTGATGTTCTCGTCACGAATGCTTTTTAGTACGGTTAAACCGTCTATTTTGGGCAAGCCGAGATCGAGCACGATGGCATCCCACGGCTCAGACGTTGCGCGGTAGAGGGCATCGATGCCGTCTTGAGAAAGCTCAGGCATCCAATCATTTTTTTCTAGCGTTTCGAGTATCTGTACACCCAAACGTGGCTCGTCTTCTACCACTAAAATTTTCATTTTTTCACTCTCACGAATTCGTGTTTTCTATCTTGCCTGAGCGCGGAAATAAAGTACGTCCCATTGCTGAAAAGCGACATAAATCAATACGTACTGAATGTTGGTGATCACAAGAGTATGGTCGAGAGAATGTGAAAAGAAGGTCGAAAAGAAAAAGCCCGCAGAAGCGGGCTTTGATTTTTACGCTTTTTCTTCAAACTTCGCCGTGAAGTGCCTCAATACTGCTGGCTCATAGGTGAAGGTCAATCCTTTCAGCGATGACGCTTTGTCTTTCAACGCAATCAGCGCGTCGGCGATGTAATCCATGTGGTCATTGGTATACACCCGACGTGGGATGGTGAGTCGCATCAGCTCCATCGGCGAGGCTTTTTGCTCCCCCGTCGTTGGATTTCTGCCGAGAAGTAAGGAGCCAATCTCGACGGCACGAATGCCTGCTTCCACATAAAGCGCGTTCGCAAGCACATGGCCGGGGAATTGATCGCCAGGAAGGTGGGGAAGCATTTTCCCTGCATCGACAAACACCGCGTGTCCGCCCGTAGGGTATTGAATGGGAATGCCGCCTTCACGCAGACGCTCGCCCAAATACTCCACCTGACGAATACGGTAGTTGAGGTAGTCTTCATCTGCACCTTCATACAGACCGCGGGCGAGGGCTTCCATGTCTCTGCCTGCCATGCCGCCATAGGTGACGAACCCTTCCATTGGCACACAACGAGTTTGTACCGCTTGGAACAATTCCTCGTGATCACGCACGCAGCATAAACCGCCAATGTTCACCAGAGGGTCTTTCTTTGCGGACATGGTGAGTATGTCACCGTACGAATACATTTCGCGAATGATCTCGGTGATCGTGGCGTTTTCATAGCCCACTTCACGCTGTTTGATGAACCATGCGTTTTCGCAATATCGGGCGGAATCAATCACCACGGGGATGTCGGCGTCTTTGGCTATCTCATACACCGCGCGCATGTTTGCCATGGATACCGGCTGACCACCTGAACTGTTACACGTCACTGTCGTGATGATTGCGGCGATGTTTTCTGCGCCATAGCGCGCAATGGTTTCGCGCAGTTTGTCGAGGTCGAAGTTGCCTTTCCAATCGTCATACGTGTTGGTGTCGAAGGCTTTCTCGGTTAACACGTTAACGGGAATGCCACCATTCAGTTCAACGTGACCTGCCGTGGTGTCAAAGTGGTAATTTGAGATGAACACCGGATCGGTGCCGCCGCGCACTTGGCGCATGCGTTCGATTAAGCAGGGAAACAAAATCTGCTCAGCGCCGCGACCTTGGTGTGTCGGTACAGTGAGCTTGTAATCAAAGAAATGCTCAACCGCATCGCAGAGGTGGTAATAGTTTCGGCTACCTGCGTAAGACTCATCCCCCATCATCATGCCCGCCCATTGGTTGTCGCTCATGGCACCTGTGCCTGAATCGGTCAGCAAATCAATGTAGACATCCTCACTGCGCAACAAGAAAGGGTTCAATCCCGCCTCTCGTAGCGCGTTTGCACGGTATTCAGGTGTGGTCATTTTGATGGGTTCAACCATCTTGATGCGGAAAGGTTCTGGTAATCGTTTCATGGTCTTGATCCTATTTTTCGCGCAATGCCACGTTTTTGGTTGCTCCTCGTGTCGTGTAGGGCAGATCTGAACGCGTGTGGCATTGGGCGTGTCGATCACAAGAGAAGGCTTTTACGGCGACCCGTTTGTTTCAACAGAAAACGAAAAGAGCGCGAAAGAAAGCGCTTAATGTCCTGTGAACGAGAAAATTAACAATGTGAAGGTGACGCGAAGGCGTCAAACAGGATCAAACGCGAGGGAAATCGTAGGCGAGTTTGATGTCATTGTTGTACCAGTGTGACAGCAAAGCGCTGGCAGAATGATTGCTGCACAAGTTGCAGTTAAACATCAGCACTATCCTCCTTGTCGTTGGTAAACATGTACTTAGGTACACACATTTGCGCAGGCACATTGGTTTTAACCCATGTGGTCTGCATAAATTAGGGCTCCATATCATTTAACATAGCTGAATTTTCTTTTTTATGAAACAGGGGGTGTTAAAACGAAAGTATGAGTTTCACTCTTGTTTCAATTCCGAGACACATTGCTACATGCTTTCGTGCATATATTGATCGTGGGTTTAGTTGTGATTTTAGCCAAGAGGAGAGTCTGCCGTATGTTACCAGACCAATTTGCGATGAAGGTGGATAACCAAATGGTTAAAACGATGTGCGTAGTCGATGCATCAAATGCTTCATGGAAAAGCCAGCAACAACCTCTTTCATTCTTTGAAGATGTTCGCAAGCGAATTGCTAGCAACGCACACATGGATGATGCGTTCAAATCTTCGTTGACTGATCGCCTCACAGCGTTGTCTCAATCTTCGTTAAATTTACTCGTGGTAGGGTCGAAAGGCGCGGGGAAAACGGCTACGTTAACGCAGCTATTTGGTCAGCATGATTGGGATCATGAGGCTATTCAGTCATCATCTCAGCTTGTTCGTCACGAGCTTAATCAATTGACCTGCTGGGAAGGTTTGCTGCCTAGTGAAAGTGCTAAGCCAGAGCAAGCGGATTGCGAAATCAGTGCACTCCTTTCTGAAACCACGGCAGAAGGGTTGCCGTTGGTCGATTTGGTTCTGGTGGTATTGGACGCAAGCAGCGCCAATATTGATAACGCCTATTTGGACATTCAGAGAACCTTAATTGCTGCGTTGGGTGAACATGCGGAGCAGCATTTGGTTGTGCTGATGAACAAAGTGGATAAGGTCGCGCAAATTATCCGTGGTGAAGACGTCGAAGAGATGATGCCGCTCGATGCGGAGGTCTGGCTAGATTGCACGTCGGCGGCGATTCAGTTCCACCTTCGTGAGAACGCGGGGATCCACATTACGCCTGTACCTTATAGCGCCGTGGCGGTGCAAAAAGGCGAAGCGGTACGTTCTTATAACCTGATTAAGTTGATGGCGCGATTGATGGTCGCGCTTCCGCCAGAAAAACGCTTGATACTATTGAATCAGCCGTTGTCACATGGCGATGAAATATGGCGTTACCACGATGAAAGAAAGATTTACATGCAATCAATCGAAAACCTGTGTTTCGATGCCTTGCATAAAGGGGCGCGAGATGGCGATCGTTTTGGTGGTCAACTTGGTGCATTTTTAGGTCGACATGGTCGCGCGCTTGGTGACATTGTGAGTGATGGATTGAGAAAACAATTCGGCACGAGTGTGTAACTGATCCTGAATGAAGGCGAGCAAGACCTTTGTTCGCACTTCCTAGCCATAGAGGATAATCCTATGGAAAATAACAGCGCTTTTTCACGCCAACTTTCTCGCTATATCAGCCAATCTCCCATTCTTGACGAATGGAAAAAATCGAGCCTTCAATTACGCCTTCATCAACTGAATGACCAACCGCTAAACATTCTGTTTGCTGGACCATCGGGTGTGGGCAAAAGCGCCACCATCAAAGCGCTTTTTGAGACCGAGATGTTTGAAACATCAGGGACGGAGGATGAAGGTACCATCGTGCGTTTCTCATCTGGTGAGTTAGTGCTTTGGGATTTCACCGGTTACCGTTCAGAAGATACCCAGTCGGCCATGCAACTCGCGGCGACGTTGAGCGAATACGATGAAACGGGCAACCCTCTTATTGATTTGGTGGTGGTGGTGTTAGATGCCGCGCAGCAAAACCTGAATGATGGGTATCAATTGATCAATAACGTGATTGCCCCTGCGCTAGGTGAATCGGCAGAGCAACGTATGCTGGTGATGTTGAACAAAGTGGATTCTGCAAACCACAGCTATGAATGGACTTACGTGGAAGAATCACGTTCGCCAGAGGTCGAAATTTGGCCAGAAAGCACAGCATCGTTGCTGCGCCATTGCTTGTTGCGAGATGCAGAACTGGAGATTACGCCAGTCTCTTATGCGGCTGAATTCTCTCGCAAAGGCGATACCATGCGCCCTTACAACTTGCTCAAAGTGATGAATGAGATTGTGACGCGGCTGCCTGACGAGAAACGTATAACGCTGTTTGATGCGCCGCTGAATCAGCGAGCCTTGAATTGGTGTGACAGCGATAATCGACGTAATTATCTCGCTCAGCTTGAAAATAAACTGTTTGATCTGGTGTATCAAGATGCAAAAGACGGTGCGCGATTTGGTGGTTTACTTGGCGCGCATAAAGGGAAGCAAGGCCGCGAGCTTGGGTATTTGCTCCGACGACAGCTTCATGCGTCGTTGAAGATTGGCTAATTCTATTCGTGATGAGATAGAAGCGAGATACGAGAAAAGAGAATAAAGCTAAGTGACGCGATAGACCGTATTTGTGTACTCAAGGCTAAAGGAAAACAAAAAGGGGCTGTTTTGCCCCTTTTTATTGGTGTTTGTCAGTGCGTGAACGCTAGTCCCATTTGAAATCGTCAATACGCTCATCGGCGATATAAAACAACAAATCATTCGGCTTGATGTCTGAATCAAGCGCCGGATTTAGCATCACTTCGCTGTCGCGACGCAGCCCGATCAACGTCGCATCGTAGTCCGTTTTCATGCGAAGGAACAATGCATTTACCGTCGTGTGCTGCGCATTGGCAGGGTACTCGACCGCGTATTGCGTCATGCCTTTACGGGTGTTTAAAAGCTCATGGTGAAGCTCTGAAGAACCCGGATCGACCGCGGCTTTTGCCATCATTTCTACCGACACCGAAGGCACACACTCTGCATTTGGGCAGAGAGATTTCAGTAGGTTACTCAGCACTTCATCTTGGAAGTAAGCGAGAATATGCACATCAGGGTTCTTGCTGGCGCAAAAGAGTGCCGCAGAGAACGTGATGTCATCTTCTGGGTTATCGATGATGATGCAATCGGCATCTTTCACACCCGCGCGCGCCATGCTGGCTTCGTCGGTAAAGCTTGCGGTGCGCACAAACTCAATGTCTTTTGGAAGCGGGTTTTCCATTTCAGGTCGCACACAAAGCACGATGGGACGTCCGTCTTTTTCTTCGTGAAGCAACATGTCAATGAGATGCAGAGTACGATGCTCATTCCAACCCAAAATCAAAATGTGTCCTGACACGTCAACACTCCTTTTACCTAATAAACCGCGACGCCAATAATTGATTGCAACCCCTGCTAATCGACCCACTGCGATAGCAAAAATACCGAGACCGATAGGGATCACAAACAGTGCGACCACCCACTTTCCCGCTACCGTGGTAGGGGACATATCGCCATACCCGACCGTTGAGGCGGTGACGAACAAATAATAAATAAAATCCACGAAAGGTGTGGTGAGTGCTGTTTCGCCCGCAAGCGTCAACATCACCCAACTCAGTACCGCATAGGCGAATACTGCCATGGCAACGTGTTTGCCACTCAATCGTTGAAACTGCGAGGTTATCCACCTGCGCACCATGTACCACTTTAACATTGACGCACTCCACATCCTTGTGCAGAGACGGTAGTTCGATTTCTCATGTCGTGAGGGATATAGCCCCACTTCAATGTCTCGATGCCTATCACGAAAGCTCCGTGTTGTGATGGTTGAATGGAATAACTATACCAGTTGCGGACTCGGCCAATTTTCTCAAAGTTGCTGAATGTGAATAAGTTCTCATCCTCTTTCATGGCGAATTATAGCATTTGCCAGTACAGTCATTGGCAGTCCGAGGTATGGAGGTAAAACGCATGAGTGACAATAAATACCTAGACGAATATTCAGACGCGAGCTTTTGGAGCAAGGTGAAAGGCTTTGCGCAGAAGGCAGGGTACGATGTGCTTGAAAAGGCACTAAAGCTCTATTATTCCGCGACAGATGACGACACGCCAAAGTGGGCGAAAACCACCATCTTTGCGTCTTTGGGGTATTTCATCACGCCG
The DNA here is from genome assembly GCA_042096095.1 of Enterovibrio sp. Taxonomy (GTDB): domain Bacteria; phylum Pseudomonadota; class Gammaproteobacteria; order Enterobacterales; family Vibrionaceae; genus Enterovibrio. The sequence continues at coordinate 22,050 of JBELME010000026.1, forward strand.
ATTGATGCGATCCCTGATCTCACGCCTGTCGTTGGGTTTTCTGATGATTTAGGCGTGTTGGTCGCCGCCGCTGCTGCCGTGGTGATGCATGTGAAATCTGAGCATACTGACAAGGCCAACGAAAAGCTGGTGCATTGGTTGAATAAAGACAGCGATGCCGAAAAAACAGATGAATGATCATGTTTAAGGAGAGTCACCATGTCTCACGTTACGCGTGTATCCCTTAGTGATGCCTTTTCCAAGACCCTAGATGCGTGTTGGAGGAAATACGTGATTTATCGCTGTCACGCGGCTGCGTGAATGCGTAGAATGCCAGCCCTGCGTTTCCCAGACCAAGCTGCAACTGGATTTCAACATGGTAAAGCCAAGTAAAAATAGCCCTCAACAGAAGAAAGGTTTGCACCCACGCAACCCGCATCGTGCCCGTTATGATTTCCTTGCCTTAATGAAAAGCACCCCTGCGTTGGTGCCGTTCGTGAAGAAAAATCCATTCGGTGACTTGTCTGTTGATTTCTCGAACCCAGACGCAGTGAAAACGCTGAACAAAGCATTGCTGCATCATTTTTATCAGGTTGAGTTTTGGGACATTCCAAAAGGCTACTTGTGCCCACCGATCCCAGGGCGCGCGGATTACCTGCACTACCTTGCGGATCTGCTTGCAGACACTGCCGATGGTGATATCCCTCACGGCAAAAAGGTGAAAGGGCTGGATATCGGCATGGGCGCAAACTGCGTTTACCCTATGGTGGGGCACCGTGTGTACGGTTGGCAATTCGTCGGCGCCGACATCGATCCGGTTTCGGTGAAAGGCGCGACCTTGCTGGTGGATGCAAACCCATCCTTGAAAGGCGGTATTCAGTGCCGTTTACAAAAAGACGCGGACAACATTTTTACTGGCATGATCAACGCCAATGAGCGTTTCGACTTCACCATGTGTAACCCACCATTCCATGCTTCAATGGAAGACGCGACGAAAGGATCTGAGCGTAAAGTACGTAACCTTGCTGCAAACGCGAAGAAAAAAGGGTCCGACAAATTCAACGTTCAATCGCTCGGAAAAAAAGCGGGTAATGCGCCACATCAGAAAGCCAAACCTGAACTGAATTTTGGCGGCCAAAATGCAGAGTTGTGGTGTCCAGGCGGAGAAGCGGCGTTTATCGAACGAATGATCGAGCAAAGCGCGACGTTCAAAACACAGTGCTTATGGTTCACCACCATGGTATCGAAAAAAGAAAACCTGCCCGCGATTAACCAAGCGTTAAAAGCCGTAAAAGCGAAAGACATTCGCACCATTGAAATGGCACAGGGTCAGAAAGTCACCCGCGTGGTTGCATGGACCTTCTTAAATAAAGCAGCCCGTGATGAATGGTGTAGTGCGTGGAAAGGGTAAATACAGAATCTTAACGCAATAAAAATGCAGGCATGTCCTGCATTTTTATTACCTAGCATTTATAAAGTACATGTATGTTGATTTTATTTCATGCGCGAAATGAATATATCTTTGATGTACTCGAGCAGGGTTACCTTCGCATTGAGAGAGGGTCTTTCTCAGCGCTATCATTCTTGTCTCATGTATCTCACTGTTAAATATAAACATTGTAAACAATGCATGGGTCATTTATTATGCGCTCTACCTTTATTTAGGGTGGTATTTATTCACTTTATGAAATGGGATTTGCAGTATTTATTCTGTATCAATAAGTTGGCTTACATTATAAAAAATGGATGAAAAATGACAAAGTTCACGGAATTTAAAGTTGTGCATATTGTTGAAGGTGGTTGCGGAACACTTTTATTGGGTGCGAGTGGTCTACCTATTCAAAAAATGGAAGCAGATCTTAATAAATATGCTCAGGATGGATGGCAGGTTGTTTTCCAGATCGTTGAGCAAAAAAGATTTATGCTTTTTTGGAAACGAGAAGCTGTGATCGTGACCTTAGGTCGCTAAAATTGTTAAAGTTTATCTCTTTAACATTGATCCATCGCTACCAAGCGAGCGGTGGGTCAAAAAAGTTGCTTAACATTGAATGCAACTTCGTCCCTACCTGCTCCGAATACACGAAGCAATGCATCATGAAATATGGCGCAGTGAAAGGGTGGAGACTTGGCCTGTCGAGAATCAAGCGCTGCAACAAACCTGACCTAGTAGAAAAAATCCATGATGAGGTGCCGTAGTGAAGCTTTTAGAGCCTTTGGCTGAGTTAGAACAGCGTGAAGAAATACTGAGACAGCGCGTTAATGCGTTATCAGTAGAAAAGAAAAAGGTGTTCTACGCGACCCAAGGTGAGAACCTTAAAGACCCTGATACCTATGCCTCGTTGAACTGGCTTTTCATCGGTGGCTTTCACCACATCTACCTAGGAAAATACACAATATTCTTTATTGAATTCTCGATTCTTGTTTTCAGCATCATCGGGTTGTTTGCGGGTGTGCATGCCGTTGTTTATTTGCTAATCGCATTGGTGCTGTATGAATTGCCGCAGCTGTTTTTCTCTCAAAAAATCGCAAGGCAACATAATTACGACATGTCAGTGAAATTATTTAATGAACTATGCCCAAATCAAAGGCTGAAATAGTATTGTGGTTCGGTGAAAACCCCTGTGCTTAACGCCATTATGAATTCAAAAAAACGGCCGTTATCGGCCGTTTTTTATTCGTGACATTGCAGCCAAGGCTGTGAAGAGTCAGCGAGCATCAAGATGATTCATCTAAAACGCGTTAAGCGATTCTGAACGATAGTCAGCAATGTCCAACTGAACATTGTATTCCTTCGCCCAATCATCGAGCTGTGATTGCGCAATGTTTAGGTTGCTCATGGTGATGGTGTTGTCATCGAGTTGCCAAAGTTGGCTAGAACCCGCGTAGCTAAATTGCAGCGCAAGCATTGCCTCTGGATTGCCTTGCTCAGCAGCGGCGAGGAGCTTTTTATTTTTGCGGTAAATAAGGTTGAGTGCTTGTTTGAGATCCCACACATACGCCACTTCTCGCATCTTGGGGTGTGATTTTAACTTCAACAGTGCGACCAGCAATGCGATTGAACTGACAACAACACCGAGAAGGTTCCAGTGAAAGTGCGTGCCTGATTCGTCAGGGAAGAGGAAAATTAAGGTTTGAGAAATCGTCAAACTTGAAATCGCCAAAGTCGCAATACAGGCGACAATCACGATGTTTAAACGTGAACGATAGAGTGTCTTGTCGATTTTCATCAGCTGCATGTGTTGTCTCGTGTTGGGGGATAAACGGAATACGTCGTTGTGATTGTATCCTTTGAACGCGCCAAAACAGAATGAAGGAGGCGTTGTTCTAGAGTGAGTAGATACATTAGCAAGATTACAACGTAAACTGCAGCCAACTGTACAAGTGTAAAGCCGCCATGCAAACTGACTCCCATACATTGATTGATATCCCATTTAACTTTCGCCACACCTGTTGGTTTTGTGGTGAGCCTGCTTCTCGAGAGCTGAACTTTCCGCGTCGTGCTAACAAGAACGTAGAACATGCGCTGTTGGCGATCCCCGCCTGCAAAGAGTGCGAGGCAATCTCACACCCTCGTGACATCAAATCGATTTGGCAATTACGCGCCCATATCAAACAAAAGCTGATGACCAAATATACCAAACACCTCGCTGTTGGTGAAAACTGGACGAAGGAAGAGCTAGAAGACAGTGAGTTTTCAGGCTCGATATTGGGTGGGTTCGGTGAAAGCGCGTGGCAGATGTACGAAATCGCCAAGCAGCGAATCGCTTACGAAGGCTGGCCACTGATCGTCGATGGTTTGCCATTTTATGCCCTCGATGACACGAGCAGTTTTGAGTTTGACGGCACGCACTACACCTCGCTTGCTGCGTGTATCGAATTCTTTGTCAACGCGAGTGATGTAGACAGAGATCTGCTGACGCAAGTGGTGGATATTGTTTCGCCAGCCCGGTTCGGCTACGCATTAAAAATCGCCAAACTCAATAAACGCATTTCCCCGTCAAAGCGTACGCAAATCATTGATGATATCGCCGTTCAGGAAGTGGAAGACCGCGAAGCAGAGCGCGAACGGTTGGCAATGAACGCGCAAGATCATGCCATTGTCGATGTCTCATTATCAGGCGCTACCGCACCCACATTCGCAATACAATGGGCGATTGACAAAGGCGCACACACGTTATCAGCACTGTGCCTACTAGAAGATGACTTCTTTGATGACTTCCAACACCTCGGCGGTGCAGGGGCTTTCGCATCCTACAACGGCTTACAGCTGTATTTAGAAGCCAGAGAAGATGCTGCGTGGGCGGAAGAGAATGATCCTAATAAGGATATGTGGTGAGTAAAATATGCCTTGGGCAATAATGAGGGTGTGTAGAGAATCCGTTTCAATGAACGTAGAAAAGACGCGCATGAATTTTACGAAGCTATTGGGTTTAATGGCAGTAAGGTTCAGTGCGTATTCCAAGTGCGTCATTACACATAGATAGGACAGAACTATACCCATTCAACTTGAAGGTGCAGGATTGAGCACTTGAAAGTTATCGTTAAT
>JBELME010000027.1:0-25892 GCA_042096095.1 Enterovibrio sp.
CATGTGCCGGTTGGCATGGTATCGCCAGGAACAAGCTCAGCATCACAGTCGTAACCGTTCGCAAGGATGAAAAGGTCGATGTTCGCGATAACGGTCGCAGAGTTCCAGTTCATGTCGGCAATGGTGACTTTGCCACACTCAGATGCGTAGCTCGCCATTGGCATCGCTGAAAGCAATAGGGCTGAAGTGGTCAATAGTTTTTTCATGGAGATCCCTCTCATTAGTGTCCCTTTGCCAAAGGGATTAAATACAACTCTAATCAATTTGCGTGATGGGTTTACGCTACAAATTCATCAGCATTCAGGTTTAACATGATGAAAGATATATAGGCAACAGTCGTAATCATAACAAATCAGACCAGCCCTTTCTGCACCATTGTTACATTTTGAGTAAAAAATGCTTCGTGCACTAAATGATAATGAGTGACTTGCTGTATTTTTTACCTGACTAACCCAATGAATTTAATGACAAACTGATAACACATAATACCTTATTTGTTTTCTTTTTGAGACATTAATTTCGAGTGAGAGAATTGAAGATTTAAGGGGGAAACACCCTGGCATAGGATGAAATTTTTATGGATGACGTCGGTTTATAGGTGCGAGATGAATCGAAATTTGGGTGAAAATGATGGGCCATACCGTACTTGTTTTGGAAGATGACGCAGACATTGCACAGTTACTTTGCTTGCATTTGAAAGTGTTAGGACATGAAGTTCATCGAGGCGCTTCCCTAAAAGAGGGTTATCGAATTCTAAAGGAACAATCGATCGATGCCGTGGTTCTTGATCGCGGTTTGGAAGACGGTGATGGCATTTCTCTTTGCCACGAATTACGCCGACAGCAGAAAGGGCTTCCTATTCTTATGCTTACTGCGATGGATTCTGAGTCCGACATGGTAGAAGGGTTTGAATCCGGTGCGGATGATTACATGGCGAAACCTTTTAGCGTGATTGAGTTTCAAGCCAGAACACGTGCATTGTTACGCCGTATTACTCATCAAGAATGGGATGAATCACAACGACAACAAAAGCAAATTGCCTTTGAAAGTCCAGGTAGCAAAGCCCCGTCTAGCGATACTCATACCGCTCACGATATCACGCCGCAACTCATGTTCGAGTACCTTGAAATCTGCCCCGATACTCATAGCGTGCGATTGGATGGACGACAAATCGATTTAACCCCCACCGAGTTTTCTCTTCTCTGTTGCCTCGCGAAACGTCCAGAGCGTGTATTTAGCAAAGACGAACTGCTGAGCCGCGTATGGAACACCGATTATGACGGTTATCGCCACACGGTGTGTTGTGCGGTGAATCGTCTGCGCGGCAAATTAGAACGTGACCCTGAGATGCCTAAGTACATTCATACCGTATGGGGCATAGGGTATAAATTCAGAGAAGCGATGACACACGCCAGCTAACGTTTGTGTCTGGGCGGGCAGAGGAGAGGCGTGTGACGTTTAAGAACCGTTTATTGTTTTTCACACTGGTTTGGTTTGCTGGCAGTGCGGCGGTGCTCACCAAATTGAGTGTGGATGTTTGGGAAGGAAACGAGCTCAAAACGCAGCAATCCTTACACCGAGATCTCGCTCGTCACATGCGGGATGACAATCCCTTGATGATAGGGGATGACTACAGCCCCGCCGCCTTGTCCTCTATCTTTCATACCTTAATGCTACTCGGGCCTGATTTTGAGATCTACTTTCTTGATCCTCAAGGAAACATAACCACGTCGGGGCCGCCTGCAGAGCAGGTTCGGCGACAGCAAGTGTCGGTTGAACCGATTAAAGCCTTTTTGGCTGAAACGCCTTTCCCCATTTTGGGTCAAGACCCCATGACACATGATCAGGACATGGTTTTTTCTGCTGCTCAAATTACCGAAAATGGCACTGTTATGGGGTACCTGTACGTTGTGATTGGCAGTCAGCAGCGCAATGCCACGCATCCAGATAACTTTATTCAATATGCACCCATCGTGCTTGCGGCGCTTGTTGCTATTTCTCTTTTTGCTCTCGGTGTTTATCGCATGGTCTTTAAGCGCATTATCATTCCCGGCAGGAATATGGTGAGAGAGATTGAAGATGCTGCCACCTCTGAATTTCGGATCACCCCTCCTTTAGCGCTGACGTCTCACGAACTGCAAGAGCTTGCAGAACAATGCCGTCGGATGATGAGCGTCATCCAACAGCAATTCATTCAGCTTCGCATACAAGAAGCTCAGCGACGGGAGTATTTGCTGCAACTTAGTCATGATCTTAAAACCCCGCTTGCCAATATCTTGGGGTACATCGAAACCTGGCGTCTTCAGCACAAAGAAGGCCGCGGGATGATTGATACCGCTTATCACAATGCTCAGCGTCTTGACTGCTATTTGAAAGATCAATTGGCGGCAGCCCGTTCGCCCACTGCGAAAATTGTTCTGGCTTACCGAGAGTTAGACGTTGAAACGCTGCTGAGCGAAGTGAAAACGCGATTCGAGTTACCGTTGAAGCAAAAGAAAATAGATCTCGTGATCACCAATGCGCCTGATTTGTTTGTGGTTGCTGATGAGCAATTGATCAATCGTGTGTTTGATAACCTCATTGAAAATGCCATTCGGCACAGCCCACAACGTTCGAGCATCCTTCTGGATGTGAGTAAAAACAGCCCGAGTAAAATTGTGTTTACGTTCATCAATGTGGTGGCAGAGAACGGTGACTCAGGCTCTTTGGGTATGGGCACCAAGATTGTTGAAGCGATTTTAAGCCTTCACCAGACCCACCTCGAGGTTTGTGATGGAACAGTAAAAGAAGGAAGCAGTAATGGCGACGAGTGCTATTGTGTGAACTTTGCACTTTCATCGATTGCGCCGCCGTCTGCCCGGCCGCCGCTGTTGTTGCCAGAGGTGATTGAAGGTATTGATGATGCCCCTGTTATTAAATCTAACTACCCAACCATGTCGGCGGAGGGAAAAGGGGCGCTTGCAAAAGAAAGAGAAGAAGACGAAGACGCGAATACCGAGTTGTTCTCTGTTTTGGCGACATCCACAAATCCCGCGGCAAAAGAAGCATTGGATCAGGCCATTGAAGAGTTGCCTTCGATGACGGCGTCAGTTTCTTCCTCTTTGACGGACAGCGATGCTCAGTTTGATAATGTCAACGAGGATGCACAGGGAGAAAACGCTAAAACAGGTCATGATTCCAACCTTGATTCATTCAAGGGAAACAAACATTAGCGCCGGAAGCACAGAAACTACCAAACGTAGTTCAATTTACTCCATGTCCACATCCATACGTCGAGTAAGGCTTCCCCTGTGCGGGTTCGCTTCGGGTAAAAACCGACGGTAGCTTGGCTGCCATATCGAAGACCCGCATCGGTTGGCAAGTCGAAAAAGCGAATATTGACGGGGTAGCGCTGTGACTGGTGCAAAGTGTTCGAGGTGCTATTGTGTTCAAAAGCATCACTGTCTCCATTATCGTTTCCCCAGCCGATAGACGTTATCTCACCGTGAAAAACTTTCCCTGGATACACATCAAAAACCATCTTTGCGATTGTGCCTTTTCTTAAATAGGTCAGAGAGTTTTCCTGCACCATGGCAGTCAGCCAAAAATGGCGGGTATCAATGTATGTCATCACAGGTTGTCCTGCGGCAACATAATCGCCAGCGGTCATGCGCATGTTAGTGATCACCCCATTATCAGGCGCAATGATCTTGGTATACGACAGGTTAAGGAGCGCATGATCCAAGGTATTCAACGCTGTTTTTAACTGTGGAGATCGTTGCGCTTTGTTATCGAGCATGTTTTCCGCAACGTTAAGTGCGTCTATTGTTGTCGCTAGTGCTAACTTGGCTTCTTGTTGTTCTTTAAGGCTTTCTTGTAGTGTGGTGTTGTTGATCACTCCCATCCTTGCCAGCGTCATGTTGCGTTGAACATAGCGCTTTGCTTGCGCCAAACTCACCCTCGCATTCACTTCCTCAATTTTGGCATTTAATAGCGCGGTTGAATCTCCCCCCAATGATTGAGCAACCTGTTGGAGTGCAAGCTGTGCGGCTTCGACATCAAGTTGGAATGGGGCTGATTCGATACTAAAAAGCGGGTAGTTCCGTTTTACAGAAACATTATCGATCACCGCAATGCTCGCTATGGTTCCGGACACTTGCGGCGCAATGTGGATCATCTGACCGTTGACGCTGCCATGTTGCGTAATGGGGGTGACGCGTGTCGCCCAGAGTGTATATAGCCAAATGCCAAAAGCGACGAGCAGGATGCAAAGGAGATAACGACGAGAGCGACTGGCCGTCTTCGGTGTATTCACTGTTTCGGTGTGGATCGCTTGTTCAGGCGCATCATGAATACGACTTTCGCTCATGCTTGGGTCCTTGCATACGTTGAAATGAAGTGCGTCAGAGACAACCGTTCACTCGCTTATTATTGTTTTTTCTAAGCGTGTGATTGCACATGGGAATTAAGTCTATGGGGCGAGGCAGGTGCGTGTTGTCCAACTTTAGACACTTTGCAGTGAACAGTTGTCACACCCTGTTTGCCCTTTGAGAATGTGGCATCGCGGAGAGGGGTGTCACTGAGGGTGGGTAAAGGTTAAGAAAGGACGCAAAGAAAAGGAAAGCCCTTTAGGCACACTTGTTTGCACCAAAAGGGCTTAGGATGAGCAAAGCTCGCGCGCGCGACTTAATCAGTTTCCCGTGAACTGAGGAGGGCGTTTTTCTATGAAGGCATGCATTCCTTCTTTTTGGTCTTCCGTGGCAAAGAGGCCATGGAACAACCGGCGCTCAGATCGCACGCCGTCTTCAATAGTGAGGCGCTCTGCATTGAGAACACATTCTTTTGCCAAAGCGACAGCGGGCTTGCTGTAACTGGCGATGGTTTTGGCTGCATGCATTGTTTCGTCCATCAATTGATGATCAGGCAGCACCCTTGAAACCAATCCTGCCCGCTCTGCTTCGACAGCATCCATCATGCGGCCCGTAAGAATCATGTCGATGGCTTTAGATTTCCCAACCAGTTTAGTGAGTCGCTGTGAACCCCCCATGCCGGGAATGACGCCAATGGTCAGCTCTGGTTGTCCAAAGAGCGCGGATTCCGTGGCGAAAATGGTGTCGCACATCATGGCGAGCTCACAGCCACCTCCCAGTGCATAACCTGACACGGCAGCGATGATGGGCGTGCGAGTGCGTCCTACTGCTTCCCATCCTGCAAAGTAATCGGTGGCGGCCATGTCTTGATACGTCATGTCGGCCATTTCGCTAATGTCAGCGCCTGCGGCAAAGATTTGGTTGCTTCCTGTTATCACAAAACAACCTACCTCTGGCTTCTCATCAAAGTGAGCAAGCGCACTGGTGAGCTCGCGCATCACTGCGCTGTTGAGTGCGTTTCTTTTTTCAGGGCGATTGATCGTGATGGTCACGACACCGCGATCAAACTCGGTATTGATAAACATGGTTGCGTCCTTATTCATCGGTTAGTCAGTCGGAATGTTGGCTGGGGCTATGAGTCCCATATCGCACCAAAGGCGGGAACGCCGCGGCTTTCCATTCCATAGACCACTTGTTGAGTCAGCTTTTGATTAGAAATGCAGATCACTGCTTCCGCATCGAATTTTTCATAGGCGGAGTAGGCCAGTTGCACCATGTCGGGTTTGCCGTCTTTGTCAGTATCCCAAATGATGGCGTCAGGTTGTGCTTCAAGAATTTGGTCGACCAAGGCATCGCCATAAGTTTTACGTGGGTCGCGTGTTGACCAGACCAAAAGCATTGGCAGTTTTTGTGCGAACAAGTGGGGCAAACAAGGCCCAATGCCGCTGCCCGTTGCGATGTAAACCACGCGCTTGAACAAGACTTCAATGTTTGCAACGCCTGCGGTCGGTATGCCTTTCACCCAGAGGTGAGTGGGCTTGTCATCAATCAGTTTGCCTGTCCAATCTCCGGCACGAGACACGGTGAGTCGGTAGCCTGTTTCTGTTGGCGACGGCACGTTTGCAAAGTGGTGCCATTCCATGAGTGGTGAACGGCTGATGGCCATCGACGAGCCTGCAAATGGCGTCACACCATAATCAAACTTGAGTAATGCAACGTGATTCGAGGGTGTTGATATCTCGACGGGAACACGCTTGAGACGCATCCATGGCAGTGCCACGCTGAAAGTCATGACAAACAAAGCCCAGATCGAGGGAGTGTTTAGCACTATGTCAGTCATGCTCATGTCCGGGTATTGGCTTAGGGTGAGTGTCAACGTTTGTGCCCAAAACAGAAGCAGCAAAGACCAACCAGCGAAGCGATGAGACGCTTCAAACGCATTGTGGTATTTCTTACGAATGTTCGGCTTTGCCATGGTGACCATGACAATAAGCACAGCAACAATGACCAGTGTGATGCTCATGCTGGTGGTGGAAACACCGCCCAGATTTTGGCTGTAGTGGTAAAGCAAACTGCCAGCATAGACGGCAAACCAAAGGCTGCCGTTGATGGCGCAACCGCTGTGCAAGCCGCCGTGGTGATAGACCTTCCCTAAATGCCAACGAATAGAGAGCGGCCATGTGGTCGGTGCGCGAGTGGCGAGCCAAAAGAGCAGGTTTATCACGTATTGTTGACGGATGATCACGGCTACGAAGAAGTTGGCAATCACCATATTGCTGATTTGCTGAAGCTGCACGCCTTCGGCGGTAAACCAATTCCCTGTTGTGATGCCATAGATTAAGGCGATGACATTAAGAATGGAAACCATTGCGACAAGGCGCATGTAATGTTCAAGCTTGGGGTTTTTCCACATACGCTTGAGCTTGTGTTGCTTCGCTGGAAGCTCCGTCTGTGAATAGGGTGCCATCATGGGTACTGCTCTCCTTAAACGTCTTCAGAGCTGGGTGTGGCTGTTTGTGATTTAGGGGTTAACGCTGTTTCTTGTTGCGAGGCGTTGTAAAGATCCAGCAATTTCCTCTTGTCTACTTTTCCACGAGGCGTTTGCGGCAATTCGTCAAACGTCATGATTTTTGTTGGTACGCAGTAGTAAGGTAAGTGCGCTGAAACCTGTTCTTTTGCCAGCGTTTCGTCGACGTCTATCGGGGCGACAAAGGCGGCAACATGCTCGTTTGAGACTTTCAAGGTCACGGCTTGGCGGCAAGAAGGTAGACGCTCAATCACGGTAGATATGGCATCGAGTTCGACGCGAAAGCCTTTGATTTTGACTTGGTCATCGGTTCGACCGAGGTGTTCGAGTTCGCCATCTTCCGTCCAACGGCCTAAATCGCGGGTGCGGAACATGACGTGGCCATCCCCTAAAAATGGGTCGGTACGGTAGCGTTGTTGGCTGAGCGTGACGTTGGCGAGGTAGCCTTTCGTCACACAAATGCCGCCTGCCCACATTTCCCCAACGTCGCCAATAGCACACGGTGTGAGGTTTTCATCAAGGATGTACACTGTGTTGTTGGGCGTTGGTGTGCCAATGGTCAAAGGTCTGCCGATTTCATAGCGTTTCATGGTGTTCACTATGGTGGTTTCGGTCGGACCGCAGCAGTTGTAAAAATCACAAAATTCAGCCCATGTTTCGGCGAGAGGCTGCGGGCACGGCTCGCCTGCTACCGCGACCACTTTTGTGTCTGTGCAGCCGCTGGCGTTGATGCTTGCAAGCACTGATGGTGTCGCGATGATGACATCTGCATTGCTGGCAGTGTGCTGAATGACCTTATCTCGAATCATTAAGGTGGCGCCGTTACAAAGCGCGCCATAGATTTCCCAGGCAGACATGTCGAAGGAAATACTTAGAAGTTGAGCGACACGTAACCCCGGTTTAATCCCGAGATTTCCCGGGGCGGTGAGCACAATGTTACAGACGTTTTTATGGGTGACTTGCACGCCATTGGGTGTGCCGGTCGTTCCTGATGTGAACAGAATGAAACAGGTATCATTAGTGTTGGCGGGACGACGGCCGGATGTTGGAAGCGCACGAAACTCGAAAGACTTCATCAATGTGTCTAATGCGATCATTCGAACATCGGGCAGTTCTGGCATATCAGATAGATGATCGGATAGCGTGAGCACAACCTTCATTCTTGATAAGTTGGCGATATGTGCGAGTTGCGTTTTTGGCACCACGCCCGCGTGTTGAGGCACATAATTCGCCCCAATTTTCAGACAGGCAAACATGCCCACTAGCATGGGTATCGAGCGCGTCAGGAATACCCCAATTGAATCGCCCGGTTTCACGCCTGCTTGTAGCAACAGCGTCGCGAGTTTTTCTGCATTGTCATTCAAATCGCTATAGGAAATTGAACAGCCACCGTGCATGGCGGCAATCGCATGTGGCCGTGTGGTGGCATGGTATTCAAATGCCCGATGTAGGGTGCTGAATGCGGGGGAGTCTTGTGGGCCTCGGCCAAACAAGACAAATTTTCGACGATCTTCTGCACTGAGGTTTGAAAGTGGCGTCAGATTAAAAAGTCGTTCGTTTCCCAAATGTCGAGAATCAGGTGCTTGAGGATGTAGCACTGAGTTCAATGTGACCGTCACTGGAGTGTCTCCTATTCATCATTCACGAGGACAGTTTTCCGGCTTCTCGGATGTCATCGTTTTTTCCGCTTGGTTCTATCGGAAAATGTATAGGGCAACTCTCACAAAATTCTCACAAAGGGTTCTCAATATATTAGTGAACCATAAAATATCATTAATTATAAAAAGGTTATTAAGAAGGCCATCATATAATGTTAGACAGTCTATGCTCTGGTCTGTATAGCTTTTTGGGGTGTGCATTAGGATCGAAAAAGCCATTGCGGACAGTGGCTTTGAATGCAAGAAAATTCTCACAAAAACACTAATTAACCTGAATGTTAAAGGTCTCTTTCTACGCTGGCTTCTCTAGGTTCAGCCTCGTCGGTTCGCCAAATTGTCCACCCCATTACCCCGAAAATGATGGTGACAATAGGGGATAGCCAACAGAAGAAATTGAAGGGAAGGTAAGCCAAGGTGGCTACGCCTAGCGTGGCGGCTTGGTATGCGCCTCCTGAGTTCCAAGGAACGAGGTTGGCGGTTACCGTTGCTGAATCTTCCACCGCTCGTGAGAGGTTTTCAGGCGCAAGCCCTCGCTCTCGATACGCCTCTGCGTAACTGCGCGCACTCATCACGATGGCCATGTATTGGTCACACAAAATGACGTTTGCACCGATACCCGTCAGCACGGTAGAAATGACCAGTGAGCCGGTTGATTTCGCCGCAGCGAGCACTTTATCCGCAATCACACGAAGCTGGTTTGTTCGCTCCATCACGCCACCAAACATCATGGCGACGATGATCAGGCCGATGGTATACATCATCGAGTCCATACCGCCGCGGGACAACAAAGAATCGACATCTTCAATGCCTGTCGCTGAGGCATAACCGCCGAAAGCGACGTTTGCGATGGCGTTGTAATCTGCACCTTGCAAGCCAGCTGCACAAATGGCGCCAGCAATTACGCCCAATGCGATGCCGGGAATGGCGGGCATTTTCTTGTACGATACAAACAACACAAGAAACAGAGGCAAGAACAAAACGGGGTTGATGAAGAAGTTGTTATCAAGCGTTGTCAAAATGGTATTGATACGTTCGATATTGCTGCCAGTGGCGCTGTATTGCAGACCGAGAACGGTTTCAATGATCAGGGTAATCGTGATGCTCACCCCTGTGGTGTAAGACATGTGTTTTATGTGGGTGAATAGATCGGTTCCCGCCATGGCAGGCGCGAGGTTCGTGGTATCCGACAAAGGTGACATCTTGTCGCCAAAATACGCCCCTGACAAAACAGCACCAGCTACCAGTGGCAGCGGAAACCCGAGCCCTCCGCCAACACCCATCAGTGCGACGCCGATTGTGCCTGTTGTGCCCCAACTTGTGCCTGTGGCGAGGGAAGTCACCGCACAGATGATCACACATGCGGGTAGGAATACCTCTGGTGCGAGGATCTGTAGCCCGTAGTAAATCAAGGTTGGAACAACACCCGCCAATATCCACACACCTATCAGCGACCCAACAATCATCAAGATGATCATTGCGGGCAAGGCGTTATAGATGCCGTTCACCATGCCGCCTTGGATCTCTTTCCAAGAGAAGCCGCAGCGAAGGGCAACGACACTGGCGACAACCACGCCGAGCATCATGGGGATTTGTGGATCTAGCCCATACATGACGATGGAGATGCTGATTCCCTTCACCAATGAGAGCAGTGAAATAATGGCTTCCCAGAAGTAGGGAGCACGAGCACCTTCAGGTATATCAGTCTTCATGTTACCTCCGATTTGTGTACATCTATGACTGAATGAATAAATAGCGTTGTTGTGCTTAGCCTGTTTTCCTCTGGTATCACGAATGGCGTGAAGAACCCGATGAATTTGCGACGCGATCAGGCGCGGCAGAGGGCTGAGCGATGTACTTAGGCAAAGTTATGGCACGGTGTCTTCGGAGGGTTCTACATTGTTTTATCGATGCACTGTCCAAGCTTGTGTTGAGGTAACCAAGGTAGGGGAGAACTAACTAAGCGAAACTGTTTCGGCGGGATCGTATCCATGACGAGCAACAGCACTTTTCACACATGCTTTTATGATTTTTATAAGAGCGGTTGTTCTCAATGAACAGGGAAACCAATGAAAACACGCGCGAGCATTGTTGTCAGTGGTTTCACTTGAGGGTAACGGCTAGGTGTCAGAAAAAGTGTTGAAGAAACGAGACTGAGTACGGATTAGAAATGGCTTTTCATCCACGCCAAGAAAAAAACTAAGAAAAACAGCGGAAATGGCGATATTTCAAACGCTTGATTGAAATTAACGCCTTGTTTTTACCTTGATAGCTGAATCGATTTTTCACAATGTTGCTGGGTTTCTGTGCATGTTGAATGTGGGAGTTAACGAAGGGAAGTATGCGAGAGGGGAGGTATGAGATAAGAGGTGCGAGATAAGAGATAGAAAAGAGATAGGAGACAAGAGATAGGAGATAAGAGATAGCAGAGATAAGCAGACGGCGTGCCTGCTTATCGTTGAGTGATGCGTTTTGAAGCCTCAGTGCATCGTTTGATGATTCACGAAACAAATACTCTCGCAAATACGCTGTGCATCTTCAAAGCGGGTTTCCTCATCCAGGTATATGCCCAGCTGAATATAGCTTGAGTGCGAGAACGCGAAGCAATAGAGGGAAGCAACGCTGTAATCATTGGTTTCTTCTAGCAATCGATAACGATAAAGCAATACACCGTCTTGATCTGATTTAGAGACGTCAAAGGCGTCTTCGGCTTGTTCTTCTTCCATCCATGCGAGGGCTTCCTCGCGTGTTTCTTCTGGCTCTATGCCCCACACTGAACACCAAATAGTCATGCCGTGTTGCCAAAGCACCAAGTCTTCATCTTCGATTCGACATTTGAATTCAGAAGGTAATTCAACAGACCATTCTTCCGTTAGCTTGTAGTGACCCGATCGTTCAGGGTATTGATCCATAGTCTGTATGCTTATTTAAATGGGTGATATGACGACTCGCGCCAGAAATTAATGCGGTGAGGGTAGCATCAATTTCGATAAGAGATAATGACTTACCGATTTTTCTGCATGGTGGGGGCTGAAAGGTGTGTAAAAAAGCAGATGCTCTCACGGTTCAATGCCGCGAGAGCTTCATGCTTTGTTTAGCCTGTTTTGTTTGAGTGCTGCTCCACGGCCCAGCAGGGTGTGTCGGCAAAACGGGCTGCGTAGTAATCAATGAATGCACGCACCTTGGGCGCGAGCTGGCGTGAGCTTGGGTAGAGCGCCCAAATAGCGGTGTCAGATACCAGCGAATAATCACTCAGAACTTCGACCAGTTCTCCTTTCTGGAGGTGTTCAAACACACTCCATGTGGAATTGATAGCAATACCAATACCATCAAGGCAAGCATCGCGCACCACATCACCGCTGTCGGTTCTCAGAACGCTCTGCGTTTTCACGCTCTCTCTCCCGCTGGGCCCATCAAACACCCATTGGTCTAATTGAGAGAGGTGAATACAAAGGTGATCTTTCAAGTCTTTTGGTGATGTCGGTTCGCCGTATTTTTCTAAGTAAGCAGGCGAGGCGCAGATAACGCGACGATCCGTCGCCAGCTTTCTCGCGATCAATGAAGAGTCTTTCAGTTCCGCATTTCGGATAGCGATATCAAACCCACCTTCGATCAAATCGACAATGGAATCAGAGAAACGAAAATCCAATTTCACATCAGGGTATTCAGCCAAGAAGCCTTTCAATGCGGGCATCAGGTGCATGCGACCAAAGGACGCGGGTGCGGTCACCCTGAGGATGCCGCGTGGCGAACTCGCTCCAACACCCACCGAGGAGTAAGCCGCCTCAACGCTGGCTAACACGTCTTCGGCATAAGGAAGAAATGCATCGCCTTCTTCAGTCAGCGAGACCTTTCGCGTGGTTCTATGTACCAAGCGCACACCCAAGCATGCTTCAAGCTTGCTAATGTAGGCACTCGAAACGGCGGGAGAGAGCTCAAGTTCGCGGCCAGCAACGCTAATATTATTGGTAGAGGCAAGGCGTACGAAGAGTTTTAAATGATCAATGTTCATGCTTTGCTATTCGATAGCGTGGGAATAATCAAAAAGTTGATTATCAATGAATTCTATAAAGTGAATCTTTTATTAGGGTGATTATCAATTTATGAATATCTAATATTATGTAACGCATAAATGTTGACGATGCAAACGGTAACTTTTGAGTCACCTTGATGGTTTTGTGTTGGACAGGTATGGCTGATGACGTCCAATTGGACGTTGCCTCTAAGGCTAAAATTAAGGGAAGAAAAGACATGACAAAGAACGTTCTCATTACAGGCGCGACCGACGGAATTGGCTTGGAAACAGCGAAAACGCTTGCTGCACAGGGACACAACTTGCTTATTCATGGCCGTAATGCAGCCAAACTTAGCGACGTGGAAAAAACGCTATCCGTCATGAGTAATGTCGGCACTGTTGAGAGCTTTGTTGCGGACCTCACTGATTTAAATGATGTGGCTGAAATGGCGAATGCAGTGAAGCGCCGCTATAGCAAACTTGATGTATTGCTTAACAACGCGGGTGTCTTCCGCATGGCGGATCCAATCACCAAAGACGATATGGACGCGCGCTTTGTTGTGAACACCATCTCCCCTTACTTACTGACGCAAGCGTTACTGCCGATCATGGATGCAAGCAGCCGTATTGTTAACTTGTCATCTGCAGCACAAGCGCCAGTTAACCTTGATGCGCTCGTCGGCAAGGTAAAACTTAGCGATGAATTTGAAGCCTATGCGCAAAGCAAATTGGCGATCACCATGTGGACGCGTGCCCTTGCAAACCAATGGGGTGATAACGGCCCCGTGATTGTCGCGGTTAACCCAGGGTCAATGCTAGCCAGTAAAATGGTGAAAGAAGGCTTTGGCGTGGCGGGCAACGATTTGAGCATTGGTGTCGATATTCTGGTTCGCGCAGCGCTAAGCGAAGAGTTTGCCGATGCGTCGGGCAAGTATTTTGATAATGATGCACGTCGATTCGCACAGCCGCATTCAGAAGGCTTGAATGACCAGAAATCGCTCGAAGTCATCAAGGCGGTTGAATCCGTTATCGGTGCATAGTTGCGAACACGTTTTTTGCTTTTGCGTGTATCGCAGATAAAAAGAAACAGGCTAGGTGTATACCTAGCCTGTTTTGTTTTCGCGGGAATCTAATGCATAAGGTACTAGCGGATTGTCTGTCCTTTGGTGAAGACATATTGCCCAATCACGAGCACTTCGATATCCGTTGTGAAGAAGGTCATTACCGCGTCGTTTAAGCTCGACACAATCGGTTTCCCCATCACGTTCAAACTGGTGTTGATGATCACTGGCACGCCAGTAATTTTCTCATATTCTTCAATCAGATGGTAAACGTGTTTGTTGCGTTCTTTCGTGACGGATTGTAATCGCCCCGTGTTGTCGGCATGGCACACCGCAGAAACCGCTTCGCGAATGAGTGGTTTGAAGGTCGCGACTTTTTCCATGTAAGGTGTGTCGTGATAGTTTTCAAAGTACTCATCCCCTTTGTCTGCAATGATCATCGGGGCGAAGGGGCGAAAAGGTTCACGGAATTTCACCGCTGCGTTAATTTTGGTTTTCATCTCTATCGAGCGTGAATCCGCAAGAATCGAACGATGACCTAATGCCCGTGGGCCAAACTCAGCACGACCTTGCACCCACGCCACCACTTTTCCTTCAGCCATCATATGCGCGACGTTTTGATAAAGGTCTTGCCAATCGTATTTATGGACATTGCCCATGCCGCTTTTTTCGATGAAGTTTTCAACCTCTTCTTCTGAAATCTCGTCCCCGAGGTACGGCGTTTGAAGGCGGTTTTGGATCACTTTGTCTGGGTAGTCTTGCTTGACGGCAAGAAGGGCTACCCCCACAGAGTTGCCATCATCCCCTGGTGCGCAGGGGACAAAAATATCCTTGAAAGGCGTTTTTTCGATAACGCGGCCATTGAACGAGGAGTTTAGGGCGCATCCACCCGTGATGACGATATTGTCCATGCCAGTGATGTCATGGACATGGGTGAGGATTTCCGTCATGAGTTCGTTGAAATGGTATTGGGCGGTGTAGGCCAGATCTGCTGCTTCTTTCGGGAACTGCGCATAGGGGCGGGTATGAGGGCGAAGCGCCGCCAGCGCGGCTGTTGAACCTTCAGGCAAGGTGAGGTAGCCGTCTTTCACTGCAATATGCTTGCGCAAAAGCGCGAGTACAGGCTCATTGAGTTTCCCGTAAGGCGCTAACCCCATCACCTTCCATTCTTCCCCTGAGTCCTGTGCGAACCCACATAGGCGACACACGGTGACACCATAATAAACACCAAGGCTGGCTGATAATTGGTTTAACTCGCCGAGGTAGGCGGGTTTTGGATATTTTTCGAGCTTGTTGTTTTTGTAGATGAAGATAGATTGCGCGGAGTCTTCTCCGTAGCCGTCCATGACAAGGCAAGCCGCTTCATCAAAAGGGCTCGAGTAACAGGCAAAGGCAGCATGGCTAGAGTGATGATCAAACTGACGGGTATCAGTGGTGAGGTTGAGCGCCATGGCTGCGCGTTTTGCACCGCCGCCGCCCATTTGAATGTTTGGCAGGAACACGTCATTCATGTTGTGTGTTTGCACGCCTTTAAATATGCCTGCGACTTCTCTCACGATCCCATCGTAATCCGCCATGGCGATATTATTGATCTCGCTACCCATTTTCTGAGGTGTATCTTCCGGCCAAGATTTACAGATAGTCAGGTGCGTGGCATCGGGCGCGTATTGTTTGATTAATTTAGCCAGTTTATACGGCTGATCGGGGCATACGCTAAAGCCGTGTTTTGTCTGTGTGTCACGTTCAACCGCTTGTGCATAAAGCACCTTGCCATCGCTATTTACTAGCGCGATTGAGTTGTCATGTCCGGTGCAAGATATGCCTAAATACATAAATCCCTCTTATTCCTTCCCCCATCCTGTGGGGGTTATCGTCATCATTGGTGTCTGACTCGAATATACCGTCCAGATAAATGGACAAATACGTGGCGAGTTTTACTTCAATCGCAAATAGAACAAATAAAAGGGCAGGTTTTGACGGTAGTGGGATTTGGCTAGAAAAAGGGGTGTAAAGCGCAGCGAATAGAGCATAAAAGAAAAAGCCAGAGCGGGTACTCTGGCTAAGACAATCAGATCTGATCGTTAAGAAAGCAATTAGCGGGAATTAACGGCGCTTTGGTTTCTTGAATACACGGCCAGCTGCAGCGTATGTGTCGCGAGCTGTGATTTCAAATTGGGTATAGAAGAACCACGCAACGAATACCATCACGTCTTCGCCCACATTCATCACGTGCTCGACGAACTCTTCTTCTTCACCTACATCGTTTTGCTCAGTGAATACGTGGTAAACACGGTTTTCACCTTCCACTTCTGCCAATGCAAATTGCCCTATCATTGCACTTGCAGCCGCCGCGACTTCTTCGTCTTCACACGCTTTAAGCAGGTCGAGTGCTTCTGGCAGGCTGGTTTTTTCACTCAGGGCTTTTACCAGTGTTTCGAATTCTTGCTGTTCCATAATGGAATCCTATTGGTAAGGATATAAACGGAAAATGCCCTGTTGAACCGGGCATTTTCTAACGCAGAATGAAGATTACTCTTCGATTTCAGCGTTGTGGTAAACGTTCTGAACGTCATCACAGTCGTTCAGCATATCCAAGAACTTGTCGAATGCAGCAACATCGTCGCCAGCAACTGCTGTCATGGTTTGTGGAACAAACGTGATTTCTTCAACGTCTAGCGTGACGTCTGGCATGGATTCAGCCAGTGCGCTTTTCACTTTGAAGAACTCAGTTGTTGGCGCGAATACGGTGATCACGCCGTCTTCACACTCGATGTCAGTCACGTCAGCGTCTGCCATCATCAGGTTCTCAAGTACTGCTTCTTCGTCATCACCCTTAAACTGGAATACCGCTTGGTGATCGAACATGTGAGCAACAGTACCTGGGCCACCGATCTTAGAATGCGTTTTTACGAAGCACTGACGTACTTCCATGTAGGTACGGTTGTTGTTGTCAGTGAGACAGTCAACAATCACAGAGCAGTTACCTGGGCCGAAACCTTCGTAGCGAGCAACTTCATAGTTTTCACCGCCGCCGCCAGCCGCTTTTTCAATCGCTTTTTCGATAACGTGGCTTGGCACTTGATCTTTCTTTGCTTTCTCGATCATGCGCTTTAGCGAAAGGTTGGTATCTGGATCGCCGCCACCGTTTTTCGCGATAACATAGATCTCTTTACCGTACTTTGAATACACTTTAACTTTGGCGCCTTGAGTTTTCGCCATTGCATTTTTGCGAACTTCGAAACTGCGTCCCATGGGGGGTCACTCTCTTTACTTGCTGTGATAATGCGGGCGATTTTATCAATCCCTGCTTTGGTTTTTCCAGCTTTAAACGCAATGTTCTGTGAACAAATGCCAAATAAACCTGCTTGTATGCACTTTTTTCACTCAGCTGAATGCAAATTGTTGAAACGAGAGAGGGAGTTGTTACGACTATTTACGTCTCTACCCACATTCATTAACCCCGTTTGCTCTTTTGTCACGCGCGCCGTGACGCGTTAAATCGACCGCTGAGTTGCAAGTCGATGTAACAGCAACACGTTATTCACATGTTATCGAGGAAAAAGGTGGCGATTTACCGTGGTTGAAGGCCATGAGTTCGCGTCAGCCTTTGGTGTTTTTTTACGGCTGATTCAAAAATGAGTCAGGCAAGTGTGAACACATCGACTAACTCTAATATGGCTCGAATTCATTCATCTAGCAGTGTTAGTTTTGCCGATTCGCACGTTCTTGGACAGTGAGCGCCAAGAAAGCGGATAATTTAGGCGTTATTTCTATCTTTATGATTATTAAGTAATAAAACGCAATCCTCTTTTCCTGCGCTACACTTCAGTATGCATATGTGTCTCATAAATAATAATGCGTAGTGAATGGCAAGGAATAGTTGTGATCAATGTTACATAAACGTGAATATGCGGTTGTTGCCGCCTAGTACATTTCCCTAACATCAATCAAAAGAAAGCGCTTTCTTTTATGAATTTTCCTGTTTCAAACGTTGGCTATGAGCGTGGTGTTTCGACGAGAAGCGGTGAGAGAGCGAAGGGATGTGTGGCGCGAAGCCGATGTGAATCGAGCCGTGCCTCTCTGACTAACCGATAATTAAGGACGATTTCATGCTAAACAAAACCATTCTGGCATCGTGCATTTTTAGTGCCTTCATCGTGTCTGGCGTTCAAGCGGCAGACGTAAAACAAGGCGGCACGTTAACCGTCCCTGTTATCAATACTGGCTTTGTTGAAAACTTCAATCCTTACACAACGAAAGACCTCGTTAATGGTGTGATTTACGAACCGCTCGTCGTGTTTAACAACATGACAGGTGAAACACACTACCGCCTTGCAGAATCTGCAGAGTATTCCGATGACCTCAGCACCTTAACGGTAAAAATGCGTGACGGCATGAAATGGTCTGACGGACAGCCACTCACTGCAGAAGACGTCGTGTTTAGCTTTGAATTGACGAAAACCAACCCAGCATTTGACCTGAAAGGCATTTGGTCAGGTGGTGTAATCAAATCTGTTGAAGCAACCGACGACAACGCGGTTGTGTTTACGCTCAACAAACCTGATTCGACCTTTATTTGGAATTTAGAGGCTTACCACATCTTGCCGAAGCATGTGTGGTCTTCGGTGGAAAATGCTACCACTTACACCAATCCAAATCCTGTGGGCAGCGGCCCAATGACGACCGTGAAATTCCTAAAGCCTCAGCAAATGGAATTGTGTCGTAATCCGAACTACTACCTTGAAGGTAAACCGCATCTTGATTGTGTGAACTTCCGTTCGTACAACGATAACTCTCAAATTCAACCAGCCTTGATCAAAGGCGAAATCGATTGGGGTTCAAACTTCATCGCTGATGTGGAATCCACGTTTGTTAAGCGTGATAAAGACAACCACTTTTATTGGTATCCCTCGAACGACGCGATTCACCTTTACATGAACACCAAAGAAGCGCCGTTTGATAATTTGCAGGTACGCCATGCGCTTTCTATGGCGCTGGATCGCGAAGCCATTGTTGATATTGCAGCCTACGGCTACCCAACCGCGAACTTTAATCCAGGTGGTATCGGTGATTTGTATGCAAACCACATCAGCGACGATGTGTCTGCGAAATACGGTTACCTCACCGAGTTTAATCAAGATAAAGCCAATGAACTGTTAGACGCGGCGGGTCTGAAAGACCAAGACGGCGATGGCTTCCGTGACCTGCCAAATGGTGACCCGTTTGAATTTAATATTCAGGTGGTTAACGGCTGGACGGATTGGATCCAAGTGGTTCAGATGGTCGGTGAGTACTACGAAGAAGTGGGCGTGAAAGCTAAAGTGAAAACGGTTGACTGGTCGGTGTATGACAAATCGTTGAAGCAGAGCAATTACAAAATGGCGATCAACTGGTCGCTGGTGGCGACCAACCCAATTCTTACTTATCAAGAGTACTTTGATACGGCGCGAATCGGCACGAGCTGGCACGCAGGTCACGGTGTGAATTCTCCTGACATTGATGCTCTGATTAACGCATTTGGTCAAGCCGGTGATGAAGCCGAGCAGAAAGAAATTCTCGATAAGCTGCAAGCATTTACTGCTGAGAACTTGCCGTTTATTCCTTTGTTCTCAAACCCAACGTGGTTCCAGTACAGCACCAAACGTATTGAAGGTTGGCCAACGGAGCAAGACCCGTATATCCAACCTGTCTGGTACGACGGTGGTAAGCGCGTGATCATCTTGAATAACCTGCACTTGAAATAGAACAAACAGCAGACGTATTCCAGATAGGGACCTTGGTGCGCTTTCTAAGCGCACCGGTGAAGGAGCAAAGCGATGTCATTTTTATTTCGGCGGTTCATGTTTTATTTCACCGCCTTCTTCATTGCTATTACGTTCAACTTTATGTTGCCGCGTCTTATGCCTGGCGATCCGGTTGAAGCGTTGTTTGCTGCTGCACAAGGCCGAATGGACCCGTCTCAGATGGATGCTGTGCGTGAAATGTATGGCTTCCTTGATGGCAACATTTTTACGCAGTATTTGGCGTACATCAAAAGCGTGTTCACCTTGGATTTAGGTCCATCGGTATTGATGTTCCCCGTGAGTGTGTCGGAAGTGATTTCAAATGCCTTGCCGTGGACCTTGTTCCTCGCGCTGGGTTCGCTGATTGTTGCGTTGATCATCGGTGTCAGTATTGGTGCGTATGCATCGTATCGCCGTACAGGGCTTTTTGGCCAAATCGCGCCGCCGTTGTTGGCGTTTATCAGTAACTTCCCGTACGTCGTGACTGCGTTGTTTTTGTTCTACTTTTTCGCGTTGCAACTGGAATGGTTGCCGTTGGCGTATACCTACGACCCATCACTGGATCCGGGGTTTACGCTTGAATTTATCGGCAGTGTGTTGAAACACGCGATATTGCCGGTTGGCTCGATGGTGATTGTGGGCATCGCGGCATGGGTATTTAACATGCGTAACGCCATGATCAACGTGCTGGGTGAAGATTATGTCACCATGGCGGAAGCCAAAGGGTTGAGCAGTGTGCGCGTGATGAGTCGATATGCAGGCCGAAATGCCATATTGCCTGTCGCGACAGCCATCGCGATGGCCATCGGCTTTTCGTTTGCAGGCTCGATCATGACCGAGGTGGTGTTTAACTACCAAGGGCTGGGCAATGTGCTGCTTAAAGGCATTGTCGCGCGCGATTATCCGTTGATTCAGGCGATTCTCCTGATTCTGGTTACGGCGGTGCTGACCGCGAATTTCATCGCCGACATCTTGTATGTTTGGCTTGACCCACGCATTTCAAATTAAGGGGAGCAGCATGGATAAAACAGCAACAGAAACCCAAGATTTGAACGCGCCGAACCCTTCGCAGGGTCCGGGTATGCAGGCGCAAAAGCCAATGTCGGGGATGAAGAAATTCAAGCGTGTGCTCGGTTCGATATACGCATTTTTTTACGGCAATCCGCCTGCCATTATCGGTGGCTTGTTGCTGGTGATTGTTTTCTCCGGCGCGCTGTTTGCGTCTGCTATTGCACCGTACAAAGCGGAAAAGCGTGTGGCGCGTCCACACCAGCCGCCAAGTGCTGAACACATTATGGGTACCACGCGAAGTGGGCGAGATGTGTTTAGCCAAGTGTTGGTCGGTGCGAGAAAAACACTGTCTGTCTCAATTGCTGCTGGCCTTATCGCCATGACCATCGCCGTGCTCGTCGGTGTGTCTGCAGGCTACTTCGGTGGGCGCATTGATGAACGACTCAATTTTATGACCAATGTGTTTTTGGTATTCCCTCAACTTCCGTTGTTGATTGTTCTGGCCGCCTTTCTTGGGCAAGTGGGGTCAGTCGTCATCACGATATTGCTAGGCATTACGTCCTGGCCATGGGGAGCAAGGGTGATTCGTGCACAAACCATGGCAATCCGTAACAAGGAATTCATCCTTTCCGCGGAAGTGATGGGCGAATCGAAAATACGCATTATTTTGGTCGAGATTTTGCCCAACCTTGTTTCCATCGTATTTGGCGGTTTCTTGGGTACTGTCATTTATGCAATGGGCTCAGAGGCAGGGTTGGGCTTTTTAGGACTGGGTGACGCGACAGAAGTCAGTTGGGGTTCCATGTTGTATTGGGCTCAAACGTCGTCGGCACTCTACACAGGCGCGTGGTGGGAAATGTTAGTGCCAGCCATGGCATTAGCTATCACGGGCGGGGCGTTCGCCATGATTAACATGTCGATTGACCAAGTCAGCAATCCGAAGCTGAAAACAGGGCCGCACATTAAGCTCTGGAGCAAGCTAAAGAAAGAAGTCGATAAGAAGAGGGGGCTGTGATGTCAGACATCATCGAAACGGCATCAAACGCCAAGCCGCCTTTGCTTGAGATTAATAACCTTTGTGTGGACTACGTTTCGCCAAACGGCATTGCCCGTGCGGTGAATAACGTTAGCGTGAGCATAGCGGAAGGGGAAACCCTCGGCCTTGCAGGTGAATCCGGTTGTGGAAAGAGCACGCTTGCGTTTGCAATTTCACGTCTTCACAAAGCACCGGCACTGATTTCAGAAGGGGAGATCCTCTACAAGGGTCAAGACATTCTTAAAATGAACGACAAGGCATTGCGCGCATTTCGTTGGTACGAAGCGTCTGTCGTGTTTCAAAGTGCCATGAACTCGCTCAACCCTGTTATCACGATCGGTGAGCAGATCACTGACGTGATTCAAGCGCACAAAAAGGTGTCACTGAAAGAAGCGCTCGAAAAAGGGGCTGAGCTTTTGCAGATTGTGGGCATTCACCCTGACCGTTTGACCGCGTTTCCGCACCAGTTAAGTGGTGGTATGCGTCAACGTGTGGTGATTGCCATAGCGCTCGCGCTTGAGCCGAAGCTGATCATCATGGATGAGCCAACCACGGCGCTTGATGTGGTCGTAGAACGCGAGATTTTGAATGAGCTGTATGAACTGAAAGCCAAGTTTGGCTTCTCGATTTTGTTCATCAGCCACGATTTGAGTTTGATGGGCGAGATTGCCGATCGCATCGGTGTGATGTACGCCGGCAACATCATTGAAATTGGCGATGCTGAGACGGTGTTTGAATCACCGCAGCATCCGTATACGCAGGGGCTGCTTTCTTCCTTCCCGACCATTCATGGGCCGAAAGAGCGCCTGTATGGGATCCCGGGTAACCCTGTGAACCTATTGAACATGCCGCAGGGGTGCAATTTCCAAGAGCGTTGTACGAAATGCTTCGAACCATGCACCCAGAATGAACCGTCGCTGAAAGCCATTGGGCCTCAGCACCACGTTTCCTGTCATTTAACGTAAGCGACGAGAAGAACAGCGATGGACGATAGCGCAGCGATGAACAAGAAAGAAACCATCCTTTCGATTAAAAATCTGGTAATGGATTTTGCCATCGGGCATTCCTCTAAAGGGAATGTGATGCGCGCTGTGAATGACGTTTCCTTTGATTTGAACAAAGGGGAAGCCCTCGCGATTGTGGGCGAATCAGGGTCAGGAAAAAGCACGGGTGCGCGCATTTTGACGCGTATCTACAAAGAAACAGCAGGTAAGATTTCGTTCAAGGGAAAACCGTTGGCGGATTATGTATCCGAAAACGGGGCACTTGAATACGCACGTCAAGTTCAGATGATTTTTCAAGACCCGTTTGGGTCGCTGAACCCCGTGCATACTATTCATCACCATGTGGCCAGGCCGTTGCTGATCCACAAACGTGCGACCAAACGTGATGTGTCGCAAAAGGTGTATGAATTGCTCGAGCTGGTGGGTTTATCGCCCGCGATTGAAACGGCTCAGAAGTATCCGCATGAATTGAGTGGCGGCCAGCGCCAGCGTGTTGCAATTGCACGCGCTATTGCTGTCGACCCTGAAGTCATTTTGGCGGATGAACCGATTTCAATGCTGGATGTCTCCGTACGTCTTGGCATTTTAAACCTGATGGCCGATCTGAAAGACAAACATGGGATCGCCTTCATGTATATCACTCATGACATCGCAACCGCTCGCTATTTTGCCGAGAAGACCGCAGTAATGTATGTCGGTCATATGGTTGAATGGGGTCATAGTGACAGCGTTACGCAAAACCCGAAGCACCCGTATTCTAAGCTTCTGCTATCAGCAGTGCCGGAAGTGGGGCGTCGAGGAAAGCGCGAACTCTCTGTCAAAAAGGGAGATATACCGCTATGGAAACCGAGCAGCGTAGGGTGTCCTTACGCGTCGCGTTGTCCAGTCGCAACAGAGGTGTGTACACAAGAAATGCCAGATGCCACGGAAGTGCAGGCTGGTCATTTTGCAAGGTGTCATCACCTCTAATTTTTTTAGCGTTAAAGAAAGCGCTTTCTTTTTAGGAGCCGAGAAAAATGGAACAGAATGTTCAAATGGCTAACGCTCCTGTTAGCGGGCAATTTGTAGATTTTCAGGGCGATCGTTTTTATCGCATTGAAAATGTTGATCACATGCAGCCTTTTTTTATGAGCATCGTATCGGCGAATGATCATTGGTTGTTCGTTTCTTCCACAGGTAGCTTGTCAGCAGGACGGAGTAAACCAGAGAATGCTCTGTTTCCTTACCGTTCTGTGGATATGATCCACGAGAGCGCAGACAACACTGGGCCGCGAACCTTTATCCGTGTCGATCACCAAGGAACACGTGTGACATGGGAACCGTTCAACGTCCAACAAGATGGCCGTTTTGACCTGAATCGCCATCTTTACAAAAACATCACTGGCGACAAATTGGTGTTTGAGGAAGTTAACCATACCTTGGGACTTTCCTACCAATATAGCTGGGAAACCGGCAACACTTTCGGCTTTGTGCGTCGCTGTGAAATCGCTAACCTCACGGGCGAATCACGCAGTATTGAGGTGCTTGATGGCCTTCAAAACATTCTGCCTTGTGACGCGCCAATGGCCGCATTGCAAACCCGCAGCGCATTGGTAGACGCGTACAAATGGAATGAGCGAGTGTGTGAAACCGCACTGGCGCTTTACACCATGTACGCCAAGTTGAGCGATCGTGCAGACCCTGCAGAATCACTGCAAGCGAACACCGTTTTCTGCGTGGATTCAGATCAATCCACTTTGTTGCTCAGCAGCCAACAACTTCCTGCGTTCCGTCGCGGCCTTGCGTTAGAGCCAGAAACGCTCACGCGTGGCGTACGTGGCGCTTACATGATCCACAAAACCATCACGCTCGATGCAAACAGCAGCAACGATTGGTTGTTCGTGTTAGACAGCGATAAAAACCACACAGATGTGGCCGTGCTGAGATCGAAACTCGCACGCGGTCGTATTCTGCTTGATCTGATCGAAGATGACATTCAAGCCAACCGTAAAGAATTGGTCGCGCTGATCGGCGCAGTCGACGGTTGGCAGTACTCTGCAAGTGAAAGCACCAGTAACCACCATTACGCCAATGTGTTGTTTAACAGCATGCGCGGTGGTGTGTTTGAGAACGGTTATGCGTTGCACCGTGATGATGTGCTTCGAACTGCTCGTGCAACCAACGGCAAAGTGGTGTTGCGTAACCAATCTTTCTACGATGCATTGCCTGAGCAATTTACCCACGCAGAGTTGGTGAAACGTGCAGAGCAGTCCGATGATATTCAGTTGGTACGTTTGTGCCTTGAGTATTTGCCGTTGACCTTTGGTCGTCGTCATGGTGATCCAAGCCGTCCGTGGAACCACTACGAAATCAAAGTGAAGGATAAGCAAGACCAGCCTTTACTGTCTTACCAAGGTAACTGGCGCGACATTTTCCAAAACTGGGAAGCATTGGCACTGAGCTACCCGGGCTACATTCGCGCGTTCATCACCAAGTTTGTGAATGCGTCTACCTTAGATGGCTACAACCCATACCGCATCACCAAAGACGGTGTGGATTGGGAAGTGCTTGAAGCGGACGACCCATGGAGCAACATTGGCTACTGGGGTGATCATCAGATCATCTACTTGCTCAAGTTCCTGGAGTGGTCAAAGCGCTTTGACCCTGAGCAATTGTCAGAAGATCTGACACGT
The DNA here is from genome assembly GCA_042096095.1 of Enterovibrio sp. Classification (GTDB taxonomy): domain Bacteria; phylum Pseudomonadota; class Gammaproteobacteria; order Enterobacterales; family Vibrionaceae; genus Enterovibrio. Next base: position 25,114 of record JBELME010000027.1, read on the forward strand.
GAAATCTTTAGCTATGCAAACGTCCCTTACCGCATTGGTGATGCAAACACCTTGTTCAGCACGCCAAAAGACACAGTGACGTTTGATCAAGCCCTTCACGACAGAACCGTATTGCTGAGTGAGCAATTGGGCAGTGATGGCCGCTTGATGCTGGATTCAGACAAAGAAGTGTACCTGGTGAACCTCTCAGAGAAGCTCCTTGTCCCTTTGCTTGCAAAACTGAGCAACTGGGTTGTTGATGGTGGTATTTGGTTGAACACGCAACGCCCTGAGTGGAACGATGCGAACAACGCCATTGTGGGCAACGGTCTGTCAGTCGTGACACTCTGTTACATGCGCCGTTACGTTGAGTTCTTGCAAGGTGTGTTTGCGAATGCGCCTGATACCATTCGCCTATCAACGGAAGTGGCACAGTGGCTTTCTGATACGGCAGATATCCTGCACAAAGCGTCAATGGAAGTGAAGAACAAGACAGTCACACGCCAGACGAAGCGAGTATTACTGAATGACTTGGTTGAAGCGGCTTGTCGTTACCGTCGTCTTGTTTACCGTGACAACGGATTCTCAGGTAAAACGACCGTCAGCAAATCAGACATTGATGCGCTGTTAGATTCAAGCATGCGTCTTCTTGATCGCAGTGCATTGAACAACGAACGTGAAGACGGCCTATTTAACGCGTATAACGTCGTTCAGTGCTCTTCTGAGAGTCTAACATCACTTAACCTTTATCCAATGCTAGAAGGGCAGGTAGCAGCGCTGAGCTCGGGTGCATTAAGCAG
>JBELME010000028.1:0-25497 GCA_042096095.1 Enterovibrio sp.
AGTTCAGGCATGACGGGTTTCAGGTAAGCCATCAGTACGCGGAACAAGTTAATACCCACAGTACAGATTGCTTGAAGTTCAGCATCTTTGCCTTCTTCTTTCGCAACAACCCAAGGTGCTTTCTCGTCAACGTATTGGTTCGCTTTGTCCGCCAGTGCCATGATTTCGCGGATAGCGCGACTAAACTCGCGTTTCTCGAACATGTCACCGATGCGATCTGCTGCGTCAGCAAACTCTGCATACAGTGCAGGTTCTGCGCATGCAGCAGACAGTTTGCCTTCGAAACGCTTCGCAATGAAACCCGCATTACGTGATGCAAGGTTAACCACTTTGTTCACGATGTCAGAGTTAACGCGCTGTACGAAATCATCCAGATTCAAATCCAGATCATCAATGCGGTTGTTCAGTTTAGCGGCGTAGTAGTAACGCAGGCATTCTGGATCCAAGTGCTTAAGGTAAGTGCTCGCTTTAACGAAAGTGCCTTTTGATTTTGACATTTTCGCACCGTTGACGGTCACGTAACCGTGAACGAACACATTGGTTGGTTTGCGGAAACCCGCACCTTCAAGCATGGCAGGCCAGAATAGGCTGTGGAAATACACGATGTCTTTACCGATGAAGTGGTAAAGCTCGGTCGTTGAATCTTTTTTCCAGTACTCGTCAAAATCAACGTGGCTGTTTTTATCACAGAAGTTCTTGAATGAACCCATATAGCCAATCGGTGCATCTAGCCATACGTAGAAGTATTTGCCAGGCTCACCGGGGATTTCGAAACCGAAGTAAGGGGCATCGCGAGAAATATCCCACTGTTGAAGACCCGTTTCGAACCACTCTGCCATTTTGTTTGCGGTTTCTTCTTGAAGCGCACCCGAGGTGGTCCAGTCTTTCAACATGCCTTCGAATTGTGGCAAGTCAAAGAAGAAGTGCACGGAGTCTTTCATGACTGGCGTTGCACCACTGACCGCTGATTTAGGATTGATCAGTTCGGTAGGGCTGTAAGTCGCGCCACAATTATCACAGTTGTCGCCGTATTGGTCTTCAGACTTACAGTTCGGGCATGTGCCTTTCACGAAGCGGTCTGGCAAGAACATTTCCTTTTCTGGGTCAAACAGTTGAGAAATGCTGCGGCTGTTGATGAAACCATTGTTTTTCAGTTGCGTATAGATATGCGACGCAAGCTCACGGTTTTCATCACTGTGGGTGCTGTGGTAGTTATCAAAACTGATATCGAAGCCTGCGAAATCTGTTTCATGCTCTTTTTGCATTTCCGCAATCATGGCTTCCGGCTCAATACCCAACTGCTGAGCTTTCAGCATGATTGGTGTACCGTGCGCATCGTCTGCACAAATGAAGTTAACCGTGTTGCCACGCAGGCGCTGATAACGCACCCACACGTCTGCCTGAATATGCTCGAGCATATGACCCAAATGAATAGAGCCATTTGCGTAAGGCAGGGCACAGGTAACCAGAATTTTTCGTTGGTTTGCAGCCATAATCTAGATCGTTCGCTTTTGACAGAATGAATCGGAAGAATGCCGCAAATCTTACCTGATAGACAGTGGATTGCCTAGCATGGGGTGTTGAATCACTCACTTTCGCAGATTATCGTTACTTGGTTAGTCAAAGCGCGTAAAAACCGTGTGAATTGGTGCAATTTTCATTACGCTAAGGAAAACCGCAGTGGGATTCGAACGAGGAGACGGTGCTCACCATGATATTTGGTCGTAGTAAAAATAAGGAGGCGGATTTATCTGCCGCGATAGCCTTCTTGAATCAATTTGAACACGCTGCGCTGATTGGCGATTGGGCAAGTCAGCGAGGCATGGTGACGCAGTCTGGCGATAAAGCGTTTACCGTAACCTTACCGTTTGCTGCCAGTGAACTGGCCTCTGAACTGGATGCATGGATTGAGGCGCAGATTGAACAAGATGTTTCCCTTCCTCGGTTCAAAGTGACACAAAATATTGTACCGTTGAAAGCGGGTGATAAGCCGCTATTGAAAGGCGTTAAAAACCTGATTGTCGTTAGTTCAGCAAAAGGCGGCGTCGGGAAATCGACCACGTCAGTGAATTTGGCGTTGGCCTTGCGTGCACAAGGTGCAAAGGTGGGTGTGCTTGATGCCGACATCTATGGGCCTTCACTACCTCTCATGTTAGGCACGAAAGGTAAACAGCCCCACTCGCTTGATGGCAAAACCATGGAGCCGATTGAAGCTCATGGGCTGTTCAGCAATTCTATTGGTTATCTTGTGCCGGATGAAAACGCGATGGTATGGCGCGGCCCCATGGCGTCCAAAGCGTTCGCGCAGTTGGTGAATGAAACGCATTGGCCTGATTTGGATTATTTGGTGGTGGACATGCCGCCGGGCACCGGTGACATTCAATTAAGCTTGGCGCAGCAATTTCCTGTGACTGCTGCGATAGTGGTCACGACGCCACAAGATCTTGCGCTCGCTGATGCCATTAAAGGTGTCGCCATGTTTGAGAAAGTCGCGGTTCCTGTACTCGGTGTGGTGGAGAACATGAGCTACCATATTTGCGGCCAGTGTGGGCATCATGAAGCCATTTTCGGCGAAGGTGGCGCACAAAAAATGGCCGCGCAATATGGACTGTCTTTGCTCGGGCAAGTGCCGCTTCACATCCGTATTCGAGAAGACATTGATGCCGGCGCACCGACGGTGGCGAGTCAACCCGATAGCGAGCATTCGGCGATTTATCGCCAGATGGCGTTGGGTGTAGCGAGTAAGTTGTACTGGAATGGCGAGGCTGCACCTGCTCAAATTCCCATTACCACAGTTGAGTGATCTACGTCACAAACCGGAAGTGCGTAGAAATAGCGGACAAAGTAACGTCATATTGATGAAGCTTTGTCCGCTTTACGTTTCAAATGGGTGCTTTTCCTAATTTTAGTTGGCACCTGAGAGCTCAACTCCCTATAATCAGGCGGTTTATTTCTCGCCAAATTTCCGGGTATTCATTTATGAGTGACAACAACCAATGTGTCATTATCGGTATCGCAGGCGCATCTGCATCCGGTAAAAGTCTGATCGCCAGTACAATTTATCAGGAACTAAAAGAAAAAGTCGGCGACCACCAGATCGGTGTTATCACGGAAGACCGCTACTATCGCGACCAAAGCCACCTCAGCATGGATGAGCGTGTCAAAACGAACTATGACCACCCACAAGCGCTAGACCACGATTTGCTTTGCCAACACCTTCAAGCGCTGACCGAAGGTAAAGCTGTAGACGTGCCACAGTACAGCTACGCAGAGCATACCCGTATGGCGGAAACCACCAAATTGACACCGAAGAAGGTGATCATTCTTGAAGGTATCTTGTTGCTTACCGATCCGCGTCTACGTGATTTGATGCACGCGAGTATTTTTATGGATACTCCACTCGACATCTGTTTGCTTCGCCGTGTAAAACGCGACGTCGCAGAGCGTGGCCGTACCATGGAATCTGTGCTTCAACAGTACCAAAACACGGTTCGCCCAATGTTCATGCAGTTCATTGAGCCATCCAAACAGTATGCTGACATCATTGTTCCACGCGGCGGTAAAAACCGTATCGCGATTGATGTTCTCAAGGCGCATATCGCCAAACTACTGAAAGATTAATAAAAAGCCGGCTGAGTCCGGCTTTTTTTCTGTCTGTCCTTCGATAAAATAACACGCATCCGAGGTGTCACTCGGGCAAATGCGTGTGAAATCCCAACGCCGTTACTGTGCAAGGCTCGACGTCGCCAGAGAATTGCTTGGGTTAGAAAATATAAAGACAGAGAACACGTCACACCATTGAATAGCTTGCGAAAGGGAATGCGCGATGAGATTGAGCGATAAACACATCATCGATTATTTGGATGAAGGCAAGATAGTGATCGACCCGCGTCCAAGCAATGATGATATTTCTGGGGTGACAGCAGATGTGACCTTGGGGAACAAATTCCGAGTCTTCAGTGATCACGGTGCGCCTTATATTGATTTGTCGGGGCCGAAAGACGAAGTGTCTGCCCAAGTCGATAAAATCATGAGTGAAGAAATCCACATTGCAGACGGTGAAGCGTTTTACCTTCACCCAGGGCAATTGGCGTTGGCGGTGACGCAAGAAATCGTGACGCTGCCAGATGATATCGTTGGTTGGCTTGACGGCCGTTCGTCGTTGGCGAGGTTGGGGCTGATGGTGCATGTTACTGCGCATCGGATCGATCCAGGCTGGAAAGGTCGCATCGTACTGGAGTTTTTCAACAGCGGTCGCTTGCCCCTTGCGTTAAGGCCGGGCATGCCGATTGGTGCGCTTAGCTTTGAAACAATGAGCGGGCCTGCAGATCGCCCTTATAACAAGCGCGAAAACGCCAAATACAAAAACCAGCAAGGTGCGGTGGCATCCCGTATCGAAGATGACGGTGCGTAACGATACAACCGTCGAGACACAGTATTCACAACAGATGGCGCTAGCGTGCGAAGACGATTTTCCGTCAACGCTCAGCAGGAAGGTTGGAATTATGCTGAATCTGCATTGTCTACTACAGCAATTGCAGTGAGATTTCGCTAGGCTTCCACACATCTCGTTATACCGCCTCATATGCGCTATGTCTTTGAGACGTCGATGTCATTGAGAAATATGGCATTCATCAAAGATGAAGAGGCAAGCTCTAAAAAAGGGACGACATATTATTATGAAAAAAATCCTCTACGTACTTCTTGGCTTGGTATTGCTCGTTGTGGTTGCCATCGGTGTGCTTGTCACCGTCATCAACCCGAACGACTTTAAGCCCCTGATTACTGAAGAAGTGAAGAAAACATCGGGCCGTGAGCTGATTATCGATGGTGATATTAGTTGGCGATTCTGGCCGAGCCTTGGCCTGTCTGTTGAAAAGCTTCAATTTAAAAACCCTGAGGGCTTTGCTGAGCCGAATCTGGTGAGCTTGGATAAAGCGGAACTGTCTGTTTCGGTGATGCCATTGTTGTCAGATACGCTCGACATTGGTCTCGTTAGCCTGTACGGCGCGCATGTGTTTATCCAAACATTGCCAAATGGCACCACAAACCTGGATGGTTTAACGGGGGGTGAGCAGGCTGCTGCGCCAGCGGAGAGCGCTGAAACCTCTGCGCCGGCATCTGAAGCACCTCAAGAAAGCACAACACCTGCTGACCCAGCAACAACATGGACTATCGCGATCGGTGGGTTGGATCTGGTCGATGCAAGCGCAACCGTTCGAGATGATAAAGCAGGCACAGTAAGCGAAATCAGCACCTTAAACTTGAATGTGGGTAAATTGGAAACCGACCTTTGGGTACCGATCGAATTTAACGTTGAAGGTAAGCAAAACGCGATGGCATTCACGGCTCGCGGCACAACGGAAGCGATGTTGGCAAAAGATGCCATTAAATCTCAGCTTCGTAAGTTGTCGTTGTCTGCCACGTTAAATGATCCACAACTGACACTTGAAAGCGTGATTGTAACCGCTGACCAAGCGGGCATCGCGATCCCTGCAAACATTGGCTTTTCGGTCAAAGGCAAAGCGAATGATTTGGCGTTCGATACCTCGGGTACGGCTGAGTTGTTGGTTGATGAAACCATGCAGCAAATTGCGTTGAAAGGCATTGATGTTGCGACGGCGCTGGTGGGCTCAACGCTTCCTCGTCCGAAAATTAACGTAGGCTTTAAAGGCGACGTTGATTATAACGGCGCGGTTCAGAAAGTGTCGCTAGCAAACCTTGTCGCGAACGTGGATGAGTTGGTTGTTGATGGAAATGCGTCTGTCGTATTGGCCGATATACCCGCTGTGCGTTTTGATCTGCACAGCAAGAAGATCAACGTTGATGCGTTCTTGGGTGGAAAAGATGCTGCAGCGCCTGCTTCTGATGGCAATGCCTCACAAGGTGAAGCGTCTAAGCCATCTGCACCTGCGAAGAAAGCGCCATTGAGTGATGTAGAACCTGACCTGTCAGCCCTGAAAGGGTTAGACATTGCAGGTAAAATCCTCATTGAAGAATTCATTGCGAATAACGTTGTAGTGACGGATGTGACTACAGCATTTGCGGTTAACCGAGGCAAAGTCACGCTCAAGCAATTTGATGCGAAGCTGTATGACGGCACCATCGCGGCGACGGGTTCGTTGAATGCGACCACATCCCCCGCGCGCTACCAAGTGAAGAAAGTGATTAAGAACGTGAACGTTCAGCCTTTGCTTAAAGCCGCGGCCAACCAAGACATGCTTTCTGGTAAAGGTAACATCGATGCAAATTTAAGCGGTGTTGGCCTGTCTGAGAAGCGTTTACGTGCAGGTATCACGGGGACGATCGCGATTAACTTTGCAGACGGTTCTGTGAATGGCATTAACATCCCAGAAATGATTCGTGAAGCGAAAGCAACGCTCAAAGGCAAGCGTGCTGAGTATGTTGAAGAAACCAAGAAAACCGACTTTAGCGCACTCACAGCTACCTTTAACCTGGGCGGTGGGAATGCATCAACGCGCAACCTGAAGCTTGAAGCGCCAGCGATTCGTGTTCGCGGTGAAGGTTCAACAAACCTGATTGCTGAAACTATCGACTTTGACATCGTCACGTCGGTTGTTGGTACCAGCAAAGGGCAGGGCGGTAAAGACACTGATGAGCTAAATGACGTGTCGATTCCTGTCGCATTGGGTGGAACATGGCAAGCACCGACTTACGAGTTAGACGTCAAAGCGCTACTTTCAAACAACAAAGTGTTGGAAGAGAAAGCACGCAAAGAAGCGGAGCGCGGACTGAAAAAACTGTTGGGTGATAAAGCCGAAGACGACAATGTAAAACAAGTGGCGGACAAACTGCTAAAAGGCTTGTTTAACTAAGCTTGCGCAGTGAGTCACTCACGCATGAAAAAGCCGCTGAATGCGGCTTTTTCTTTATGTATTGAACGGGATGGTTACGCGCGCTGTTTTTTCTGGTTCTTCTCTTTGTTCAATAAGTCTTGCAACGCACCGAGCAAATCCACCGCGGACAAAATGCCCACAAGGGTGTCAGTTTTATCCAGCACCGGCATCGCGCCGACATTGGCGTTCAAAAGGGCTTTGTTTGCTTTGGAAAGGGTTTCATAGGTCCGACAGGTAATGACATCTCGTTCCATGACATCGCCCACGGTTAAATCGTCGGACAGTAAATAGGGATGTTCGATGTCTGGTGTTTCATCTGCCCAATTGGGTCTGCGGAGTTGACGGTCGCTGATAATGCCGATGAGTTCATCGCCATCAATGACGGGTAAGTGGCGAATTTCCTCATCACGCATGATGAAGTAGGCTTCTCTAACACCCATTTGTGGGGTAACCGTTATGAGTTTTTGCGTCATGTAATCTGAAACTTTTCCTGGCATCTTTGCGATCCCTCCTCTTCGTCATCATGCCTCCCTATAAACCTACAGAAAGTGAGGATTAATGCTGAGAGCTATGCCTAGGAATTTTGTGGCGCTTTCAGAAAAATTCTGCAATAAAACGGGGAATTACTTTCACAATTGATGTTGATCGATAGAATTGAGTCTTCAGTCAGCGAGTGTCTTTCTTTAGGCTGACACGGCAACGATGCAATAAGGAACGCGTTAATGGATTCAATTTCTCAAGCTGCTTTGGGTGCAGCGGTAGCAGGGGCTGTCGCAGGTAGACGCTGCACACCAAAAGTACTGCTTGCTGGAGCAGCACTCGGTACCTTGCCTGACCTTGATGTGATGTTGGACTACGGTGACCCCATTTCAAACATGGTCAAGCACCGTGGTTTTAGTCATTCCTTATTTGTATTACTGCCCTTTGCGGCGATGCTCGCTGCGCTTTGGAAGCGTTTCGTCGCGAAAGATTGGCCGTTTTTGGCAGTTAATGGCATTGATTGGGCTGTCGCTGATTACGCACCCACTGTTGGATTCTTTTACCAGCTACGGCACTCAACTTTTCTGGCCTTTTGCCGTGCCGCCCGTCGCCATATCGAGCATGTTCATTATTGATCCTGCTTACACCATCCCGCTTTTAGTGCCTGTCCTTGCTGCGTTTATTTGGCGTAGCCGAGCCGCCAAATTGTGTGCGGCGGGTTTAACGATTTCGAGTTTGTATCTGGTTTGGTCATTGGTCGCGCTTGGCATGATGAAAGATCGTTTTGAAGAAAACGTGGCGGGAACGCATTTAGAAGGTCAGCCCGTATTTATGGCACCATCACCATTAAATACCGTGCTGTGGCGCATTGTTATCTTAGACGGTGACAAATACTGGGAAGGGCTGGCCTCCTTGATGGATGAAGACCCTGCGATTGATTGGATGCCGATGGTGAGAGGGGAATGGCCGTTTCCAGCACCGCCGCCATTGCTGATCGATTTGGAACGATTCACCAAGGGGTTCGTAAGCTTTGAGCAGCAAAATGATGACTTGGTTGTCACTGACTTACGCCTAGGCATGGCGACCTATCACCCGTTTAGTTTCGTTATGGCGACGCAATCAGAAAATGGTGTTTGGGCACTTACTGAGCCAACTCAGCTTGACCCAGGCCCTGTTCTTCCTCGCACCATTCCCGCGCTTTGGCTGCGATTGCTTGGGGCTCAGCATATTGACGCCATGCTATGTAATGAAAATGATTGTTTCCGTGACGAGCCATAACACGGCAAAGACGAGAGATAAAAAACGCCCCACAAAAAGCGGGGCGTTTTTTATCAAATGAATCTGCGGGAATGATTACCAGTCGATGCCTTTACGCACCTTCACGCCCGATTCAAAGGCATGCTTCACATTTCGCACCTCCGACACGGTATCTGCCATGTCAGTCAGCGTGCGGTGTGCTGCTCGCCCTGTAATGACAACAGATTGCTCACTCGGGCGATTCTCAAGCGCAGTGACAACCTCATCCAGCGCAATGTAGCCATAGGTCACCATGTAGGTCATTTCGTCCAGTAACACCACGTCATAGCTTGGGTCTGCCAGCATGCGTTTGCACTCTTGCCATACCTCTTGTGCGGCTTGTGTATCACCGGTTTTGTCCTGCGTGTCCCATGTGAAACCGGTCGCCATGACATGAAATTCAACACCGCACTTTTCCAGCAGATTGCGCTCACCACACGCCCACGTGCCTTTAATAAACTGAGCAACGCCACATTTCTGGTCGTGGCCAGTCGCGCGAGTGATAACGCCAAACCCCGCGGTGGATTTTCCTTTCCCATTGCCGGTAATGACGAGCAACAATCCTTTTTCGATCTGGGCGGCGGCGACGCGTTCATCCACTTGTTCTTTTACTTTTTGTTGTCGTGCTTTGTAGCGTTCGTCGCTCATATCAGATCCTTTTCAGTGCCAATGCGTATATTTCAGTCGGGAGGGTATGGTGAGCCTCGAAGATTGGATCACAACATACCAAAACTCTCTCTATTTGGAAGCATTCATCGCGCATCGTCTTTTATGTAAAGCTAGGTAAAGCCAAGGGGATACCCTGCAGGCTCCTCTATTGAGTGGCTACACTTTAAGGCTTGTGAATGAAAAGCGGACTCGATGAACATCGACAAGCAAACGAGGGAAATAGCATGAAACGATTAGGATTAGCGCTTCTTGGGTTGTCATTTAATGCATTTGCAGGGCAAGTGGTGGATTACAGTGCACATGGCATGGAATTGGAAGGCTACTACGCGAAGGCACAAGGCGCACCGAAAGGCTCAGTGATCTTAATTCACGATTGGGATGGTCTGACGGGCTATGAGCAAAAGCGCGTGAGCATGCTGTCGGAAATGGGATACAACACGTTTGCCGTCGATTTATACGGTAAGGGCAACCGCCCAACAGACACTAACGCCAAAAAAGCGGAAGTGGGCAAACTTTACAAAGACAGAGAAAAGATGCGCAGTTTGATCCTTGCCGGTTTAGACAAAGCCAGAGAAATGGGGATGGATGACGTGGTCGTTGCCGGTTACTGCTTTGGCGGTGCAGCCACACTGGAACTTGCCCGCTCTGGCAAAGGGGACGGTGTGTTGGGCTATGCGACGTTTCATGGTGGTTTGAAAACACCGAACGCCCAGTCTTACCCAGAAAATACCGCGCCAATCTTTATCGCTCATGGTGGTGCAGACGCCAGTATCCCTATGAGTGACGTTGCCATGTTGTCGGAGCAACTTGAAGGGTCGAAAGTCCCTTACCTGATTGAAGTTTATTCAGGTGCGCCTCATGCATTCACCGTGTTTGAATCGCCACGCTATCGCGAAGTGGCGGACACACGTTCTTGGGAAACCTTTGGTGCTTTCCTTAATGACAACTTCAGCAAGTAACGGCTAAAGGAACATAAATTGCCGACTTAGCGTGATACAAGGTGCTTCGCTAAGTCGGCAATTTAAAGGATGTTTTTTGCGCAACAGCGCGTGTTTCGATAGAGTGTTACTTCATTGTATCGCTGCATGGAAAGCCAATGTCCCTTCAATCCCAATCTGCTGTTTACGGCACCCCTCGTATTCTCGTTGTTTGTATGGGCAACATTTGTCGTTCACCCACAGGTGAAGCTATCTTGCGGGCAAAAGCCGCTGAAAGGGGCATTGACGTAGAGATTGATTCGGCGGGGACCATTGGTTATCACACTGGAAGCAAACCTGATCCTCGTAGCCAACAAGCGGGAGAAGCCAGAGGGTACAGCTTCGCTGGCATTCGTTCGCGACAAGTGGGTGTGGAAGACTTCGACACGTTTGATCTTGTGCTGGCGGCGGATAAAGCCAACCTTGCTGATTTGATTGATATTTGCCCCCTTGAATATCGCCACAAAGTGTCTTTATTCCTGAGCCATGGCGATGTCACCCTTGATGAGATCCCTGATCCTTACTTTGGCGGCAGCCGTGGATTCGAACGCGTGCTGGATTTGATTGAAGAAGCCAGCGACAGTATTCTCGACTTGTTCGACAAACGCTAACATCGTTTTACCAAGTATTTCTTTGCTTGGTTTACATTCATCTCATGCCAATTGACATGATCATAACGTCAGTAAAGCTCGCTGAATCCTTCATCTACAGGTTGTTTGGTTTTAATTGCATCCTTCCAGTCATTTTCATGCACTTATACTTGTCTAAAGCGGAATGCTCTTATAAATTTAGGATCTATAGCTGTATTCTATGTGTGAGGTAAGGGATTGAAACTTCAACAGCTCAAATATCTAAAAGCGATAAAGGACAACAACCTGAATGTGTCCGCGGCTTCGCAATCGCTTTTCACGACGCAACCGGGCGTCAGCAAGCAAGTGGGTTTGCTGGAAAAAGAACTAGGCGTTCGGATTTTTGAGCGACGCGGTAAGAACCTCAGTGGTGTTACGCCCATTGGGGAACGTATCCTTGAGCAAGTAGAGCGCATGTTGGCGCTTGAACAAAAAATCAAAGCGCTCGCCAATGAGCACTTAGACCCAAGTGTCGGGACGCTCAACATTTATACCACCCACACGATCGCGCGCTACTTACTGCCGAACAGTGTGTCTTATTTCACGCAGAAGTACCCCAATATCAATTTCCATCTGCAGCCTACGTTGCCGCTCCAAACAAAAGGGGTGATCAGCAAAGGGCATTCTGACTTTTCTATTGTTGCGCATGATATTGGTGCAGATAACGATCTGATCGTATTGCCTGCTTACCTTTGGACATTGGGGTTGGTTGTGCCTGATACCCATCCTTTGGCCGACGTGAAAAAGCCGACACTCAAGCAATTGGCAGAGTACCCGATCCTGAGCTACGAGCCGGGTTCAACAGGGCGACAAACCCAAGATGAAGCGTTCGCTCGCGTTGGCATTTCGCCTAACTACTTCATGACCGTCATGGATGCTGACGTGATTAAGCGTTACGTACAGCTAGGCTTTGGCATTGGCATTATTTCGACGCTTGCGGCGCGAGATATCGAAAATAGCGGCCTGACTTACATCAATCTTGATCATCTGTTTGCCCCGTCTAACGCGTGGATTTGTTTCTCGAAAGACATCCTGCTGCAGAACTACATGTATGATTTCTTGACCTCGTTCTCGCCGCATTTGACGAAAACCTTGATGGAAAACGTGCTGATGCAAAACAGCAGCGACAAAGTCGATAAACTGTTTGATGGCTTGGAGTTGCCTGTCTACTAACACAGACAGTGTGAAAATCGACATCAAAACGCCAGCGTTGATTCACGCTGGCGTTTTTCATTCCGGTATCACATTTTTTAAGCGGTTAGTTACTGTCTACCTTGGTATCGCTCGCATCGGGTGGCGTTCTGATTACTCGCCCTTGATTGTTATTAAGCGCAGGGTGATCCACCAGCAAGTGTTTCCTGATTTCAGGCTCGACAGATGAGTTCTCTGGGTGATGGTGGTGAAATATCGGTGTGCGAGGTCGATAAACGTGGGGAGGGCGATCGCCCTCTCTGACCGTGTCAGGAATTCGCTTACCAATAATGATTTCGATCGCCGTCATGGGATCTGAATCGCTGGCATTCTCAACCTCAACGACCTCAACGACCTCAATGATTTCCATTTCTTCCGACGTAAATGCAGGCGTGCTGATGGCAAGCACCAACACACTCGCGCCGACAGCGACACAACGAAAGACCAACCTATCAAGTGCTGCATGGTTGCACATGTTGTCCTCCTAGGCGGCTGCGCCATTGTTGTTATCTCGAGCGGCGACAAAACCATAGAATATGTAGCCAATGAAGGTCACGATTGCGCCGTAGAAAACGGCAGACTGCCCGCAGGCGTAAACGCCATAAATACTGTAGGCCACTGCGAAAGTGCCGATAATCGCGCTGGTTTCGTACTCTTTCTTACCCACATTCTTCTTACGCAGAATCACTTCGAGACCAGTGAGGGATAGGATGTAAGGCACCATGTTGATGAACACCGCAAGGTTAAGCAGCACGTTGAATTGTTTCACCAGATTTGGCGAAATGGTCATCAGTGCCAACCCGAGTTCCAAGGCAAGCATGATCATCATGCCTTTGATGGGGGCATTGGATTTATTCACATCACCAAAGACTTTCGGAAACAGGCGAATGTCTGCTGCGGCTTTAGACACTTGCGCATTGGTGAACTGCCAACCGAGAAGTGAACCAATACAGGCGATAACCGCCAGCGCTGTAATCACTTGCCCGACGGTTTCATTGAACATATAGGTGTAAACAAGGCCAAAAGGTGCATCCGATTTCGCTAACTCTGCGTTGGGTATGATCCCCTGAATCACAGACGTTGAGGTGATATACACAACCGCCGTAAAGCTGGTGGCGAGCATACAGGCCAAGGGCACGTTCTTTTCGGGGTTCTCAACAGCCCCCGAGTTTGCCCCCGCCGATTCAATGCCGAGAAAAGCCCAAAGCGTTAAGGCAATCCCTGAAGAAATGGCTGTGACCGTGGTGTCTTGATGGGGGTTCCACGCCTCTGAAAACAACTCTGGTTGAAACCAAAACCAGCCACCAATCGACAGACCGACCACCGGAATAATGATCCCCCACACTGTAATGGCAGAAATTTGTCCTGTGATTTTGGGTCCCCAAAAGTTGGCGACCATGGTGACGACGAGAATGCCGACCACCGCGACAAAAGTGTGTATCGGGGTGGTCTTAATCCAAGGGAAAAAGGGAACCAGATACCCTGCAGCCGACACTGCAATGGCAACGGCACTGATCACCAAACACACATAGTAGGTATAAGAGGCGATAAAAAACGAGGATTTACCGTGTGCTTCTGCGGCATACGCTGACATGCCGCCATCTCTATTGCAGTACATGCCACACTTTGCAAATGCATAGGCGATACACATTGCCCCAAGCGCCGTCACGATCCATGACAACAGAGAAATTGCCCCTGTTTGCGCCAAACTGGCCGGCAACATGATGATGCCAGACCCCATCATGTTAACTGTCACTATGGTTGTGAGGCCAACCAATCCCATTTTGTTTTGTTCTGAAGCCATGCTAATTCTCCACCTCATTTATCCTGGTGTCATGTCAGTAGATTTCGCTTCGCCTTTTCCTGCTTAAACGGCAACACATCGTTTTGCATGCTTTTTAATACATACACCATGCCGAAATAAAAACGCCAAAACCTAAGTGAAAACAGACTTATCCCCCCAAGGCACTCACTCTATAAATAGAGAGCGCGCAAGGGCTGACAAATCGAAAAAGTATCGTGTCGTCGAATTGAACTTAGATGTTGCGCTTAAGGGGAAATGGTTCTTTTCCAAGACATGCGCACTTTAAAGTGAGTGTTAAGAAATGATATGGCATTGAAATTAAGTGCTATGAAAAATAATGCATTCTTGAAGGCTAATTTTTGAGACTTTTTCCATCTATTTTTTTCGCGGTGTTTTTCTTCGTTTATGTCTTTTTTGCGACTTTTTCTGTCTGAGTGCTCTTCTATGGTGAATATACCCAGCAGCCTGAAAATGCAGGATTCAGAGCGCTTTTTCTTGTTCACAACAACCGTGCCGGAGCAGGGCTATGAAAAAATATGGAAAGAAATACAACGTCTTAATTTTAGAGGAAGCCCACCGACAGGGTATTGTCGGTAATGCGATTGAACGACTCATAGCAGAGCTTGAAGCGAGTGGTGCAAACGTGACGGTAGCGACCAGTTTTGATGATTGCTATTCGATCATTTTCACGAACACTGCCATCGATTGTTTAATGCTGACATCCGCCATGAGTGGTTCGCAATCGGAGGAAAACGACCGCTTCTATGTGTTGATTGATAAGCTGAATCGACGCCAAGAAAATGTCCCAGTTTTCCTATTGGCAGAGCGCAAAAAGATCACCCTTCATGTCACCCGTGAGATGATGGAGAAAGTCGATGAGTTCGCGTGGGTCATGGAAGACACCCCTGACTTTATCGCGGGGCGCGCCGTTGCCGCGATGGCACGTTATCGCTCAAAACTGCTTCCTCCGTTGATGGCGGCGTTGATGCGCTACGATGATATTCACGAATATTCATGGGCGGCACCTGGGCACCAAGGTGGGGTAGGTTTTACCAAAACACCCGCTGGGCAGCGTTTCTACAATTACTATGGCGAAGGTATTTTTCGAACCGACATGGGGATTGAGCGTGGGTCATTAGGCTCCTTACTCGACCACACTGGTGCATTTGGTGAAAGTGAGAAATATGCCGCCAAAGTCTTTGGGGCGCATCAATCCTATTCGCTGGTCACAGGCACATCCGGCTCCAACCGTACCATCATGTCCGCCTGTATGAACGAAGACGATATCGTGATTTGTGACCGCAACTGCCATAAATCCATTGAACAAGGGCTCATGCTGTCTGGCGCTCGGCCTGTTTACCTCCTACCGACACGAAATCGCTACGGCATTATTGGCCCGATTTATCCTGATCAACTCGCGAAACCTGTTCTACAAAAACGCGCAGAAGACACAGCATTAACCAAAGATCATGCCCACAAGCGCGCGGTTTACTCGGTGCTGACGAACTGCACGTATGACGGCTTGTGTTACAACGCCAAACAGGCGCAAGACATTTTGGCAGAGAGCAGCGACCGCATTCACTTTGATGAAGCGTGGTACGGGTACGCACGCTTTAACCCCATTTACGAAAATCATTTCGCGATGCGCGGTGAGCCTGTGGAAGACCCTGATGGCCCGACGGTATTCGCCACCCATTCCACACACAAGCTACTTAACGCATTGTCACAAGCGTCATTCCTTCATGTAAGAAACGGGAAAGGGGCGATCAGCTTCGAACGTTTTAATCAAGCGTATATGATGCACGCGACAACGTCACCTTTGTACGCCATTTGCGCATCGAATGACATTGCTGCGTCGATGATGGATGGCAACCGAGGTCATTCGCTAACGCTCGAAGTGATCCGCGAGGCGGTCGACTTCCGACAAGCCATGGGGCGTTTGAATCGGGAATTTAACGATGCGGGAGACTGGTTCTTCAAACCGTGGAATGCAGAATCCGTTAAAGATCCAGAAACAGGTCAGTCTTACGCGTTTGAAGATGCGCCTGCAGATCTGCTTTGTGAAAGCCAAGATGCGTGGGTGATGCACCCTAACGATGATTGGCATGGCTTCAAAGACATGCCTGCTGACTGGTGTATGCTCGATCCAATCAAAGTCAGTATTCTTGCGCCGGGCATGGGGGATGATGGCAACTTATTAGACACAGGTGTGCCAGCAGCACTCGTGACCTTGTACCTTGGACGCTTCGGTATTGTGCCAACGCGTACCACGGATTTCCAAGTCATGTTCCTCTTCTCGATGGGTGTAACAAAAGGAAAGTGGGCAACCTTGGTGAACACCTTAATGGGTTTCAAGCGACATTATGATGCGAATACGCCATTGTCTGAGTCTCTCCCTGATTTGGTGGCGGATTTCCCTGAGGTGTATGGCGATCTGGGTATGAAAGAACTAGGTGATAAGATCTTCAAATACCTACAAAAACACAACCCGGGCGAGTTGCTTAATGCAGCGTATGAAAACCTGCCTGAAGCCATCATCACGCCGAGAGCGGCGTTCCAAGCCATTGTTGCTGACAATGTTGAAATGGTGCCTTCGCATCAACTTGAAGGGCGTGTGGCGGCGAATGCTGTCATCCCTTACCCACCGGGCATTCCAATGCTGATGTCAGGCGAAAGCTTTGGCGATGAAACCAGCGCGCAGATTAAGTACCTCAAAGGGCTTGAAGTGTGGGATGAGGAATTCCCTGGCTTTGAGAAAGAAACAGAAGGTACTGAGCTGCATGACGGGGTTTATCACGTCATGTGTGTGAAGTCGGTTTAAAGAAAAAGGAAGGGGAGCGAAGCGCTCCTCTTGTCTTGCTCAATCGACGTTATTTGACGGTAAATTGCCCCATCATTCCCATATCTTCATGTTCCAGAATGTGGCAATGGTACATGTATGGCCATTGCTCCGTCGCTTCATAGTCAAACTTCAGTAGAATTTCTGCGGTACCATTTGGATAAATGGTGTCTTTCCAGCCTTGGTCTTCGAGGGCTGGTGGGTTTCCATTCATCGACAGAATCAGAAAAGACGTGCCATGCATGTGGAAGGGGTGTCTGCCTGAATCAATGGTCCATTTTTCCAGTTGCCCTAGTTTGGATTCATGATTAATGACTTTCATGTTCATTTGTTGACCATTAATCGACATATCATCCAGCTCAAAAACGCGCTCAACCTCAACACCCTTTTCAAGATAAGGTGTGATGGTATTGAGTTGTTTAGGCAGCTCGGATGCAAGTGCTTCAAGAGAGCCATCAGCCCTTAGCTCAAGAACAGGTTGGCTTTCAGAGAATGGAATAAGAGCAGCATTGAACCCGTTGTAGCTCATCGGCAGGAACCTTGCTAGCACCTTTTGGTTTTGGATGACTGACATATCAACGACGATGTCATTACGTTCTCCTGGCGCCATTTTCAACGTTGTTATCTCCACTGGCGACGGCAGTAAGCCGCCTTCCGTCGCTATTTTATAGAAAGGTTGTTCACCTTCCAGATAGAACTCATAAGAGCGGGCATTGGAGCCGTTGAGTAAGCGTAATATGACGAGAGATTGTGGCACCGAGGTATAGGGATTGACGGTACCATTGACCACAAGCGTATCTTCTCTTAAGTCTTCCGGCATGTTGCCTGCGGGGTATGGCGTCATTTTCCCATCAACAAAGTTTCTGTCCTGAATGACCAATGGAATGTCATCAACGCCGTAGGTGTTTGGTAGCCCCAAAGACAGTGAATGTTCATCCTCGATAAGATAAAACCCCGCCAGCCCAGAATGGACCTGCTTGGCAGTAGAGCCTTTAAGGTGAGGGTGGTACCAGTTGGTGGATGCCTGTTGCGAGACCGGAATGGTCACGTTCCATGTCTCTCCAGGCATGATTTTGTTTTGAGGACCGCCGTCAATCTTTCCGACAACGTGTAAGCCATGACCGTGAATATTCGTTGGTTCAGCAAGATGGTTGGTAAACGCAATATCTGTGCTTTCGCCTTTGTACATTTTTATTGTTGGGCCGAGATATCCACCATTGTAGCCACTGGTTTTACTCTTAACCCCGGGGTAAAACGCGTGCTCGCCTTCTTTAATATCGATGGCTATCGGGCCATTTTGAGTTCGGCTGTCAATGAGTGTCGGAACATTCAAGGGCGTCACTGCTGCTGAAGTGGGTGGAGAAGCGCGCAGCACAGTGCTGGCAACAACAGCGGCAAAAATAAGTACGGAGACCAAAAGCATGACGAAGGCCACACGTCGGCTGGCAAAACCATTCTGGCGCTTAAATACACCTTTCTTGTGTCTGAAGCAGGTCATCCTTTTTCCCTAAATGACTTAAATATGTTTTTGGTTGCGGATTATTTAATATCAGACTGTGTTCGTCCATTTAGAGCCTAGCTCAAAAGTGATACAAACAAGAAAAGACTATGGATTGTCCAGATTCCCATTCCTTTAGGTATAAGAAATTGTTGAGAATAGAAAAAGGCCAGAGCGAAAGCACCTGGCCTTTGATGTTTATACCCAAACTCGCTGAATCCAGCCTCGTCAGGTTGTTTGGGTTTTTAGGGAAACAATCTTCAGTGGCAAGCGATACGAATGAAGATCTGTGCACCGATCAGCAGGAAGTCGTCATCCACATAGTAAGGACTTGAGTGCAGGTAGTTACAAATGCCCGCCTCTTTATTGCCACTGCCAAGGAAGAACATCGCGCCTTTTTTGTTCTGCGCCGCGTTCACCATCAAGCTGAAATCCTCAGAACCCGTCATTGGGTTGCCGTTTGGATCGAGGCGATCGGCTGGCACGGTTTCACAAGCGGCATCTACCACGCGTTGGTAAGCGTCTGGGTGGTTCATTACCGCAGGGTAGCCTTCGCATTCCATGGTGGTTTTGAAACCACGGATTTCACTTTCCTTCACGAACATGCTGAAGCTGTCTTTCAGAATTTGATCCGTTTCTGCGTCCATCGCACGAATGGTACCGCGTGCCTGCACATAATCAGGGATCGCGTTAGGAATGGTGCCACCGTTAAACATGCCACAGCCAAAGACTGCAGGGCTGAATGGGTTGGTGCGTTTAGCAACAACGTAATCCATGTCCATGATGATACGGCTGGCTTCACGAATCGCATCCAGGCCTTTCTGTGGCGTAGAGCCGTGTGCTGATACACCGTGCACATCAAGCGTCCACGCTGAGCCGTAAGAAGACATGATGCCGTTGTTGATCTTCACCATGCCGTATTCCAGCGCCGCATCATTATGCAGTGCGTAGACTTCCGCCACGCCTTCCATACAACCCAGCTCAACCATTTTATTGGCACCAGGTACGCGCATGTCTTCTTCGGCCATTTGGAACGCGAAACGCACGTTGTGTTTCAGTTCGCCTTGGTTTTCCGCCAAGTATTTTGCTGTGGTCAGAATGATTGCCATGTGGGTGTCGTGACCGCAGTTGTGTGAACACCCCGCGTGTTGAGAGCGGTAGTCGTTCTCTGTCATGTCTTCCATTTCCAGTGCGTCCATGTCCGCACGGAACGCCACGCGATCCAAACTGTCGTTGATGGTGAGATCAGCAATAAAACCGGTGTAACCCTCGTAGGTCGTCAGGGTGTAACCCATCTCAGTCATCAATGCCTGACAGTACGCCGTGGTTTTCAGTTCTGCGCCCGATGCTTCTGGGATCTGGTGCAAATCACGGCGTGTTTTGATGCTGAAGTCGTGCATCGCCAGCAGTTTTTCGTCTAGGTTAAAGCGGCTGTATTTGTCAGACATTTAGATAATCCCTTTCATTTGGAAACCGATTTGCGCAATCATGGATGCGCCGAAGAAACAGCTTGTTGCCACAATCAGGAAGATAACAATCACTTTCCATGACATCTTCTTCAGTTCTTCCATTTGGCCGCCCACAGACAAACCTGCGAATGCGAGCAATGGTACACATACGGATAAGAACTGGATTTTACCCACAGAGTCTAAGAAGTAGGTGCGAACCGCTGTTTCAGGCAGACAAATCAAAATACCGATGATGGTCGCGTACGCAAAGGTTGGCAGAGAAGAGGGAAGCAACTTCTTCGCAACCAGTGACAAAAAAACGATAACCGACATGGCGATAAAGCTGTCGACCATCTCCAATGGCGCAGTGCCATTGGTCAAAAATTGGGTGAAACCTGCCAGTACAATCGCAAGCGAGACCAGCTTCATATCCGTCAGAATGGCTTTCATGGCTTATTTACCTTTGTTGCAAAGTTTGTAAGTGAGTTCAGCAAGTGGCAGACCTAGGAAGGTCAGTGACAATGCGCCGAGTACAGATGAAAGCAGGTTGGATGCCGCTGCAATGCTCAGTACTTGTTTTGCCATTTCTGGCTCAAGACCGGACACCAGTGCGCCTGATGCTGCACTTAGCATTGAACCACTGCCCACGCCAGAACCGGCAGCCAGTGCCAATGGGTGAAGGCCCGTTAATGGCGCGATACTGCCCAGTACGCTGAACCACAAGGTACCAATAACAGAACCACACAGGTAAATCGCCAGCACGCCAACATATTCTGGGCTGCCAGTACCGAATTTACCTTGAATAACCGCAATGGAAGGTTCACGGCTGATCGAAGAACATGCGCCGATGGCTTTACGACCGAATTGGAATTTCACTGCCAGCGGAATGGCAATCAAAATTGGAAGCAGGTTGCCTAACTCTTGGAAAAGAAGCGGAATACCGGCGTCGATAATCATTTGTAGGTTAGGAATGATCATGCCCGCATATTGCGTGCCTAGAACAAGTAGGCAGTAGCCCACCATCTTGCCACAGAAACCTTCTTCTTTTTCTGTGAAAGTTTTGCCCCACACTTTGATTTTTGACTTGGTCCAATTGACAGAAAGTGCCATACCGAACATCACCGCGAATAACATTGGAAGGATAGAGATGGTCGCGAAGCCAAGATCAATTTTTTGGGTGCCGATCAGGGCCTGAGAAACAAAAATCAGTGCAGCAACAGCAAGTACGCTCGTGATGACGACGCGTGCTTGGCCAGCTTTGTTTTCTACTGTGTTCATACTTCTTCATCGAGTAAGGGGGGAATTCGCAGCGATTATAGGGCGTTGAGAAAAGCGAAACGTGAATGAGATTAACACTTGTATGCGGTGACTAGATGAAAACTAACTATCATATTCCCATATGGAATTAGTGGTTATTAAGGTGTGAATGAAGGGTTTTTTTCGTTTTTTGCCTGTTGTGAGAAAGAGGCAAAACGTAACCATTTGCAGCGGAAATTGTAGGTGAATATTAACGCGCACTTTTTGATGTGCGATGTGCTTAATGGGTGTTGAATGTTTATCGATGGTGGGTAAAAAAGAAAGCCCAGCGTGAAAGCCGGGCTTAGCGGTTTTTTGATTAAAGACTAACGCGTTATTGCATCAATGGTGAGCAATTACACAAGGCGCTGCTTGAGACGGATTGCTTACTGTCTTTTTGAGGTTGGTACCAGCTTTCCAAACCGCGTTGTAGCTGATTGACTGCTTGTGTAGGTGTCATGGAACCACCCATCACGGACGTGGTGGTATCCCATACTTCCATTTCAAGATCTGGTTTGCCGCGGGTTAACACTTGCGCGGTGTTACGAATCGTGGAGTCACACTTATCACGCCAGGACATCATCTCCTGCGCGATAGGGTTTTTCACGTCAAAGAAATGGTTTGAGAGCGAGAAGAAACCCGAGATCTCGTTGGTCAGCAACTCTGCGAATTCTGCTGTTGTCATCCATTTTAGGAAGGCTTCTGCCGCTTCTGGGTGCTTTGAATTGGCATTGATTCCCATGCCGAGATCGGTATGGTCACTGAAATAGCAAGCGTCCCCCTTTTTCTCGACGGGTGGTGGGAAAACCCCCATGTTCACCTTGCCGTTGAAACTCATGATGTCCCAAGACCCTGCTGGATAGACCGCAGCTTTACCATTCGCGAAAAGATTGATGGCGTCGTTATAGCCGCGTTGGTCGAAATCGTCACCCATGTACTTTGCCCACTTTTCCAAATGGCGGAACGTGTCGCGGTAAGGCTTGCTGTCCATGCGCTCTTGGCCGTTAAGCAATGCGCCACGGCCATCTTCGCCTTTCCAATAGGTTGGGCCTATGTTTTGAAAGCCCATGGTGGCCGCTTCCCATTTGTCTTTGGTGCCCATGGCGAGGGGCAGGTAACCATTGCGCTTGGCCTTTTCTAGCACCCAGTAGAAATCTGCATTTGTCACAGGCTCATTCACGCCCAGTTCTTTGAAGATATCTTTGTTGTAGAAAAAGCCATGGATCACGGACGCCATCGGCAAACAGAACGTTTGTGCGCCAGAGTCGGTTTGCCAAGGTGCTTGCGCAAAGCTTGGGAAGTTTTCCATGCCTTCCATTTCGGTGACTTCTTTAAAGATGCCACGTTTGAATAGCGCTAATGACCCATCAAACGGACGGCACGCAATCAAATCACCAGCGGTTTGGCTCTTAAAGCGGGCGTCCATGTCACCGTTCCATTTAGACGCATCTAAATCAGGTGGAGAACGGTATTCCACTTTGATGTTGGGATAGTGCTTGTTAAAGGCTGGAATGATTTTTTCATTCCAGACAGCATCGTCGCTGCGCCATGAGTCAATCACGAGCGTGGTTTGTGCGCTCGCGAAAGAGGAGGTGGCCAGCACTGCCGCTGCGAATGGCATAAGTATCGATTTTTTCATGTTCATGTCCTCACACGCGGAAGTTGGCAATCAGGTTTTGCTGGTCTTGCGCCAAGTCAGCAAGAGACTCGCTGCTCGCCGCAGAAGCACGGGCTTCTTTCTCCGCTTCATACGCAACATGTGCAATGCCGTTGATGTGTTCAGCCACGTCGATACTGACCTTGATTTGTTCTTCCGTCGCTTGTGCAACATGCACCGCCATTTCTTGAATGGCTTCCATGCGTGACACGATGTCTTGCAGGGTTTCGTCTGTCAGGCGGGTTTGCGTTAAACACTCTTCCATCTGTTTCTGGCTTACGTTCATGGTTTCTGCCATGCGCGATGCGTTCCCTTGCAGGTTGTTGATCATTTGCTGAATTTCTTCTGTCGAGCTCTGTGTGCGGTTCGCGAGGGCACGCACTTCATCAGCAACCACGGCGAAACCTCGACCATGCGAGCCAGCACGTGCCGCTTCAATCGCTGCGTTCAGGGCAAGCAAGTTGGTTTGCTCTGCGATTTCTTGGATTACATGCAAAATAGAACCGATATTGCTGGAGTACTGGTTCAACTGCTGAGTGTTGGACACCGCTTCGCTGATATTGCCAGAGAGTTGTTCCGTGAGCGTGCGGTTACGAGAAACCTGCGAACGGCCGCTGTTGGCCGCTTGGTTGGTGTTTTCTACTTCCACGACGGTGAGCTCTGTTGAGCGGGCAATTTCTTTCGCGCTGACTTCCATTTCAGAAATCGCCGCAGCGACCTGATCGGTGCGTGACTTTTGGTCTTCAACACGGGACATGGCGCTGTCACTCACAGACGCAGCGCGGCTGGCTTCGTCGAGCAGATGAGACGCGCCGTCACCGAACTTCGATAGGGTTTGTGACATGGTGTCTGCCAGCATGTCGATTGAGCGGCTGAGGTCGCCAAATTCATCATTCGCAACATAGTTAGCGCGGGTACGCATATCGCCGTTGGTCATTTTTTCAAGCACGTTAGTGATCACGGCCAATGGCTTTTGGATGCTACGCGTGATGCTAAAACCAACCACGAGGCTGATCACTGCGGCGATAGAGGTCATCACAATGATGTAAAACAGCGCTTCACGAACGGCATTTTCAGCATCAACACGGCTTGTTGCAGCAAGTTGTTGGGCGTATTTGGCGTGGTCTTCTAACAATGACTGAATGTTGTCTGTTTGTTCTGTTGTTTTCTCACGTTCGAACTGCAGTTGACTGTTGACGGATTGTTGTTGTGCAAGGACATCAAGCAAGCCATTTTTATCCAAAGTGAGTACTTCAACTTTCTTCAAATTGCGTGCATAGCGTGCTTTCACATCGTCCTCAACAGAGATGAGCTCTAGACGTTTAAATGCGATTTCGATGTCTTTAGAAAGGGCTTTGCGAAGCGTAACCAGATCGGTGCTTTGATCGGCACGGCGAACCAGTTTCAAGTCTCGCGCGATACCGCTTGTGATCAACTCTGCGCGGTTATGCAATGAGCGCTTCACTGACGCTTTTTGCAGCAAAAGGTTTGCCGCCCATTGGTAAGTATCTTCAAGACGCAAGAACTTAAGATCAAGCGTTTCGCGTTCTTCCACCAAACGGTCGGATTGTTGCTGCAAATCAATCAGGACGGAAGCCTGTTCGAAGTAGCGCGACGACGCCGAAGAAATCTGGCGGATCTGCTGGCGTTCTTCATTAAGGTTCGCATTGAGCTGTGCATTGTTCAGCGTCTCGAAGAAGCGTTGCTTCTGGCGGTCGAATCGCTCGTCAATGTTTGCAGCAATGGCTGGGTTATCTTGGAAGGTGCTCACGAGAAGGTTCGTGTGCATCAACTGGGTGATAAGGTTGCCAGAGGTGACAACCATTGGCGTGGTTTGGTCGGTGATTTGCTCAACTTTGCTTTGAAGGGTATTTGCGTTGAATAAACTGACACTGCTTAGCAATGCAATCAACACAAACATTAAGGCAAAGCCCGCTATCGTTCTTTGTACGACGGACAACTTCATTGCTCTCTCACTCTACAATAGCCTCGATGGGAAGATAAGTGCCAAAGCTTGGCTAAAATTCGCGCTTCTAAAAAATGGTACTTCAGCGTGAAAAATTGGTTGTGGATTGTGACATCAAACGTAGGTATCGGCACGTGGCTTGAAAGTCTTTAGCTGTTTTTTGTTATCAAACGCACAAATAATTCGCGACAGAAAATAATTGGAACGAAGATTCAATTTACACGTGTTTGTCTGGCGAAGGCATTTCAGAGAAAGCATTGCCTAAAATAGGGAAGGGGGATACCCGTAAGATGAGTGGTTACTTACTGTGATCCAAGCGCGGGTATTTCTGAATACAGGGCGACACAAGAAAGCCCAGTTTGGCACTGGACTTTAGCGGTATTGCCTTTGACGTTTGTTGTGGGTTTACAAACTTAATGCTGAACATGTGTCAGTGTTGAGTCTTACACTGTCTTTTTGAGGCTGATACCAACTTTCTAAACCACTTTGTAACTTGCTGATGGCTTGTGTCGGTGTCATTGAACCTGTCATCACTGATGTCGATGCGTTCCACACTTCGATTTCTAAATTGGGTTCGCCGCGAGAGAGCATCTGAGCGGTATTGCGGATGGTAGAGTCACACTTGTCGCGCCAAGACATCATTTCTTGTGCAATAGGGTTCCTCAAGTTAAAAAAGTGGTTTGATAGAGAAAAAAACCCAGAGAGCTCGTTGGTCATCGATTCTGCGAATTCTGATGTCGTCATCCAGTCTAAGAAGAGTTCTGCTGCTTTTTGGTTTTTAGAGTTAGCATTGATACCCATGCCAATGTCGGTGTGATCGCTAAAGAAGCAGGCATCGCCTTTCTTTTGAACTGGGGGAGGAAATACGCCCATGTTTACCTTACCATTGA
>JBELME010000029.1:0-25354 GCA_042096095.1 Enterovibrio sp.
TGATGGTTGGGTTTTCACCGTTATCCACATCACTGATGCTGATAGAGCCCGACACCGTGGTGCCTTGGTCTATGGTGCTGCCCGCCGTATCGCCCGTTACCACCGCAGCATCGTCAGTACCCGTGATAGTCATCACGATGTCATGCGTTTTTCCTTCGCTGTCAGTTAGAGTGAGAGTGTCTATGGTGCTTTCTCCCTCAGCTAAAGACTGGCCTGCACCAGGATTGAGGGTGTATGTCCATTCACCATCAGTGAGAGTTAAGCTACCGAATTCACCGTCCACCTTTGTGTTCTCAATGGTTGGCGTATCTCCCGTGTCAGGGTCGACAAGTTCAATGGTACCTGACGCGCTTGGTGCAACGACACCAGAGCCCTCCGTCAGGGTACCCGTGGTTTCACCTGTTAGGACAGCAGCATCATCAGTCCCCGTTACATTGATGACGAGCGTGTGTTCAGCGCCTTCAGAATCAGTGATAGTGATCGTGTCAGCAACAGTGACACCGCCGTCAAGAGACTCAGCAAGCTCAGGGTCAAGGGTATATGTCCAATCGCCATCCACCATTTCGAAGGTGCCATATTGGCCGTTTTGTGTGGTATCCGGTAGCGTTGGGTTGTCACTGGTGTCTGGATCGTCAATAGACAGGCTTCCGTTCGCGACGAGAGACGCATCATCGTCTGCCACGTTTCCAACGATATCGCCACCTAACTCGGCGGCACTTTCGCTACCTGTGATCGTTATTTCAATGTCGTGAACTGTGCCATCAGATGCTGTAATGCTGATGGTATCTATGGTTGATTCACCTTCGTCTAGGTATTGCGCCAATTCAGGATCTAGCGTGTACGTCCATGCGCCATCTACCATTTCCAGCGAACCGTATTGGCCGTGGATTGTGCCGTTTGGCAAGGTTGGATTGTCGTTTGAATCTGGATCAACGAGGTCTACCGTACCCGTAGCAGTGAGTAGGCCACCTTCAGCGACTGCGCCCGTTGTGCTGCCTTGCAACACAGGTTCTTGATCTGTCCCCGTAATGGTAATGACGATGTCATGGGTTGAACCGTCAGACGCTTCAATCGTGATGGTGTCGGTTGTGATGTCACCTTCGTTCAG
Source organism: Enterovibrio sp. (assembly GCA_042096095.1). Classification (GTDB taxonomy): domain Bacteria; phylum Pseudomonadota; class Gammaproteobacteria; order Enterobacterales; family Vibrionaceae; genus Enterovibrio. The sequence continues at coordinate 1,109 of JBELME010000029.1, forward strand.
TGACGCAACGCTGTCTGGATTAAGCGTGTAGGTCCATTCGCCATCAACAAGGTCTAGCGAACCAAACGTACCGTCTACGGTGGCATCTGGTAGGGTAGGGTTATCATCCGAATCAGGGTCGACAATCTCAATTGTGCCGCTGGTCGACAGATCGCCTCCATCATCTAAATCGCCCGTCGTGTGACCGCGAAGTTCTGGCGCATCATCCGTGCCTGTGATAGTGATAACAATGCTTTGCGTTGTACCATCGGTTGCTGTAAGCGTAATGGTATCGGTGTCTGTATCTCCCCCAGGAATTTCTGAGGCAGCGTTTTTATAGAGGGTGTACGTCCATGCCCCATCTAGCAACTCCAATGCCCCATACTCGCCTTCGATGCGGGTGTTTTCAAAGCTTGGCACATCATCTGCATCAACGTCAGAAATACTGATTTCTCCGTTGACAGTAAGGATTTCGCCGGACGTTGTGTCTGTGAGGTCACCCGTTACTTCACCGCTAACAATAGGAAGGTCGTCAGTGCCAACAATGTTGATCACGATGTCTAAAGGTGTGCCATCAAGCGAATACACCGTGACGGTGTCTGCCAGCGGGTCTCCCGCATCTAGACCATTTAGCATATCGGTTTGAGACGGATCTGTGGTGTATGTCCAATTACCCGCTTTGTCGATAGTGACTTCACCGTATGTGCCCGTATAGGTGCCTATGTTGAAGAAGTATTCGCCGTAGTCCGCGTCCGATACCGTGGCGCGACCAGACGTAGAAAGTTGACCATCTGCTTCGTTGATGGTGGCAGATTGCATACCACCAAATGTTGCAACATCGTTTGTGCCATCAATGGTGATGGTGACGCTCTGCATGGTACCATCTTCAGCACGCACTGTGATGGTATCGGTAAGCTGATCACCTTCGCTTAGGCGATCAATCGCGCCTTTTTCATCTGCGGTGCTATATGTCCAAGAACCATCTTCGGCAATGGTCAATTCACCCCATCGACCTTCAATGGTTTGCACCGTAAACGCACCATCAGTGCCATCAACATCGGTAGACGTCAATGAGCCAGTGGTAGACATGGTGCCATCTGATTCAATGACCGTACCGGTAATGTCACCGGCAATTTCAGCGGGATCGTTAGTGCCAATAATGGTGACAATTAGCTCTGTTTCCGTTCCGTCCACTGAGCGCACAGTGATCGACTCGACTAAGGCTTCCCCTTCTGCTAGTGCATCAAGTGCAGAGCTTTGATTTGGATCAGACGTGTATGTCCAGTTACCGGCGCGATCAATGCTGACCGACCCAAAATCACTGAGATAGGTGCCCGCCAACATGAAAGATTCACCGTAATCTGGGTCAACCGTGTTGATTGAGCCGGATACGCTAATTACACCGTTGGTCTCGTAAACATCACGGGTTGAAATACCGGAGAAAACGGGCGCGTCGTTCACACCTTCAAGGGTGATCACGATCTGTTGCTCTGTGCCGTCTTCTGCACGAACCGACACGACTTCGGTCAGGGTATCGCCTTCACCTAGGCGTTCAATTGCGCCCGTCGGATCGGTGGAGGTATATGTCCATGCACCTTCAGCATTGATGGTGAATTCGCCGCGTGGCGTGGACACGGTTTCTGCAACGAAGACATCGTCATTGCCGTCGACATCCTGTGAAGAGAGTTCGCCAGACGTTGATAATGTACCGCCGTTATCAAAGACGGTTGCCGTGACATCACCATCAATCACGGCATCATCATTTGAGCCATTGATGGTGATAGTAATTTGGGTTTCGGAACCATCAAGAGAGTAAACGGTGATGGTGTCAGTGATATGCTCGCCGTCTGTGAGCGAGTTGATGGTCGACAAGCTACTGTCGTTTGTTGCATAGCTCCAGTTACCCGCCGAATCAATCGTGAGTACGCCGTATTGACCATCAATATCGCCGGCTTGCATGAAGGATTGACCAGCATCAGCATCCACGACGTTGATCGATCCCGCCGCAGATAATCCGTCTTGACCTTCATTGATCGTGCCTGTGCTGATGGCTGAGAATACAGCTTCGTCGTTCACCCCTTGGAAGGTGATTTCAATTTGTTGTTCTGTACCGTCTGCCGCATGAACCGTCACGACTTCTGTGAGGGTATCGCCTTCACCAAGGGATTTGATGACGCCTGTTGGATCGGTGGATTCGTAAGTCCAATTGCCTGATGCATCGATGGTGAGTTCTCCACGAAGAGTCGTCACAGTTTCAGCGACAAAGGCGTTGTTTTGCCCGTCAATATCCGTGGAAGAAAGCTGTCCTGTTGCGGTCAAGCCACCTTCTGTGCCGACAATGGTACTGGACACTTCACCTGCCACTTCTGCAGGGTCGTTGGTTCCTGTGATGCTCATGACGATTTGATGTTCATCGCCATTGCTGTCAACCAAGATGATGATGTCTAGAGCTTGTTCGCCTTCTGCAAGCGGGGCGGCAGCCTCTTTATCTACGGTGTACGTCCAGTTCCCATTCACCAAGACGAGGGTGCCGTAACTCCCCTGAACGGATGTGTTGGCGATGGTGGTGTTATCATTTACATCTGGGTCGGAGACGCTAATGCTGCCTGTCGCAACCGCATTACCTTGGGCGTTGTCTTGCACGCTAGACGTTGTATCGCCGGTGATTTCGGCAACATCATCAGTACCTGTAACGCTAATCATGATCTGATGTTGTGAACCATCAGATGCCGTAAGCGTGATGGTGTCAGTCGCTTCTTCGCCGCCTGCAAGAGGTTGAGTTTTTTCACGATCAACCGTGTAGGTCCAATTGCCATTAACAAGTTCAAAGGTACCGTATTGCCCTTCAATACTCGTGTTTTCGATGGTGGCTGTTTCTCCGCTGTCAGGATCGGTCACGCTGATCGATCCTGTCGCTGTTGCCGCACCTTCTGTTGAATCTTGAACCGCTGCGGTCGTGTCACCAGTGACCACTGCAGCATCGTTTGTGCCTGTTACTACGATCTCAATGGTATGTTGTGAGCCATCGGATGCCGCAAGCGTAATGGTGTCGGCCGCTTCTTGACCTTCTGCGAGAGATTGGGTTTTCTCACGGTCGACCGTGTAGGTCCAGTTACCATCAACAAGCTCAAAGGTACCGTATTGCCCTTCAATACTGGTGTTATCGATGGTGGCTTTTTCACCGCTATCAGGATCGGTAATGGTGATCGACCCTGTTGCCGTTGTTGCGCCTTCCGTTGAATCTTGAACCGCTGCGGTTGTGTCGCCTGTCACGACTGCAGCATCGTCGGTGCCAGTAACCGTAATATCGATGGAATGTTGTGAGCCATCAGATGCTGTCAATATGATGGAATCAACGGCTTCCTCGCCTTCTGCTAATGATTGTGCTTTGTCTGGGTCGAGCACATAGGTCCAATCACCACCGATGAGCTCGAAGGTACCGTATTCTCCTTCGACACTCGTGTTTTCTATGGTCGCAGTTTCACCGTTGTCAGGATCGGTAACTATAATAGAGCCCGATGCCGACGTCACTGATTCACTATCAGTGATGCTTGCAGTGACATCACCAGACACTTCTGCAGCATCGTCTTTACCAGTAACAGTGATCGTCACTTGATGCGATGAGCCATCAGTGGCGGTGAGGGTGATAACATCTGTTGCTTCTTCGCCTTCGGCAAGCGGCTTCGCTTTATCAGGTTCCAGTGTATAAACCCAATTGCCATCGACCAGCACCAAGGTGCCATATGCGCTATCGACAGTGGTGTTCGGTATAGTTGTTTGATTGTTTGAGTCGGGATCGGAGACGTTAATTGAACCCGAAACGGTAATGGGACCATCGCCGTCGTTATCTTCCAGTTGAGCTTGTGTATCGCCAGAAACGGTTGCAGGGCGGTCGATGGTAGAATCAGTGTCAGACGTATCGGTCTCTTGATTTGCGAGCAAGGCATAACGGGTATTACTGATAGCGTCGATTTGTAGAGGTGATAAACCCGCTTCTACCAAGATGGCATTGAAAAAACGAGGAATGCCATCTTCTGTCGTGCTATCGAACTCATTACTTTCGATGACAACTTGTGCGCCCCAACTAGACTCAGATAATTGTTCACCAGCAGCGGTTTCCGAGTCCTCCACTTGCCCTGGATCCTGACCGTCTTCAATAGCGGCAATGATATCCATCACATCAGAAGGTAGATTTAGGCTTTCAACGCCGTCTTCGCCGACCAATAACGCGTCGTCGAGGACATCAATTTGTTCTTGGTCTTCTGTTACAAGCCAAGCATTTTTTCCCTTAGGCACAGAGATTACATCGCCAGTGTTCAGCTGCATGTTTGGTTGAGCGGGGCTTACTTCCCCATTTTTATCAATCACAAACGCCTGACCTGCTACTTGGCTAAGCACTAAAGTGACGGCCATATCCTTCTCCTGAACGCATCCGTTTCAATTGTGGAATGTATGTCTCACAAACAAAGTCGTTGTATAAACTTAGTACAGATCAATCGAAGCTGATAAAGCGATCAAGCTATCTGCAAGATAATGATTAATATGTGTTTCATATATGAGACTTGTGGCATTTGATGAGGGTATATTTCAGTGATAAGTCTAAGAATGCTGACAATTTAATGCAATTGTAAAGACAGGAGTTTGATGTGTTGCGAGCCCGCTTACTAAGTGATGGCAATAACTAATTGATGATCAGCGTGCAAGTGGATTTGGCAGGTAGACAAAAAAGCCACTAGTTTTATTAGATAAATATATGCTTCCAAAGTACGAGACTGAAGAGAACATGCTTACCAGAAGTACGTTGGTTGTTCGGGTTGATGAGGGCTTTTTTCCTAAAAACGTCCGCTTTTTTTACAGCGATTCTCCTATTCTACTTTTACGGGACATTGAGCGACCGCTTTTGGCGAATAACATCGAAAGGAATGTCTAATGAAAGGTTTGGTGAAAAATGAGCCCGTTATCGTGCTTGCTGATGAAGATCTTTCCCATATCGATTTTTACCAATAAGTGCTTAGCGAAAATGGCTTTTGGCTTCGTTCTGTTGCCACACCTGAAAAACTTAACACCATTCTCGAACAACACCCCGTGAACATTCTTGTATTGAACATGGATTTCCATTTCTCCGATGGCGAGTCGCTACAACAAGAGATTCGAAAAATACGCCAAATTCCTACCTGTAAAGACACCCGCATTCTCCTAACGACCAACCAATTCTCTTCAGAACAAAAACAATTGGCATACCGCGTGGGTGCGAGCGATTACATGGTGTATCCCATCGCGCCTGACGAGCTGTTTCTGAAAATGGGGATGCATTTGATCGCGGGTGCGCGAAAAGGCATTCCCAGTGCGCTTAGCCGCAGCTTTAATGTATTGGCTGAAACCAATATGTCGCTCTATCCCTTGTTGGCGACGGCGGCAAGTTGCACACAAATGTTGAAAAAAACATCGCTCAGTAATAAGCAAGCGGTGTATGTTGATAGCCTTCATCGTGCCACGAAACGTGCCACGGTGTTGAGCGACAACCTTCAAGATTTTGAGGAGATTTCAACACAGTTCCTGACGTTGGAAAATACACCTTTTGACCTGGACCAATTGCTTGAAAGTTTGCGTGACTATTTACTGGGCGAAGCCGAAAGTCGAGAAGTTGAATTGCTGTTCAATGTTCCCCTCGACGTGCCGCGGTCTTTGATTGGCGACCCAGACAGAATGCGCCGCATTCTGCTTAATCTGATTTCTGAAGCCATTCTGATTGGGAAAGGTTGTCCAATTGTATTGAGCATTGACGCCGACAATCTTTCTGACCATTCAGTGACGCTGCGTGTGTCGATTCAAGAGAATATTGCTGAAAACGACGAGCCGTCGGATCACCTCGAAGAACTCGCTGAACGCGCCATGATGGCGATGTCTGAAGTGGACGAATCTCTCCATCTCCTCATCGCCAGCTACCTCATCGATTCGATGGGTGGGCGCGTATTAATGGATGACGAAGAGGAGACATCGGGCGTCCATTTCAGCCTCGACATGCAAGTCTCTTCTGTGCCATCAAACAAAAGCTTTGCCGTGCCCGTGGACTTGAGAGAACTCCGCATTTTAGTGGTTGACGACAACCCCTCATCAATTGCTGTGCACTCCGCAATCATTACGTCTTTAGGCTTTGATTGCGAAGCGGTGAGCAGCGTGGATGAAGCCTTCAGTGCCATTGAAGAAGGACACCTTGATTTAGAAGGTGAACAGTTTGATCTTGTGCTGCTTGATTGGCACATGCCGTGCAAAAAAGGTTACCACCTCTTAGACAAACTTCAAGCAGACATGCCGAAAGAGAACATTCCCTTAGTGATTGTGATCAGCACCTTCGATAAAGCACACATCGAGCAAGAAAAAGGCAAAGGGAAAATCGATGGCTATCTGCACAAACCGATTTCTGCCTCTGTCATGTTCGACACCATCATGGATGTGATGGGGCAAAACTTACCGAAAACACACCGCCGTGTATTGGATGCACAGAACCGTTTGTCAGGCGTTTCTGTCAATGGCGCAGGCCGTCGTATTTTGGTGGTGGATGACATGCCAATCAACCAACAGATCGCCCAAGAAATTCTGATCAGTAATGACTTTCAAGTCGACATCGCACAAACAGGCAAAGAAGCGGTGATGAAAGTGTGCCCAGCGCCTGAGTTGTATGACGCGATTCTCATGGACTTGGAAATGCCAGAAATGAATGGCTTAGAAGCCACGCGCATTATTCACGAAACCGCAGACCCAGAACACTTACCGATTCTGGCAGTGACTGCTCACACCATGGAGCGTGATCGACAGCGTTGTAGCGATGCTGGTATGAACGACCATGTGGCGAAACCCATTGAAGCGGAATCATTATTGCAGAAATTGGCCGTGCACCTTGGGCTTGCGGTGACAACCACGGATTTACTGGTGTCAGAGGCAGAAGAAGAGGAAGACGAATACGACTACGTTGATACCGAAGAAGGCATCAAACGAGTGATGGGTAATGGCACCCTCTACTTCAAATTGCTCAGTGATTTTGTGCATCAGGCGCGTGTGCAAGAAAACATGCTTTATCAGCACATTGAATCAGGGCAGTTAAAGCAAGCGGCAGAACATGCGCACACCATTGCGGGGAGCGCAGGGAATTTGTCGGTGATTGCACTCAGAAAATCCGCGAAGCAATTACAAAATGTCTTGATGGCGTTGGGCGATCATGATGCGGCGCTGAGCCAGTTTAAGCGTGACGTTGATAATGCCATTAAAGAAATCGGCCAGATCTTTCTGAAACGCGGCGGCACAGCTATCGATCCTAAGCGTCAAGGTGCAACGCAGAACAAGGCTGGCGCGTCGGAGAGCAGCGCTGCTAATGCCTTCATGAACAGGATGATGCATTTTAAAAATCAGGTCATGGCACAAGATTTGATGGCCATCGATACGTACTATCAACTGTTGGTGGATTACTGCGACGTGGCGCCAAAACTCAAACCGATCGGTGACAAGTTGATCAACCTTGAATACACGGAAGCCATGGTCGCCTTGAATGCGTATTTGGACGATGAGTTGAACGGAATATATGAAGCTGAAGTGGTGGGAGGTGCGAATGATAAACCTTAGTCAGGATGCACTCGATAAAGACACCATACTGCTGATCGACCCGTCTCCGAACAGCATTCGCATACTCAATGCCATTTTGGGTGAAGAGTACCGCGTTATTTTTTCCACCACAGGTAAAACCGCCAGTGTGTTGGTGAAATCTGAAAAGCCCCGCCTGATCTTGATGGATGTCGATTTGCCTGACATTGACGGCTTCGAACTTTGCCAAAAATTTAAAAATGACATTAGCACGCGCGACATTCCCCTCATTCTGATCACAGAATCGCAAGAAGATGAAGGGCGCGAAATGGGCATGAAGATCGGATGTGCCGACTACATCAGCAAACCCGTGTCACCCGCAGAAGTGAAACTGTGTATTTATAACCAGCTTCGGCTTCGTCGTAACGAAGAGCTGATTTTGCAGCGCGCGCTTTATGATTCGCTAACTGGGCTGGCAAACCGAAACCTGACTCTCGATCGTCTGCGCTACGCAATCACCCATGATTTACGCCGAGGACAACTCACCGGCGTCATGCTCGTCGATATCGACGGCTTTAAATTGATCAACGACACCCTCAGTCATGATGTGGGTGACCAAGTCTTAGTGGAGCTTTCAAAGCGCATCACAAAAGTGGTGAGAGAAATAGATACAGTGGGAAGGGTAAGCAGTGATGAGTTCCTCATCGTTCTCCCAGGTTTGCACCAAGCTGAAAACGCCTGCCAAATTGAGAGCAAGCTGCGCAAGGCCATCAATAAACCCATCTCCATTAACGGTGATGGGGAAGTGCATGTCACCGCCAGTATCGGGATTTCGATTTCGCCACTGGATTCAGATGACTTTAAGCGCCTATTTGCGAATGCCGATGTAGCCAAACAACAAGCCAAAAGTGGCGGGAAAGACTGCTACCGCCTGTTTACGTCTGAAATGAACGACAGTGTTCACGAGCGTGTGCGCATGGAGTATCACCTTGTGTGGGCGTTATCGAAAAATGAATTCTCGCTGGTCTATCAACCCCTGATAGACATGCAAACCAATAAAGTGGTGGCTGCAGAAGCCTTACTGCGTTGGAATAATGAAGAACTTGGCTCTGTGCCGCCCGATAAGTTCATTGCGATCGCAGAGCAGTCGAATTTGATTTATGAAATCGGGAATTTTGTACTCAGGACGGCCATCCAAGATTTTGCGAAACTGACCAATTCCTCGGGTGAATTACTGCATTTAGCGGTGAATATATCGCCTCAGCAAATTCGTCAGCCCAACTTTATCGGCGATCTTGAAAAGCATTTAGACCATGACGGTTTTGATCCATCTCGCTTAGAACTGGAAGTGACAGAAGGCCTGTTGTTGACCAAACAATGTCAGGTCAAAGAGATGATTTCACACCTGCACGATATGGGTGTGATGCTATCGATGGATGACTTTGGTACGGGATATTCTTCCCTAAGCTATCTGCTGCAATTCCCGTTCGATGCACTGAAAATCGACCGCTCGTTTGTCGATGGCATTACGGATGTCGAATTAAATGAAGCGCTTGCGACTGCCGTGATTGCAATGGCCAAAGGGCTGCGGATAAAGACGGTGGCAGAAGGCGTTGAAACAGCAGAGCAATTTGAAATGCTCAAATCGAAAGGCTGTAATTTGGCACAGGGCTACTATCTAAGTCGACCACTGCCGCTTGAAGGCTTCAAGGCTTTCCTTGAGGAAAACAAGGAAATCGTGGTGCCTGAGTCGGCAGCAGTAAGCGAAGAAAAATCGTAAGACTTTTCCATCTAGTGTCGAATCTGAGCATCTTATTCAATCTCAATGCCTCGTCCGTGAAGGTTAGAGGGAACCGCGACTTAGTTCGGGTAAGGGGTGTCTAACCAGCCCGCGACGGTTTGAACCGGGTCACCGCCTTGAGGGGGCGTTAGCCACACTGCAATGGCATTGGCTGAAATGTCGAGCGAAGAAGGTAGCGTATATTCCCAATGGTTTTTCCCTGCTATCTTCGCAAAATCCACCACGACGAAATCATGGTCTAACGTTCTTCCTCGATTTTCGCCACGCTTAACCTCGGTCGTTTGGTTCATTGCTACGAGCGCGATATTAGCAATCAAGGTTTGTGTTCCTTCGTAGTCGAGTCGGAGTTTTTTGTCTGACAGCATCGCCGTCAATTTGGGAGCTTTTGGGCCATTGGCGTAAGGAATGGCTTGGCGAGCGAAAAAGCCGCGCCATTCTTGGTCGTTAATGAACCACCCCGGCGTGTAAACGCCACTCGATTGCCCTTGGTTGACTTTGTCTCGCTGTCGCTGGCTATATGCGGGATCGGCAAAGGTGTCTTCCCAACCGATGTAGTTCCAATAATCGACATGAAAGGCGAGGGGGATGACTTTCTTCCACAAATCAGCGTTACGCTCTAGGGCATTGAGGGTGTCTTCGGCAGGCGGGCAACTGCTGCATCCCTCTGAGGTATAGAGCTCTACGACGGTCGCGGGCGCATCAGCATTTACCCAAGTTTGACCGACGCCTGCAAAAGGAATTGCCGCCGCCATTAGCACTAACTTTTTCATTGGTTGTACCTACACCTGCATCTTGTTATGTCGATACCCATACAGACCTGATGATGAGTAGATTCCTTTCAGAGGAAGATAGGTGATGCAGCATCACGGAGAAATGTGACTGAACAAATGTTTGTGGTGTCTTTCTCTCCGACGAAAAAATTGGCGTGGCGTACGCCAACTATCATAGTAATACCAACGTATTATGGATTAATCGCAGACATACCGTAGATTGACTGCAAGGCAGTGGTCATAATAAAAACGACGCAAAGAGGAAAGGAAGCAGCAACATGGCCGAAAAAATCAAAATTGATATTGTCTCCGATGTGGTGTGCCCGTGGTGCATTCTTGGGTATAAACGCCTTGAAACGGCAATCGATGAACTCGGCATGCAAGATCGCATAGAGATTGAATGGCAGCCCTTCCAATTGAACCCGAATGTGTCTCCGGACGGGGTGAATCTTCATCAACACTTAATGAAAAAATACGGCATGTTGAAGATGGACAGCGACCGCAATCGTCAACAACTGACAAAGCTGGGCCTGCAGGTGGGTTATGCGTTCAATTTTTTTGAAGACATGAAAACACTGAATACTCGAGACGCACATGTTCTGCTGGCGTTTGCAAAGTCAGTAGAAAAGCAGACTGCTCTGAAATTGCGATTATTTGATGCCTACTTCAAAGAGAAGCAGGACATTTCTGATCGTGCTGTGCTTGCTAGGTTGCTTGATGAAGTAGGCATTGACGCCGAAACGGCGATGGCACCGCTTGATGAGCAAGACGCACAACAAGCCTTTGACTCGGAAAATGCGTATTGGAGAGAGCTTGGCGTTTCTTCTGTACCCACGTTTGTTTTCAATCGCGAAAGTGCAGTGTCTGGTGCTCAACCCGTCGAAACGTTAAAGCAAATTTTGCAGGAACTGGCTTCCTAGCCGTCGTACTGACAACGTAAAGAGAAACGCCGCTAAGCATCAATGGCTTTCGCGGCGTTTTTGTTTGAAGGGGCATATGCCGGGCATTTTTGAGTTTGCATGGGTATTCTTGAATTACATGCGTTGTGTTAGTGCTAACTTTGCCCCTAGCCCAACAAAAATTCCACCAGTGATGCGATTAAACCAAAGAGAAACCACGTTTTTGGAGAGCGTCTTTTTCAGCACGTTAGCTGTTGTACCGTAAAACATGAGAGATCCAAATGACAATGTCATGAAGGTGATCGTCATGATGAAAAACTGGGGTGCAATGGAGATTTCAGTGTTTAAAAATTGTGGGAAAAAAGACGCAAAGAAAATAATGGGCTTTGGGTTTGTCACCGAAAGCAAAAGGCTCTCGAAAAAGTATGCGTGATAGGGTTTTGTAGATTTTGGTTCTATCCCTTTTTCCAATGGGTTTCGATTGCTTGAAGCAATAATTATAATGCAAAGTAAATCAAATAGCAGGCACCAACGCCTTTAAAAAGAGTAAACAATACCGAGGATGTTGATAGCAACGCACCCAGCCCTAACATTGAGACTGCGGATAGCACAAACAAGCCAATAATGTTTGCCAAACTTGATGTAGCTACCACCGTCAGTTTTCCGGTTAGTCCATTTCGAATCGCGAGTAAAATTGCAGGGCCTGGGCGAGTGATATAGAAAAACGAGACCGTGGCGTAGAGGATAAAAGTGTCCCATTGCATCATGCATTTCCTTTGCGTAACAGTGTCATGTAGAAAGCGTAACAACCGCCCATATACGAATCAGAGTCAGTGCTCAATGGCACTTTAACGTAACCCCTTTCCCTTTTTAAAGCGTCGTACTTTTGTTCGTACGTTTTTCATGGGTGAAGACGTATTGAATTGGATCATCCGTCCTAGCGTGTACTTTTCGTACCAGGGTTCGCCATAAAGCTCATCATCGCTGAGGTGGGCAATGAGCGCGAGAATTTGCGCGGTCGTTGTATCGAGTTCATCCAGCAACGCTGCGTATTGCCATTCATTATATTCGCGTTGGAAATGTTGGGCGAGCAAACCCAGTTGATTCCATTTAAACCCCGTGTCGGGAAAATCAACGGGCAGGTTTTGCGACGTCAATGTGTGCCATTTTAACACCAACTGGCCCCAACCGATCAGGTACGCCACTGTGTCGCAGACACTGATTTGCGTGCCTTTTACGTTGCCTTCCAAACTAAGTTCTCGCGTCATGTGTTCAGGCACAGCGCGGTAATCGCACATTAATTTAGCGTGGGCATCGCGGATCGCCTGTCCTAATGCATCTTTTGATTGTGGAATGGATGACATGCGTTCGCTTCGACGTGATAGGGAATAAGTGATAAGTGAGTCGTCATTATTAGCAACATTGAAAGTAAGCTGTTACTCATCGTATTTCAACATTTTAACGTGCTGATTTAATGGCGGTCTCTGTTAGTATCTATCCCTCTAAACGTGATAAGGAAAGGCACAAGCAGATGACGGTGACACACAGATTATTGATTGGTAGCTACACCCAACCGATGGGCGCAATTGATGGTGAGGGTGAAGGTATTCTTGCCGTTGACCTTAATGCTGAAACAGGTGCATTTTGTGCACCGAATCTCGTGTCGCGCTGTGAGAACCCCTCCTATGTAACCGTTGCTGGCGAACATGTGTTCGCGGTGACTGAATTTGCGCGCCAAGAAGGCGCAAGCATTGGCTTGCTGACGCATCGCAATGGCATTATGAATGAAGTGTCATCGGTCGCGATTGACGGCGATTATCCGTGCCACGTTTCAGTCAATGCAGCACAGGATCTGGTGGTGGCATCAAACTACGGCTCTGGCAGTTTTAGCGTGTATCGCCTTGAAAAAGAGTCACTCACGCACTTCGATACTGTGCAGCACACGGGTGCGGGGGCAAACCCTGATCGACAAGATGCGCCACACGCCCATTTCGCTCAATTCCTGGCAACGTCAAACACCTTAGTCACCGTCGATCTGGGCACCGATCGCGTGAGCTTTTACCCTGTCTCCGACGCGCACCTTGATCGAGAGAATGCGCAGCATATGGTTTTTCCGCCCGGCAGTGGTCCGCGACATCTCGTGTTCAACAATGAAGAATCAATTGCTTACGTACTTTGTGAGTTATCCGAAGAAGTGACCGTGCTTGAGAGAACGGAGAATGGTGTTTGGACGATCGTTCATGCATTCGCACCCTTTCAAAAACACAATGATGGCGGTGCGGCGGCAGCGATTCGTCTTTCCAATGATGAGCAGTTTTTGTATGTATCCGGCCGTCAGCAAAATGTCATTTGCGTGCTTAAAATAGAAAATAACCACATGCTGGCCTTACAACAAACGATAAGCACAAATGGTATCAACCCGAGAGATTTTAATCTCACGCATGATGGTGAATGGCTGGTGGTTGCCAACCAAAATACCAGCAACCTCGTGAGTTACCGCGTTGATAAAGCAACAGGTTTGCTCTCGCCGTCTGGACACGAATTTGCGACGGGCAATCCGGTGTGTGTTGCTGTTCTTTGACAGTAAGTAACGTCTGAACTGTTATTTATGAAAGCGTGCAGCGAAGTTCAACGGTGTTGCCTTCGGGATCTTTGATATACAGTGAATTCCCATAGCCTTCAGCGCCATACCGTCTTGTAAATGCGGGTGTTTCGACGCCGTGTTGGTTGAGGTGTTGAAGAATATCGCCTTCGGACTGAGGCGCAATTTGTAGGCAAAAATGATCAAGGTTGTTGCCCGAAGCCTTTGGTGCACCGCCACCCATCGCGCCCAGTTCGCTGTCAACGGTAACGATATCAATCAATGCATTGCCAGCACGCAATTGGGTAAGGCCCGCTTGTTCAGGCGTTTGACGCTCTATCGAACAGCCCAGAATGTTCACATAAAACGTGAGCATATCTTCAAGGTGGGAGGTTCTTAGTACGAGATGGTCAATGGCGACGATGTTTATCATTGTATAGCTCTCAAAGGCTGTGAGATTGTTCGAGTCGTTTTCTTAACCGACGTTTAAAGCTTGCTTCTTTGGCATACCAAATCAGCACACTGTAGGTCATGACGACGAAGACGAGTGTGAGTAAGTATAGTGGGAGATCAAGGAAGAGGATGTGAATGAACGAAGGGTCGGCATAGTTGAAAAGGCCAAGGAATGCGCCAATCAGGATGGGACAAGAAACCAGTAAAAAGAGGCGGAGAACGTACACGAACATCCCCTGCTTTCGGCGGTGTTTCCATATGTGAAATTTGTCTTCCTGCTTTCGGCGGTGTTTCCATATGTGAAATTTGTCTTCGCTGCGCATCGCTAAGAATGTCCTTATTCTTTGGCAAAAGAGCAGGGTAATCATGAGGGGGGACAATTTGGCACTAAGAGGGGAAAAACTGCGACCGATTTAGTATTGAGTAGATACTAAATTTCTTGTTGTTCATTGGCGTTCTGACGATGCTCTCGCCTCCCGTTTGGCTTACCGCTGACACCTTTCGCAGTGCCGATACGAGGAGGAACGCATTAATTCCTTGGTATAGATCGCATAACCTGAGACAATCCGCCGGATTTCCTTATACCTGAATGGTCTCCTATGAAACTTCTCGTTCGTAACCTTGCTCGCACTACCACTGAACATGAAATTCGTGTTCTGTTTTCTGCTCATGGCTCTGTTGGTCAGTGCTCGCTGGTATTAGACCAAGAAACTGGCCTGTCTAAAGGCTTCGCATTTGTTGAAATGGCCAATGATGATGAAGCGAAAAAAGCGATCGCTAGCTTGAACATGAGCAGTGTGGCGGGCAACGCCATTCGAGTGAAAATCGCGAAAGACTGATTGCTTGACGCTAGACACAAAAAAGCCAGTGCCTGAGAGATGGACTGGCTTTGTTGTTTGTGTGTCCCCGAACTTATCAAACCCTTTTTGCTTGCTTCTCTCGTACTTTTGCCTTGTTCTTTATGCCCGTCTTTTCGCCAGATTTGAACACAAAATAACTCAGCACCGCCATCAGGGCTGTGAAACCCGCAAATAGCCATACAAAACTGCCAAACTCCTCAAAAAGATCTGACAAAGATAATCCATGATATTGAAAGGCAGCTAACGCATAAAAATAGCTTGCGCTTGTCCATATTAAAATGGCGAGCCATCGTGTTTTTGCGGACATAAGAGCTTCAGTCTTATGGCCAAAATAAAAGCCCGTCATCATGGCTGTCACCGCGGTAGAAATAACGCCTGCACTTGGCACTACAAAGCCAAGCGTGTCTTCAATGACAAAAAAGAGTACGCCCATCAAGATAGAACATAGGCACAAAGCCAGCGAGACTTGCAAGAAGTCCGCGGCTTTTGGGGGGATATCTTGTTGATGCGGTTTTTCGTTTGTGTACATGATGACGTCCTTGTTAAACCCATCGTTTCTGACGATGAAGGCGTTTGCCTATTTTTTCGAACATTAAATCACTGATGAAGAAAGAATGTTGGCTTATTGATGGGATCTTTCAGCGCGTGTTTTCTTTCTGCGGTGTAATTCAGAGATTCCATGAGGAAGAACGCAGCATCTTAATGACACTCTGCTCAACGAGAGCATGTGGCGTCAGGCATTCACCGCTAAGCCGTCACACGATTATAAAACCGAGGCGCATCTTGGCGGGGTAGGTGAATAAGGTTGAGGTTTGTGGCAATGGCTGTGTTCACCGCCAGTGAGGTGGGTGTGCCAAGCGTGATCAATGAACCCACCCCCGCCATGACGGCTTTTTGCACTAACTCAATGCTGCAACGGCTCGTGACTAACAAGGTGTGCGCTGGCTGCAACACACGGCCTCGCATTGCGGCCCCCAGCGTTTTATCCAGTGCGTTGTGCCTGCCAATGTCTTCTCGGCACAGTAAAATCTCCCCTTGATGATCAACCAGCATGGCAGCGTGGATCGCTCCGCTGATGTGCCCGAGTGATTGCCATTGGCGAAGGGTTTCTCGCAGTGCCAAGATCTTGTCGTCATCGAGCGGTTTTTCGCCCCCCATGGGCGATAAATCAGGGATGGCTTGGTTTAAGGACTCTGCGCCACAAATGCCGCATCCGGTTCGTCCAGCCACATGCCGTTTAGCTTGTGTGAGGCGTGCATTGGCGCGGTTAGCGAGTTGAACATCTGCAAGAATGGCATCGTTTTCCTGATCGAGGCTGATCTCGTGGATCTCGCTGCAATCATTGATGATGCGCTCGGTCAGAGAAAAGCCATAAATAAAATCGTCGATGTCTTGCGGGGTTGTCATCATCACTGCATGACTGACGCCATTAAAGCTGATGGCGAGTGGCGTTTCGGTCGGCAAGGCAGAAAAGCAGGTTGAGGCATCTTGGCTGCTGATGTAGTGGTGCAGCGAGTGTGGCGCGAGGGCGAAATCACTCTCAAGTTGCGGGATTTCTCTGAACGCCTTTTTTTTGTGCATATCGTGATGTTCTCTTCCTGACGAGCCTTTCATATGTTCACTTCTTCCCATAATAGCGTTTGGCCGAATGCCATGCCTTTTATTGGTACTAAAAAGCGAGCTCACGCAGTGTCGCAATAACGTCAAACTCAGGCGCAAAACCGAACTTTACCCCACAGGTCGCGCATTACCATGTTTGAGATAAAGTCAGCGTTTTTGCACGTGAGAGCAATGAAATAGCTACACTTTTTTAGGCAACCCGCATGCATCGGGAACGCATTCGATTCATCAGTGATTCAGGACAACGGAATGACAAATTATTCAGGGTTTGGGTTGTTTAAACATGCGCTCACGTTTCACGAAAACTGGCAGCGTGCATGGCGTAACCCTATGCCAAAACCCTATTACGACGTGATCATTGTGGGTGGCGGCGGACATGGGCTGGCGACGGCGTATTACCTGGCCAAAGAGTGTGGCGTAAAGAACGTTGCTGTGGTTGAAAAAGGGTGGCTTGGCGGCGGTAATACGGCGCGAAACACCACGATTGTGCGGTCAAACTACCTGTGGGATGAAGCAGCACAACTTTACGAACATTCACTCAAACTGTGGGAAGGGCTCTCACAAGAACTCAATTTCAACTTGATGTTTAGTCAACGCGGCGTGCTCAACCTTGGGCACACCTTGCAAGACATGCGCGACATTGAGCGCCGTGTCAGTGCTAACCGTTTAAATGGCATCGACAGTGAAGTGCTCGACACCGCGGGCGTGCAAGATTTGGTGCCGCTGCTCGATTGTTCTGAGCGTGCGCGCTACCCCGTGATGGGGGCGAGCTGGCAACCTCGCGGGGGCGTTGCCCGTCATGATGCTGTCGCGTGGGGTTTTGCGCGTGCAGCTGACCAGCTTGGTGTCGACATGCTTCAGCAAACGGAAGTCACGGGTCTTCGCATTGAAGGTGGCAAAGTCAAAGGCGTTGAAACCCCGAATGGGTTCATTGGCGCTGGCAAAGTCGGCTGTGTTGTCGCGGGTAACTCCGGCGAGTTAGCGCGCATGGCAAACATGACGCTACCCATTGAATCTCATCCTCTTCAGGCCATGGTGTCTGAGCCACTTAAACCCTGCATTGATACGGTGATCATGTCGAATCAGGTGCATGGGTATATCAGTCAATCTGACAAAGGCGACCTCGTGATCGGTGCGGGTATCGACAGTTATAACGGCTTCGGCCAGCGCGGTTCGTTCCCGATCATCGAACATACCATTTCCGCCATTGTCGAGATGTTCCCTTTCCTCAGCCGCGTGCGCATGAACCGCCATTGGGGCGGCATTGTCGATACCACGCCAGATGCGTGTCCGATCATTAGTCAAACGGACGTGGAAGGTTTGTACTTCAATTGTGGCTGGGGCACGGGCGGGTTTAAAGCCACGCCGGGCTCGGGCCATGTGTTTGCCCATACGATCGCGAAAGACAACCCGCATCCATTGGCTGCACCGTTCAAGCTCAATCGCTTTATCAGCGGCCATTTGATTGATGAACATGGTGCGGCCGGCGTGGCGCACTGATAGGTGCCAATGAAGGTTCGTTCAAACAACCCACACCGCGTTGAACACCTAGTGTCACTGAACGCGTGTTGAAGAAGACGCTTTGTTGAGAAAGGAAAAGACATGCTAAGGATTTATTGCCCTTACTGTGAAGAGCTCAGGGAAGAACCAGAATTTACGTATAGCGGCGAAGCGCACATCATCAGGCCGTCAGATCCTGATGCCCTGTCAGATGACGAATGGGGTCGCTATCTTTTCCACCGCAAGAACATCAAAGGCAGCCACCGTGAAATGTGGCAACACACGGCGGGTTGCCGAAAGTACTTCAATGTTCAGCGCAATACCGTCACCTACGAGATCGAAGCGGTTTATAAAATCGGTGAAAAACCACCGAGTGATGACAGTGATACAAATACACCTAGCGGGGAGGCACGCGTATGAGCCAGACAAATCGCCTCTCTAAGGGTGGGCGCATTGATCGCAATACCTCGCTGACGTTCACGTTCAATGGCAAAACCTTCCAAGGTCATCAAGGCGACACCTTGGCGTCTGCGATGTTAGCTAACGGCATCAAAGTGGTGGGGCGCAGTTTTAAGTATCACCGACCACGCGGCACTTTAGGCGCTGGCGCAGAAGAGCCAAATGCGATCTTGCAGATTGGTTCAACGCCAGAATCAGAATTACCGAATCAACGAGCGACCCAAACAGAGCTTTATGACGGGTTAGATGCAAAAGTCGTGAATGCGTGGCCGAGTTTGGAAAACGATGCCTTGTCTGTCATCGGGAAACTCGGTGGCTCTATGATGCCAGCTGGTTTTTACTATAAAACCTTTATGTACCCAGAATCGCTCTGGCTAACCTACGAAAAACACATTCGAAATGCGGCGGGTTTGGGTGAAACCCCACGCGGGAATGATCCGGACAAATACGACAAAATGCAGCAACACTGCGAAGTGTTGATCATCGGTGCAGGTGCGGCGGGTTTAATGGCTGCACGCAGGCTGGTGGGGCAAGGTTTGCGCGTTATCGTGGTGGATGAACAGTCGGAAATGGGTGGCAGTCTTTTGCATTGTCGCGAGACGATTGACGGCAAACCTGCCACAGACTGGCTGGCAGAAACCCTTGAGATACTCAACGCTGATCATCACTGCATGCTGCTTTCAAGAAGCACGGCATTTGGTTATTACGACCACAATTTTGTCGGTGTGGTGGAGCGTAAAACCGATCACCTTGGCGAGCAACAAGGCGGTATTCGTCAGCGTATTCATCACATTCGCGCAAAGCACGTGTTGTTGGCAACCGGGGCGATAGAGCGTCCGTTGGTATTTGGTAATAACGACCTCCCGGGCAGCATGCTGACATCTGCGGTATCCATTTACTTGCGTCGTTACGGCGTGGCGCCGGGTGATACGTTGCTGGTGATGACTTCAAACGACGAGGGCTACAACGCTGCATTGGATTGGCATGAAAGTGGCCGTACCGTTGCGGCGATTGTCGATACCCGTGCGTATGCCGAAGGTGATCGTATCGAACAGGCGAAAGCGCTCGGGATCAGGGTTATCTTTGGTCATGGCATTGCGAACCTGCAAGGCAGTGCAGAAATCACCGCGGCGGAAGTGGTGCCTATCGATAAAGAAGGCAAAACGGTGACGGGCGTGATGGAAGTCATTTCTTGTGACACCGTGGCATCGAGTGGCGGTTGGAGCCCGGCACTGCATTTGAGTTGCCACATTGGTGGTCGCCCCGTTTGGCGTGACGACATTGCGGCCTTTGTGCCTTCAGATTATGTCAAAGGGATGGAGTATGCGGGCGCTGTCGATGGCGATGGCACGTTATCCCACGCGATGTTGAGCGGCGCGGGTGCGGCGATGCGCATTTCGGAAAACCTCGATGTGCACCTCGAAGATATGTTACCTATGGTGGATGAGTATCTTACAGCGCCTGCCATGGCGATGTATTTGGTGCCCCACCGATTGCCAGTGAGCCGCGCACCCAAACAGTTTGTTGATTTCCAAAACGATGTCACTGCTGCAGGCATTGAGCTTGCGGTGCGTGAAGGCTATGAGTCCATTGAACACATCAAACGTTATACCGCGATGGGTTTTGGTACGGATCAGGGCAAGACGGGCAACATCAATGGCATGGCGATCGCGGCGAATGCGATGGGTAAAACCATTGCAGAAACGGGCACGACTATCTTCCGTCCGATGTACACACCCGTTACGTTTGGTGCGTTAGCAGGGCAAGATGCGGGGCATTTGTTTGATCCCTGCCGTTATACAGCCATGCATGCTTGGCACGTGGAAAAAGGCGCAAAGTTTGAAGATGTTGGCCAATGGAAACGCCCTTGGTACTTCCCGAAAGGGAATGAAACCATGGTGCAAACGCTAGCGCGTGAGTGCAAGGCGACCCGCGAAGGCGTCGGCATTCTCGACGCATCCACTTTGGGTAAAATTGATATTCAAGGCAAGGATGCGCGTACCTTCCTCAATCGGGTTTATACCAATGGCTGGGACAAACTCGCCCCTGGTCGCTGTCGATATGGCTTTATGTGTCACGAAGACGGCATGGTGTTCGACGATGGGGTGACCTCGTGCATTAGCGATGATCACTTCATCATGACCACCACATCTGGTGGGGCGGCAGGCGTGCTGCGTTGGTTAGAGTTGTGGCATCAAACGGAATGGCCTGAGCTTGAAGTGTTCTTCACGAGTGTGACTGACCATTGGGCGACCATGACCATTTCTGGCCCCCACAGCCGCAATGTGTTGCAGCAATTGGTTGGCGATGAAGATATTTCGGAAGAAACGATGCCGTTCATGAGTTGGAAGACCATGAAGGTAGCAGGCGTTGATGCGCGTGTGTTCCGTATCAGTTTTACGGGTGAGTTGTCGTTCGAAATCAACGTGAATGCGAACCATGGTCTGTTCGTGTGGGAACATGTGATGAGCGCGGGCGAACCGTTTGGGATTACGCCTTATGGCACCGAGACCATGCACATTCTGCGCGCCGAAAAAGGTTTCATCATTGTCGGTCAAGATACGGATGGCTCTGTGACGCCGCAAGATCTGAACATGGGTTGGATCACGGGTAAACAGAAAACCTACAGCTTCATTGGCCGTCGCTCATGGGCCCGTGAAGACACAATCCGTACCGATCGCAAACAGTTGGTGGGCTTGAAGTGTACTGAACCTTACAAGGTGATCCCTGAAGGTGCGCAGGCGGTGAATAACCCCGATGAGCCCATTCCGATGACCATGGTAGGCCACGTGAGCTCTTCTTACTTCAGCGCAAACTTGGGGTACTCCATTGCGTTTGGATTAATCAAAGATGGCTTGAAGCGCATGGGAGAGCATGTTTACTTCCCATTGGCAGATGGCACGGTGCTGAAAGCAGAAATCTGTAGTTCGATTTTCTATGATCCGAAAAACGAAAAGGCCGCTGGCGCAGAACCGGAAACGCCTGCATCGACGTTGATGGTGCCAGAAAACGGCGCGCGCTTTGAATCAGCGTTACATCATTTAGGTTCCAACGCGGGCACACATGCACCCGGTGTTCATTTGCATGAGCACAAAAACGTTAGCCATGTGATTTTGCGTGGTGAGCCAACGGCTGAATTTGCGTCAGCCGCTGAAGCGGCACTGGGACAAGCACTGCCTATCTCGGCATCAACGTCTTCTGAAACCGATGAACGCCAAGTGTGGTGGTTAGCGCCGGATGAGTGGCTGATCTTAAGTGCATCGCAATCTGCGGCAGAAACAGAAGCGGCGCTGCGCGATAAGCTGCAAGGCCATTATTCGGTAACGGATGTCACTGGTGGGCAAACACTGGTCACCTTGACGGGCTCTCACGCGAAAGATGTACTGAAAAAATCTGTGCCTTATGACGTGGATGACGTTTATTTCCCTGTGGGGAAATGTGTCGGCACCACGTTTGCCAAAGCGCAGGTGTTTATGAAGCACAACAGTGAAAACAGCTACGACATGATTGTACGCCGGAGTTTCGCTGACTACATCGCGCTTTGGATGCAAGCCTCTGCCGAGGAATATGGCATGAACTGGGACTGCTAAATCTGCGCACATCGTTCACTAAGACCCGCATATTGCGGGTCTTTTTTCGTCATTCTCATCAGCAAGGCGAAGAATGACGTTGTGTTGAGCGATGATGACATGCTCACGAACGGCTGTTAAGGATGAATGCTTGGCGATCATTACCGACCCGATTTTCTATTTTCTGTCTGTCCCCGCGGTGCTGATTTACGGCATTGGCAAAGGCGGGTTAGGTGGGGCACTGGGCATTATCGCTGTTCCCTTGATGGCGTTTGCAGTATCGCCATTGCAGGCTGCAGCGATCTTGTTGCCCATTTTGTGTGTGATGGATGTGTTTGCGGTGCGCTATCACTACAAGAATGCGGATTACTCGGTAATAAAGAAGATGCTGCCAGGCGCGCTGGTGGGGGTGATCATTGCAGGTGTTTATATCAATGTGGTGCCGCAAGCAGGTTTGAAACTGACGATTGGTGTGCTGTCCCTGTGGTTCTGTGCTCAGTATGTCTGGTCAATGTTCGCGAATAGCGCACAGGCAGCGAAAACCAATAACACCATTGGCGCAAGCGTGTGGGGGACGGTGAGTGGATTTTCGAGTACGACCATTCATGCGGGTGGTGGACCTGCCAGTATGTATTTGTTGCCGATAAAACTGGAAAAGGTCACCTTAATCGCCACCATGGCGGTGTTTTTTGCGCTGCTGAATGTGGCAAAGCTTGTGCCTTATGCATTAAGCGGCGAGTTTGATGCCACCACTGTGTTGACAGCACTGGTGCTGATGCCTCTCGCGCCTCTCGGCGTGTCAATGGGGGTTTGGTTGCTACACCGAGTCAGTCAAACGCGCATCTACCAGCTTTGCTATTTGTTCTTGTTCCTGTCCGGCGCAAAGCTCTCGTACGATGGTTTACTGGCGCTGATTTAATCGGCTTTGCTCAAGCGAAACGCCAGTG
Organism: Enterovibrio sp.; assembly: GCA_042096095.1. Lineage (GTDB taxonomy): Bacteria > Pseudomonadota > Gammaproteobacteria > Enterobacterales > Vibrionaceae > Enterovibrio. Next base: position 24,122 of record JBELME010000029.1, read on the forward strand.
AAACAGCGAGTGTTTGTGCCAAACACATGGTCGCGGCTTGAGACCGAAAAGATTCCACTTCTGCTTCTTTCACCACAAAACACACATCACTGTTCGCCGCCAGGGGACTGACTTGGCTATCTGTAAACACAATCTGCTTGGCATTTGATGCTGCAGCACGTTCGCAAAGCGATACCGTTTCTTCTGAATAAGCGGGGAAACTCGCCGAAACCACCACATCGCGTTCAGAGACCAATGCCATTTGCTCATTCGCCATACCACCAAATCCATCCACCAGCACGACTCGGCGTTCGAGATGACGAAGGGCATAGGCGAAGTAGGCGGTGATACTGAACGAGCGACGCATGCCGACCACATAGATAGTCTCGGCATTTTCTAGCAAGGTGACGGCATTGTCGAGCAACTCTGACGGAATCGTTGAAGGCATCTCTTGCAGCGCAACGGCATTGGCTTGGCTGAACTGCATGAGTACATCTGCTGGGGTTTCTAGCGATTGATGCTCGCCCTCGCGCGCCTGAAGCAACTTCGCGCGTTCTGTGTAACTGCTGGTTTCTTCAACGAGGTTGTTGCGAAAAAGCTGCTTCATTTCATTGAAGCCGCTGAACTCAAAGGCATTAGCAAAACGAATCAGTGTCGACGGGGGAACGCTTGCGTGTGTGGCGATAACGGCGACGGTATCGAAGGCAATGCTATTGGGGTTGTCCAAGACATAATACGCCACCTGTTGGAGGCGTTTACTTAGGTCATGGTAGCGGTGACGTATTTGTTGTTGCAATTCAGCGAGGTGCGTAGCCGTTGCCATAAAAATTCCGATTCTTATCATCTCAACTCAGTGTAATGTTTCGAATTGAAATTGAAAATGGAATTTTCATTTTATTGTTAAACCCAGAGATGAGAAGACAACAGTGACTAGCCTTGTCCAAATGTCATTTGCTGGAAGTGAGGGTTTTTCACCAACACCTCAATGGTTTGAATCTGAGTCAGTACCACCTCTGACGTTTGACGATCGCGACGCAGCACGAGGCATTCATCGCGGTCTTCATTGTGGGTTGTGTCTTCAGCAATGCCTTCAACCACATCTCCAGATTTCAGTGTGATCTTGACGGGGTAGTGGAACAAACAAGCGACTTCAATATAGTCGTAGTCACTGCAATTAATCATAGTGTGGCCTCAGTGCGTCGGTAGATTGTATTGAGTAGAACGGTATAAAAGAGATTCTTTTCAATCATTAAA
>JBELME010000030.1:0-24837 GCA_042096095.1 Enterovibrio sp.
CGACGCTCTTCCGATCTACATACTGATGCGCTGATCAAGTAAACAGATCCACAAAAACCAACCCGCTTGACGTGGCCCAAGCGCGATGGCGCGAATGTTACTGCGAAGCATGTTCCCGTACCAACGTGTCATAAGTGACAAACTGGCTTTTAGAAAACTGCCTGATGGTGCATCTTCTAAGCACGTCACGGTGACATCAGGGAGGTACATCATTTTCCAGCGCTCTTTCAGCACATAATACCAGGTGCTCTTATCATCCCCAGTGAGCATTCGAATGCGGCCATAGCGCCAGTGTTTCACATGGTCATATCGCAGGTTATCAATGAAATCTGGGGAGAGCGCAAGGGATGCGCGATACACGGAAAATCGCCCCGTTAATACCAATACGCGATAGGTCAGGCTAAGGGAACTCATGTAAAAATGACGTTGGCACATACGCTGGCGGTACCATTGGCGTATCAGTGAATTTCCTTTAACAATAGGCTTGTTGTGTGTCGTTACGGCGCCAAGATCGTGGTAACGCATTAAAAAGCCAGAGGCTTTCTTTAAGATCCCTTCGGGTAAAACGGTATCGGCATCCATGAGCACCAAGATGGCATCTTTCGACACAGGGCGCTCTTCGGCAAGCAATGTCAGTGCGTCTGCCATGGTGCTTCGCTTACCGGAGCCATCTTGGTCGATGATGTATAAGCTGACGGGCACTTTTTCTTGCAGTTTGTCGAATTGCGTCTCAATGATGCCAAGGTCTGATTCGTCCGACACACAGGCCACGGCGCGACAAGAGACGCCAAAGTTGCCAATCTCATCGATCAACGCTTTGAACACGGGGGCACTGATTTCAGGCGTGGTGCGGTAACAAGGGATCACCAGTAAAATCTCACTGGGCTTTTTGGTCATGTCAGCGAGCGAAGAGAGGACGGGGTAACGCACATATTGATAGTAGAGCCCACGTAGCAGGTGTATGGTTTTCCATCCGTATCGCCATGCCCCAATAATGCCTAGGGTATAGAGGACTTCTGGCTGCACCTTGTCGCTGGGTAAAATGGTATAAATCGCCCACAATCCGAGTAGAAGGCCCGCGAAGAACAACCACCAAAGCACCGTGACATGTGTGGGGTCATCTCGGTGAAAGCCTTTAACAACGAGTTTGTCTGGATTCATAAGTTAAACCAGTGCTTGAATACGTCTTTCCATTTCACGGTCGCGACAACTTTTGCGGGTTCATTGACGATCGAGTCAACGTCTTCAGGTGACGGTGTCACTTTTATGAGTGTGTATTGGTTCAAGCGCGGCAACGTTTTAGGTAGGCCACTGAGGGATTCCCCTTCTTCGTTGTAAATATCACTGTTGGATGCACTATAGAATTGAATCTTTTCAATGGTTCCGATGAGCTTTTCATCGTTGCTTGCCAGTCGGTATTCAACGGGCATGCCGATTTTCAATAATGCGGCACGTTCAAGTGGCATCAAGGCAAGAATAGAGCGCTCAGTCCTCTCTGAGCTTGATATGGGTGAAAGCTCAAACACCGACGTACCTGTCTGTACAACCTGTCCATCAGAGGCGTTGATCGCGACGATGTAACATTTACAAGGTGCGTAAGCAAGACCGCGGGTTTTCAAACGTTCGATCTCTTCAAGGATTTTGTCTTTACGCTTTACCAAAATGTCGAGCTTGCTCTCCACTTCAAATGGCGACTTCATGTCAACCTGTGCTTCGCGAGGTGGCACACCAAGAAGAATTTGGTCAAGTTGGTTCTCTATACCTTCAATGTGTGTATCTAGGGTTAAGATATCGCGTTTTATCTCGAAGATTTCGACTCGTTCTAATTCACGAGAGACCACATCGACAGAACCTGATTTCACGCCTTTTATGTAGAGACGTAAAAGGCTTTCCCGTGCCGCCAGTTCATCTTCTAACAAGCTGCGTTTTTCGGATATGTATCTTAGTTCTTGGAATAATCGTGAATTATACCTAGCAACGGCCTCTTTACTTTGGCGCAATAGGGTTTGATAGTACAAAATTTCACTGTTGATATTGCTGAGCTCTTGTTTATCTTTAGCCAGCAAATCGGTGCCTTCCTCTGTGTAAATCGAAAACAGCAATTGCCCTTTCTCGACTAACTGCCCAGGCTTGAAATCTCCCAAACGCAATACCCCGTTGCTGTAACTTTTCTGAGTAAGGACGGGTTGACTGACGGCAGCATGTTGCGACTCAATAGAAAGCACGCGAGATTGAATCATTAAGGCAGCGGTAGTAATCAGGGTAAGTGCAACGATGGCGACGATGGCAAAGCGCCACCAGTTCTGTTGCATGCGCTTTACTTCCTCTTCGTGAAGCTGCGCTTTGACGCCATAAGATGTGACGCTCTCTAGCGAAATGGTTTCGCCGGTAAGGTAGGTATCAACGATGGATTGCAGCGTTTTTTGGTGACCGGAGTTTAGGGAGTAAAATTGGCAGCCGAGAACGTAGCCTTCCTCACTGACACGCATCACTTCAAACTGGCAAGGTGTAGAAAAGCGGCCGACAGGAAGGTCGAAACAAAGATTGCCCGCGCCTTTGTCGCCTTTCTTACCCATGTACTTATTATCATGCAGAGAAAAGCCGCCCACACTCCATTCGTTGGTAGGATACATGACGCCATCGATTTCGACCTGAGCAGGGAACTCAATACGAGGAAACTTTCGCGCACCTGATCGTGATCGAAACGTATGAATCGAGCCAGTGCTGATTGCTGCTACTCCCATGAATGCCTCCATGTCCTTAATCGCGTTGTTACATATTTAGCAATAATTGCGCCAAGTTTACATCTGGCGAATGAATGAGACTTGTGTTTCTTTATTGATTAATTGATAAGTATATAAGCTAATTGAGAAATCGTGGGAGAACGTGTGCTTGATGTGAGCTGACGGCAGAGAGCGCGTGATGAAATAGTCAGAATGTTGACGAGCTGGAAAGTGTGTTGCGCCAAACATGTTTTTATTTTGCATAAAAAATGAGCGATTATTTCGCAAAATGCGATTTGGCGCTTACACGGTATACCCTTAAATATAAAAGAAAAAAGAGCGATAAATGCTCTTTTTTAAAGAATGATGCGTTGTATCGAGATATTTATACTTTAGTGGCGCGCTCAATGTGGAACATGTGGATTTCGTGAAGAATGCGCTCGGAAATGATCTCCGAGATGATGTCATCAAAGCGGGCCTGCATCGATTGCACGGCAGGAATAATATCCATCACACCCTGTTGATTTTCTTCATTGATTTCTACATCTAACCCAAGGTCAAAATCCAAGGTCGCAATGAACGGTTTCATTCGCTCTAAGATACAGTTGATCATGTGCTCATTTGAGCTCAGGTAGCTCAACTCTTCCCTGACCATGTCTGTGACGGCGCACGTTTGAGACGAAGTGGGCGCACTTTTTGAAGGAAATGCAATAACTGTCGGCATAGCGTTTACTCTTAAGATATAAATAGAGGATATAAATTATTATTTTTTTGTATTTGTACTTAAAACTAGGTAAAAAATACCTACTTGCCTAGAGTGCGCTTGCCATAGTGCAGCTAGGTTAGCAAACTTCATATAAAGGGAGTAAAAAGCAACCTTATCGCACTTGCATTATTTCAATTCGACTACTACTGCGTTGATTCTAGCATTCTGGTGCAAAGATTTTCGGAACTTTTCAATAGACTTTGGTAGTGCTTCTCCATGGTATCGCTGTCCTCAATATCATGGAGTTCAAGGATTTTACACTCTGTTGAAAAGTCGATAGCGCCTACCATCAGTGCTGCCCCTTTCATTTTGTGCGCAATTTTCTTCACATCTGAAAACCGCTTTTCATCCCAAGCGATTTGTAAGGCATCAATGTCATCTGTTTGCACCTTCAAAAAACGTTCCACCAACATTTGGATTAAGTCAGGATCATCGCCAGTGGTTTCTTTCAACGTGCTGAGGTCAAACCTAGCAACGGCATCTGTGCTCGGTGCGCAATCGGCCGTCGAGACGGGCTGTGTATTAACAGCAAAGGCCTCTGTGCTTTTACCAGCATTAGGGGCGGGGATATCCGGTGGAACAACGTGATGTTGAGTGTCTAAAGCAGGCAGAGACGCTACCTGAGATTCAATATGTTCGGGCATGAGTTTGTTCATCATGATGATCAGTGCTTGTTGCTTAAAGGGCTTCGCGATGTATTCGGTCATCCCTTCTTGTAGGCATCGCTCTCTGTCGCCCGCGAGTGCATTGGCGGTCATGGCGATGATAGGTATGGCAGGCAGATCATTGTCAGCTTCTAGTTGGCGAATTTTACGCGTGGCTTCATACCCATCCATGACTGGCATTTGGCAATCCATGAAGATCATGTCGTAACGGCTTGCAACGAAACGTTCAAAGGCAATGGCACCGTTATCAGCAACGGTTGGAATGCAGTTTAGCTTACGTAATACGGTGCAGATCAGCTCTTGGTTGACAGGGTGATCTTCTGCAACCAATACAGAAAGCCCTGTTTTCAGTAGTTGGGTATCTGCATTTTTTGCTATTTCTTCACGCTGTGCCAGTTGCTTATACACATCGTCGCGATTGAAACCTTGTTCGTGCATTTGAACAATGGTTTCAAGCGCTTGTGTCAGGTTCAGTACAGTGAAGGGGGCAGTCAGCGCTGCAGAAATAGCGTAAGGGCGATGGGTGAGCACACCTTTGATATCCGCCAAGTACAACACGTGTTGTGTGTTGGTGGTCGGTTCAATGCTGGTGCGCAACTCTTCCAGCGAAATGGAGTGGTCGAGCAAAGTGACCAAGAAAGGCTCGCATGATGATAACGCGCGAGAGGCAGCGCTTTCATCGAGCGCTGTCACTACCTGCATATCATGGTATTCAAGGTAGCGTTTCACGTTTTTCGTCTGGCTGACGCAGCGTGAAACAATCAACGCACGCTTCTTCTTGAGCGACTCTGAAGATCGCAGCAAATCTTGAAGCGTATCTTCGGGATGCTTGAGGATTAGGTTGATGGTAAACACTGAGCCTTCGCCCACTGCGCTGTCTGCGTGGATCGTGCCACCGAGCAAATCAACGAACTTTCTACAGATAGGCAGCCCCAACCCAGTGCCTTGGTATCGGCGTTTTGAGCTATTGTCGATCTGAGAGAAGTTTTCGAACACTTTATCTAGGTGCTCTTTTTTAATGCCTATCCCTGTGTCCGTGACTTTCATTTCCACGTAACACACGTTATTTGATGCACTTATGTGTGTGTCCTGCAAATGAATAGACACATCCACGAACCCACTGTCGGTGAATTTCGCTGAGTTACCAGCAATGTTCACGAGGATCTGACGAAGCTTAGAAAAATCCCCGGTGAGTTCGAAAGGCAAACGTGGATCGACATAAGAGGTAAAGGTGACACCATCTTTCACGCGAGGGGCAACGATGTTGGTGATATTTTCCATTAGCTCACTAACCGCAAAGGTTTCCTCGCGGATGGGCATTTTGCCTGCTTCAATTTTAGAAAGATCTAATACGTCGTTGATGATGTCGAGAAGCGCGTTAGCAGAGACTGAAATCGTGTTGTTGTAATGCTTCTGTTCATAAGCCAGATCGGTGTTTCCAAGGATTTCTGACATACCGATAATGCCGTTGATGGGCGTGCGAATCTCGTGGCTCATCATCGCCAAGAAGGTCGATTTGGCTTCATTGGCATGTTCTGCGTCTTCTTTTGCCGTGCGCAGCGCCTCGGTCACTTCTTGGTTAAGCTGGGTTTGCTTGTCGGAATACATCATGCTGCAAATACTCTTTACAACCGGTGCAATCCAATCAATTTGCTTTTCACTGTAGGGAGAGTCGCGCCCTGCCAACACGATTAAGCCCAAGGTATCGCGCTTCGAAACCAAGGGGATCAGCGTGTAATGTTTATAAAAATCGGCGTGATCTGATTCGACCGTAAAGTGCAGTGACGAAAACTCGGTGCGGCGCAAGGAAAGGGCGGTATCTGCATAAGAAAGCAAGGATGTTGGTAGCCCAGTAAATTCGTTCGATTGGCGACCTGTTTCATGCTTGAACATGACCTTCTGCCCACCCTCATCGAAAGACAGCATGGCGGCCAACGTACTTTCCGTAAAACTTGCCAATACCACGAGGGCTTTTTTGAAGCTGCGTTCTGAATCCCCCGTGGTCATGTACATGTCTTGCACTGTATTGAAGACCGAATACAAGGCATTACTTCGACTTAGCTTATCTTCAATAGTGCTTTGTTTGGTGATGTCTCTGAGGTTCACCACCACATAATCGTTCCCGCTGATGTGCTGCTTTGTCGCTTTAATATTCAAGTAAACCGTTTGGTCCTGAATGCCATAGCGATGAATATTGCCCATTTCACCTTTGTCCATGGCATCGACGTAAATGTCATCGAGTAGTTGAATAAGCTTCTGATTTTCTTCTGTTCGAAATGCGCTTAGGGAGCAGGGCTGAGGAACATCAATAGGTAACAACGCCAGTTTGAAGGCTTTGTCGTTGACTGAAACGGTCATGCCTCTGCTGTCTAATACGATCACGCCATCCGCGTAGTTTCGGAGGATAGATTCGAGATACAGCTTGCTGAAACTTATCTTGAGTGACGTCTTTGCATGCAACGCCAAGAAAATGGTAAAGGCGGCGGTGACCGCTAGGAACACCCAAAGCAAGTAGTTACGGGTGTAGTAAATGGCATTCAAGGCGCTATCAGCATCAAATTCAATCACCAGCCCCATTGGGTACTGCTCATGCCACTGCCATACGCCAACCACATCACTTTTTCGGTGACCTTGGTAACCAAACACATTCATTCTTGCCTTAGTTTCGGCGTTCGTGAGCAATGACCAAGAGGAGTCATCAACTTGGCTTTCCAATGAAGGGCGAGTCAAGGAGAAGGGGTAAGCCGATGCGTTGGCTGTGTGATAGGGAGCGATGCGCTCCCCATTTTTATTGACGGCGAAGGCGAGTCGTGTATCTGTGTGTTCTTGGTTGATGAATATTCGATCGAACTGTTTGCTATTGCGGAGTAATACCAGGATCGGGCGTTCGTCTATTGGCAAGGTTGCGGATGTTTGATTGGCAATATGAAGAGAAAACCCAAGAGAAATGTAGGTACTATCACGCTCTCTGGGGCCTTTTTCTGGTGCGCTAATGTACTCCCCTTGGGTCTGAATGCGTTCGCCGTGATGCTGATATATTTGGTCTGCCCAAGCTTTATTAAACGGCGAAACGCTCAACAGCAATTTGCCCGTTTTTGAAAACAACAAGGCGTTGTCGTATTCGAAATTCTCAAGGTATTCCGAAAGCGTATAGCGGATGTTTTCATCTGAGTTGGGGAGGAGGAGATCGGTATGACCTGCGCCAGAATGAAGATCGCTATCAAAAGCTTTTGCATAGCGATACATATTACTGACAAGGATCTTGTCATTGGCTACCAGCGCAAGTTCTCGCTCACGATGATGATACCAATCTGAAATCGCGACGCTGACGTTCGCGATTTCAGATTGCAAAAAATATTCAATTTTTAGCTGTGTGTCATTAACAATAGAACGATAAAACCACAGAAAAGACAGCATGATAATGACGATGACTGCTGTCCCGCTGACTATCAGTTGGATGAGCGTGTTGCGTGACTCGGGATTAGAAAAGGGAGAATGATTTTGCATTCATGGCCTTACTTAAACGAGTTCAGTAAAAACAGATTTGTACTTTGTATCTTCCTGAACAACATGTTTGACCCACCAGAAACGCAAGAGCCGGAAGAAATCCGTTCGGTAAAAGCTCGGGTCAGCCTGACATTTCAACACAACGAATTCTGCTTGCTTGACGAGGCGACCATGCATGTCGGTGTGCATTTTTAATCGAGGATAAGCGCGTTCACTGAGGAGCGACTCTTCTAGCACTATATGGTTATTGACGTAATGCTGAAATCGTTTAGCGATGTCTTCAAACACATGGTTGTCATGCTCGTGGTTTACAATGAGGTCATAGGTATCGTTGATAATATCCAGCAATTGCATATTACTTTGATCCAGCTCGGCATGGCCGACACTGAAACGATCTTGCCACTTAATGAAATACTTTATGTTGTCAGCAGGTTTAACGGTAGGCGCGGGCTGAGGTGTTGAAGCCACAGGCTCGTGCTCATGCACAGGGATGTGCACATCAGGTTTATGTTCTTTTATCAGCGCATCGAATTCGCTGACATCCGAATCTGAGAAGGCGACTTGTCCGTTCATTTGAAATGCGGTCGATTTCGCAGGATCTTGTTGATACATGTCGAAGTAGTGTTCGACAGTTTTCTTGGCTTTCGCCTGCTGCGAGAGTTGGTTAATGCGCTCTTGAAGCGCTTGTCGATTGACGGGCTTTACCAGAAACGCATCCACGTCGAACGCGATGCACTGAGCAATCACGCTTTCGGAGGCATTCGCCGTCAAAATGATGATAGGGATGTCGTGTTGTAACCCATAGCGTCCGCTTCTGATCAGACGAAGCATCTCCAAGCCGTCAATGGGCTCCATTTGAAGATCAGTGATAATGAGAGAAGGGCGTTCATGGAATATTTTTGAAATGGCATCCGCACCATCAATGGCCATGATCGATTCTTTAAAGCCAAGCGAAGTCGCCATAATAGCGATGGTTTCGCGAATCATTTCGTGATCATCAACGACTAGACATCGGTCAAGCATAGAGCGTCCTCCTTTTTTCTTGTTTCCCTCTTTATAAGAAATAGTCTATATCGCTGATATTTCAATAAAAGAAGCACCTGTTTCCCAAATTGGAATGAGGGTCTCTGATGCGCATCTCGTTTTATAAATTTCTAACGAATAAACCAGAAAAATATCATTGATATAAGTACCGTGCTTAATGTACCCAACCGCAGGAAACCGAGCACACATACGAAGATCCCAGCCAGTAAATACGGGTTATTGGTGGAAACAAAAAAGTCGCCATGAGGAAATACAAGAATAGGCACAGCAAGGGCAGTAAGCACAGCAGGCGCACTGAATTTTAGGATCCGCTGCATGGTCGGCGTCACTTGGAAGGGAATACTTCTCGCGAGAAAGATGTAGCGAACAGAAAACGTCATGCAAGCCATGCCTAAAATCATCATCCATGTGTTCATTGGTTGTCCTCCGTTTTATGTGTTTATTTTGCTGTTTTTTCCGCCTGTTCAACGCTTTCTATGTTGATTTTCTTTGGTACAAAACTCTCCGCGATAAAGCCTGCAATCATGCCGAGAATGGCGGCGGCGAGGAGCGCATTTTCCATGCCCACTAACGTCAAGATCACCATCATGAGGGCCGACACCAAGACGCTAATGGCGACGGGTATGTCTTTTATCGTTGGGATCACGAGCGCAATGAAGGTCGCGGCGATCGCGAATTCAAGGCCGAATTCTTCGATGTTGTCGAACTGCGAACCCCCGATGACGCCCACCAAGGTGGCAAGGTTCCAACAGAGGTAGAAAAAGCCCCCGGTATACAGCGCAAAGTGAGGGCAAAACTTGCCCGTGCGTTCTGTGTGCGCCGCACTGACAACGTACATTTCATCGGTGAGTAAGAAGCCGAGTGGCAAACGCCATCGAAGCGGCAAGGCACGTATGTGTTGGCGCATATTTACCGAGTAGAGCAGGTGGCGAGCGCTGATCACGAAGGTTGAGCCAAACAGTGTGCCAACAGGTGCGCCTGCCCCAATCATGCTGGTGCCGGAAAGTTGCGCCGCACCCGCGAACACAAACAGAGACATGGCTTGTGCTTGAAAAGGGGTCATTCCAGCCTGAATGGCCAGTGAGCCGCAAAGAATCCCCCAAGGCACAACGGCAAGGCTCAGAGGTAACATGTCGGAGATTGCGGAAAGCCATATCCTTTCGCGGAGAAGAGAAGCGTCTTGATTCATGAGTAGGTCACATCATTTTTTGTTCGGTAGATAAAGTAATACCAAATCATGCTGAGGGAAAATTGTACGAAATTGCGCGTTGATATTGTTTTGGGGTGACGCCCATGGCGCGTCGGAAGTGTCGATGAAGGTGGCTTTGATCGTGAAATCCACTAGCAATGGCGCTGCCAGCGAGCGATATACCTGACTTCATCAAATGCTGAGCGTGTCTCACGCGCAGTTGAATTTGATAAGCGTGCGGTGGTAGACCGTATTTTTCTTTGAACTGTCGAACAAGGTGGTAAGGGCTAACGCCAGAGAGTTCACTTAAACCTTCCAAGGTGATGGATTCTGTAAAATGCTGGTGGAGATAATCTCGGATCGTGGCGAGCTGCTTACTCAATTTGACGGTGTTGTTCGGCGTTTGCTGGCGCTTGTTGTAGCGACACAACAATGACAGCAAAACATGGTGTGTAAAAGTCTCAGTCAGTAAGGTGTCTTGGTTATCGTGAAGCAATGTAAACAGCTGAAGAAGCTGATTCGCTAACCGTTGATCATGCTCTACTGCAAACGGAAAATAGGGCGTATTTGATGCCAGCCCCAAATCTTTCGCGACGGCGTGGAATTGCGCTTCTGTTGGATACATTGCTTGATATGACCATCCACCATCTGTCGCAGCATGACCGTCATGAATTTGGTCGGCATTGACCAAAATGATGCTGTTTTTAGGGGCAAGGTGATAAGCGCCATTGCGCCAGAAGCGTTGCGCGCCATTCTGAATAACGCCCACGGTATAGCCTTCGTGAGTATGTCGCGAAAAGTTTTGCTTATCGTACGTTGCTTGCAAAATCTCCAACCCACCAAGCAGGGGCGAAGAATTGTAGTGAGCAGACTCCATTGCGCACCCATATGACTGACGTACTGCTCAGTGTAAACAAGTTGGCAACAAAAGTTTTGTACATTCTTGCGGTTTTTCGCATCGAAGGTTGGTGAAGCTAGCGATTTCTGGAGTGCGGTGGCGAGGGGTGGGGCGGAATAACTAATGACATGGAAGGCGAGGAAAAGGGAAGACTAAAACGTAAAAAAGGACGCCCAAGGGCATCCTTTTGAATTCTCTGCGTGAAGAAAAATTATACTTTTTCTACGTTTGCAGCTTGTGGGCCTTTTTGGCCTTGCTCGATTTCAAATGCTACTTGTTGGCCTTCAGCCAGAGTTTTGAAACCTTCGCCAGTGATAGCGCGGAAGTGAACGAAAACGTCTGGGCCATTTTCTTGCTGAATGAAACCAAAACCTTTTTCTTCGTTAAACCACTTCACGGTACCGGTAGATTTAGACATGTTGTCTCCTGAATATGTTTCTACTTACTAGTTTTTGCGCTTGCGCATGTAGCCTATTAATGAATCACTTATGGTGTCAAATGTTGCGAATATCTTCAGGACTTCAGGACAACTTACTTTTGCGAAGGTAGGGTGTAACGAAGTGTGTATTCAATTGCAGCATAATGAGCTCTATTAACCAGGCCGAACGATGTTAGCACAGCGGACCTACATGTATATAACATTTAGGCCTCTCTGCGCGATCTTGTGCGGGCTGTCTCTTCATGCTGTGTAACACACCGCAATCATCAACAAACCATGCACACTCTAAAAATAGACTTATTTTAGGGAAAAGAAAGTGAGACATATCTCGGTTTTTAAATAGAAAGCCACATTTATTTTAGGAATCAGGAATTTAACAGGATAAATGTACAATTTAGTTTCATATAACTGTCATCTTTCTGATAATTGAGGCGTCCTTAAAGAACAAAAAACCATCTTTTTTGTGAGGGTCTCATTGCTAAAGCGCATCTGACGATATGCTTAGTTTTAGGATAAAGTATTGAACACGCTCGCGAGGCGAGGGACGGAGGAACCAGTGAAAATAGGGATTGATTTAGGCGGAACGAAAATTGAAGCGGTTGTCTTAACCGATCAGGGCGAACAAATCTTCCAACAACGTGTACCTACGCCACAACATGATTATCAGGCAACGCTGTTAGCCATTAAAGGGCTCGTAGATGACGCCGAAAAAGCGGTAGGTGAAACATGCACGGTGGGTATGGGCATTCCCGGTACACTCTCGCCAGTGACGGGCTTAGTCAAGAATGCTAATTCTGTGTGGTTGAATGGTCAGCCACTTGATAAAGACCTAGAAGCGTTGATGGGGCGTGAAGTGCGCATTGCGAATGACGCCAACTGTCTTGCCGTTTCCGAAGCCGTTGATGGCGCGGGTGCGGGTAAAGGCATGGTTTACGGCGTGATCATTGGCACAGGTTGTGGCGGTGGTTTGGCGCTAAACGGCAAAGTACACGTGGGTGGAAACGGTGTCGCAGGTGAATGGGGGCACAATCCATTGCCTTGGCAAAACGATGTTGATCGCCAGCATGCAGAAAACATCGAATGTTATTGTGGCAAACCAGGGTGCATTGAGAAATTCCTTTCAGGTACTGGATTTTGGAAAGACTTTGAACTGACGACGGGCCGCAGTCTGAAAGGCCCAGAAATAGTAGAACTCGCTAAGCAAGGTGATGCGGAAGCCGAAGCATGTTTGGTGCGTTATGAGCAACGTCTTGCGAGAGCACTGGGCTCCATGGTTAACATGCTTGACCCGGATGTGATTGTGCTCGGCGGTGGCATGTCCAACGTTGACCGTCTTTATACCAATGTGCCTCCGCTTATGGCTCAATGGGTGTTAGGCGGAGAATGTGCGACACCGATTGTTAAAGCAAAATATGGCGATTCAAGCGGCGTGCGCGGCGCGGCTTGGCTTTGGTAAGCGAAAGAATGTCACTTGAATAAAGAAAATGTGTTTTTTGAGAAAAGCGTGGTGCAAATGCCCACGCTTTTTTGTATACCGTTCTTTTTACTGGCGCGAGATCCGCTTATGTCTAACATCGTTTATATCGCAACGAGCCTTGATGGCTTCATAGCAGACAAAAACAACCGCATTGAATGGCTGCATGACATTCCTAACCCTGACGGTTCGGACTTAGGTTTTAGCGCATTCATGGATCGCATTGATGCGATCGTGATGGGGCGAAACACCGTTGAGATGGTGTTGAGCTTCGGTTGCGATTGGCCCTATGCCAAACCTGTTTTCATGTTGTCGAACGCCTTGACGTCTGTACCTGCGGGTTATGAAGAGAAGATTTTCTTGGTCAATGGTGACCTCAAAGATGTTGTTCGTGCGCTGAATGAACAAGGCTATGCCGATCTGTACATTGACGGTGGTGTCACGGTGCAGGGCTTTTTAAAACAAGATTTGATTGATGAACTCATCATCACGACGATCCCTGTGTTGTTGGGCGGCGGCATTCCTTTGTTTGGTGATTTGGCTGAACCGCTGAAATTCAAACATGTTAGCTCAGAGCCGTTACTGGACTGTTTGGTGAAGAATACGTTTGTGCGTGAGCGAACTTGCGCCTGATATACCCTATATACCCAAACAACTTGAAGATGCTCGCTGAATCCGGCATCTTCAAGTTGTTTGGGTATAGATAAGCATGGCGTGAAGCTTTTGCACTGACAGCATGCGTCTCTACTAAGTAGTACGTTCAGTACTGCTTAGTTTTCCCGTCTGTCTGCCCCTCTTCTTTTTCTTGTTTCTTCTGGGTACTTTTGCCGTCAGAATCTCGCTTCCTAAACATGACGCAATCACCTCTCGGTCAATTTTGTTGATTACCCCTAAAATCTTAATATGCAAGTAAAAGTACATGGCGAATTTAGGTATGCTGGTAACAAATTAGCTGGCTAGGAAAGATAAAAATGGAAATTCTAGAACTTCTCCCGACGATCCTCAGTACCTGGGTCGTTCTCGCGATTTTGATCGTCATCGTATTACGCGGTGCCGTAAAATTCGTGCCTCAAAATACCTCATACATCATTGAGCGTTTCGGTAAATACAATAAAACCATGGAAGCGGGCCTGAATATTCTGGTTCCTTTTATTGACCGTGTTGCGTATGTACGCACGTTGAAAGAACAAGCGTTCGATGTACCGAGCCAATCCGCGATTACCCGCGATAACATCTCCTTGGTGGTTGATGGTGTGCTTTACCTGAAAGTGTTGGATCCCGTCAAAGCGTGTTATGGCGTCGATGACTACATCTTCTCTGTGACGCAACTTGCGCAAACATCGATGCGTTCAGAGATTGGTCGTATGGAACTGGATAAAACGTTTGAAGAGCGTGAAAACTTAAACACTGCGATTGTCACTGCCATCAACGAAGCGGCGGTGCCTTGGGGTGTTCAAGTGTTGCGTTATGAGATCAAAGACATTGATCCACCGCGCTCTGTATTGGATGCGATGGAGCGTCAAATGAAGGCAGAACGTGAAAAACGTGCTGTAATTCTAGAATCAGAAGGTGCGCGTCAATCTGAAATCAACGTGGCTGAAGGTCATAAACAAGCGCGCGTGTTGGCAGCAGAGGCAGAAAAATCTGAGCAAATCCTGAAAGCAGAAGGTGAAGCGCAGGCGATTCTTGCGGTTGCACAAGCACAAGCCGAAGCACTGGAAGTGGTAGGTCGCACAGCGGCAACGCCTGAAGGTCAAAAAGCGATTCAGCTTGATTTGGCAGATAAAGCCATTGAAGCGAAAAAAGCCATCGCGAAAGAATCTTCCGTGGTGCTTCTCCCTGATAGCTCATCGGGCGCAGCAGCCCTTGTTGCTGAATCCATGAGCATCATTAACACCTTGAATGCAGGTAGGTCTTAATGGATGTAGTCAGTTATCTTCAAGATAATTTGGCGGAAGTCACCATCATCATCGGACTCATTTTTCTGATCGTGGAAATTTGGGTGTTGGGATTGTCCACCATCGTGTTGCTCGCGCTCGGCCTTTCAACCATCACCACGGGTGTACTGGTTTGGGCTGGTATTGTGCCTGCAACGATTGTGGGTGTTATCTCTGGTTCAGGCATTGGCGCTGGTGTTTTGACAGCCGTGCTTTGGGGGCCGATGAAACGTATGCAGAAAGGCGAAAGCCGTGAGTATAACATTCACAGCGACTTCATTGGTTTGGTCTTTGAGCTTGAAACCGCCATGGATGCACACACACCCGCAACGGTGAAATATTCCGGTGTGAGCTGGAAATTAGTGCTTGGGCCTGCGTATAAAGACGTGCAGCTCGAGGCGGGAGACTCCGTCAAGGTGATTGCCGTTGATGTCGGTAAGTTTACGGTCGAACCTACTCGCTGAGCATGTAGCCGAAACTACGCCGTTAACACAACGTATATTTAAAACCTTCCAATGCCTTGGGAGGTTTTTTTATGTCAGAAAGAAAAGGACGTTTCACCGCTTCTAAGATGGCGCATTGTTGGCGAGTAATGCTTGCCGTGTTTTGCAGGCTTTGATTAGCGCCTCGGTCAAATCTTCTTTGACGATGGGCTTGGTGAGGTAATTGTCCATGCCTGATTCAATGGCGCGATTGAAATCTTGACGGCCAGCATGGGCGGAAAGGCCAATAATGTAGGTGGCGGGAATGTTGTGTTCTTTCTCAAAGCGTCGCAGCTGTTGCGTGAGTTCATAGCCGTCGCGACCGGGCATGGAGACATCCGTGAGTAAAATGTCGAACGGGTGATGTTTATAATGCTCAAAGGCTTGCTGAGCATTCGACAAAAACTCGATGTTCTGTTCAAGCTCTGATAAATACACCCGAATAACTTCACGGTTGTAGGAAATATCGTCCACGACCACGATGGACATTTTCTTGATGTTCTCTGGAAAGTGAGTGCGATAGCTATCTGGCGACGGTTCGAGCATCGGCAATGGCTTTTGATTTAATGTGTGCAGCATTTCTCGCAGTAGTACGTGCATGCGAATAGGCTTAGATATCAGAACGATGCCTGCATCATCGGCATAAGGCGTTCTGTCTTCAATGTGCGGTGTCACGCCAATCACAGGGCAGGATCTGGAAGACGGTAACGTGACCGTGTTTGAGAGCAAAACAATGGCGACGTCATAACGTGTTTGGCCTTTTTCCACGCTGTCAGGGTTGTTCAGGTAATGGATGTTGGCACACCAATGTGTAAAGTATTTATTGAAAATGGCGCGGTGCAAAGGGTCTGCGTTAATGATGGCGATGTTCTTGCCATCCAGAGCAAATTTAGTGGAACGATTCTCGCCGAGTAAGGGAAGTCGGATCGTGAACCA
Source organism: Enterovibrio sp. (assembly GCA_042096095.1). Taxonomy (GTDB): domain Bacteria; phylum Pseudomonadota; class Gammaproteobacteria; order Enterobacterales; family Vibrionaceae; genus Enterovibrio. The sequence continues at coordinate 16,061 of JBELME010000030.1, forward strand.
GAATTGGCTACCATGATTTTCTTTCGATTCAATGTGAAGCGTGCCGTTGAATAGTGTTAACAAGCGCTGTGTAATAGCAAGCCCCAGCCCTGTGCCTTCATAGCGACGAGATGTCGTGCCGTCCACTTGTTGAAAGGCGTTGGTAATCTCGTTGATTTTGGATTCTGGAATACCAATGCCGGAATCTTCAATGCAGAACGTGTAATCGATGCGGTTCTTGGCGATGTCTTCCGAGCCGGTAACGATGAGTTTGATGTACCCGTGCTCGGTGAATTTGACGGCATTGACGAGGAGGTTGTTGAGTATCTGTCTTAATCGAAAGCCGTCGCCATACGCTTCTGTTTTCAAAGCAGGGTCGATATCAATCGCTAGCATCAGATCTTTCTTTGATGCATCAATGGATATCATGGTCATGGTTTCTTCAATCACTTTCCTCAAGCAGAAATACTCTTCTTGGAGCGACAGTTTCTGAGCTTCTAGTTTTGAGAAATCGAGAATGTCGTTGAGCAGATAGAGAAGGTCTCTCGCTGAGGAGTTGATGATATCAATGAATCCGAGTTGCTCACGGTTTAGCGGGGTTTCTTGCAACATGTCAGACATACCGATAATGCCGTTCATCGGTGTTCGAATTTCATGGCTCATGTTTGCAAGAAACTCTGATTTTGCTTTGGTTGCGGATTCTGCGCGTTTAACGGCCTCTTTGAGCTTGGTCTCAAACTCGTGGTTTTCGGTAATGTCTCGGACAATGAAGGCCAGTCTCTCTACGTTTTCTGCATAGTTTTTAATCGGGAAAACGGTAATCTCTGTCCAGAACCCCATGTTTTCACGATTTAGACATTGTGCTTTCACCATAGCAATGCTGGCGGCTTCAATCGCGTCTGAAATGCAGTGAGCGGAGGGGATATCCATGCTTTCTCTAAAGAGTAATGGCATGATCCCTTTGTCTAAAATGCCCTCTTCTTTGTAGCCGAAAATTTCACTGAATGCGTGGTTTACGCGCTGGATTTTCCCTTCCGTATTGGTGACCAAAATAGCTTCATGACTTTGCTCAACAATCTCAGCCAGCACCATGTTTTGATCAGCCAACACCTTGTACCGATTTTTTTCATGTGAAATTTCGGTATAAGAGTGGGCAAGGGCAAGCGACATCTCATTAAATGCAAGGGTCACCTGCGCCACTTCGTCGTTTCCTTTTACGGGTACCGTTTCACCTGGCCCTTTCTTCGAAATGCGATTTGCCCCAATTTGTAATTTTTTCAATTGCTTAGTAAGCAGCGAGCCAAAGGCAAAGGAAAAAAGTGCCACCAACACAATTTCGAGTACAGCAATGGCAAATGCGTATTTTTGAGCGTTGTAGAGCAGGGCATTGAAGGCGGATACGTTCAAACCAAATTCGATTTTGCCCACCGTCCATTCGTCTATTACCACATCTGTTCGGATATCGTAAATGCCATCTTCGGATTCAGAAGGACGTTGGTCATAGTTGGGCGTGTGTTTGTCGTCAGGCAACGATGATGCGCCCGCAAGCAGTCTTCCCTCATCATTTTTCACGTTGATGTAAAGGATGTTTTTATTGGCAATGGCATCTTGGGTAAACGCATTGAGGTTGGCGAGATCCGTTGCAATAATCGCATCGCGAGTAGCAATGGCAAATGTGCTGGAGAGCAGTTGGCCATCGAGCTCAATTTGTTGTTCGTTTGACCCCCGCAGCCAATTCAACCCTGAAAAAACCAGTATCGCGAGCAATACCAGCTCGATTAAGGCGATGCCGATGATGGTTTTTAAGCGAAACGACATGCGTGTAGTCGCGTTACTTGTTGGTGATGACGGAGATGTTTAGCGATCTTACGTCATCCCAATCGCTGTCTTTTGCCGCTTTGAATCCTTTTATGTTCAATGTTGTTAGTGCAGCTCTGCCTTTTTTTGTGTCGCTGAGTTCAATAAAGGCCTGAACGATTTTTTGCATGGTTTCTTCACTGACCGACGGGTGAGACGCAACGGCATCGGGGGTGAAACCTTGCGTTATATGAAGAACATTCAGCTGGTTTTTTGTCTCGTCTGAGCTTGCGCCGAAGGTGCGGATAATGCCGCCGCCTGCGTCAAACATGCCGTCAGCAACGGCAAGGTAAGAAGAGTCATGTGAACCCACATAGTGAGGGGTAAATGAAACCCCCGCATTGTTCAGTACCCCTTGGGTTAGCAGGGTTGCTGCAAACGCGGCGGGTGCAGGGAAGGCAACGTCTTTGCCGTCAAGATCGGTGAGTGTGTCAATGCCTTCACCCTTCTTCACTACCAAGATGCCTTTAATGCGTTTGTTTTTGGCATGTACCAGCGCGGAATAGCCAGGTGATTCGTTGAACACCGTAAAGTGATAAGGATTCATATAGGCCAGATCATACTTGCCTTCTGCCAGACGTTTCTCGAACTCAGGTATGTTGGGAGCTGTCGCGAAGCGTAGCGTCAATCCAGAGTATTCGCTGATTTCTTTGAGCAGAGGTCCCCAATTTCGGATGAGTTTTGCGGATGACTGTTGAGGCACAATGCCAAACACCAACACATCTTTTCCTTGGCTTTTCACTGCGCTAAAAGCTGGCAGGCTCGCAAATACGAAAACTAGGGCAAGCATAAAGGGTAGCCAAGCTAGGGATGATGTCGCCTTTTGGTCCCCTTTACTGGTTGATCTCATTGATAAACTCTCACTCTCAAAATGACGTGTTTTAAATATAGTACACAGTCTCATTTATGGGCTTTTGGGTCGTATGAATGGGGACGATATCTCGTCGTGCATGAGACATTTTGGGTGTGTTCTTGCGAAGACGTCATGTTAAAAATAATGAGGTACTGTTTAATCAAGGACATAGCGTTCAAGTCCAAAATCAATATCGCGCTGAATTCGGGGCGCTTCTAAGGTAATCTGTTGCCATTATGGAAAGAGGAACAGCGACTCAGAGAGTCGGTTCAACGGTAAGGGAATAAGGAACAACTATGTCGTCTGAAAAACTCAATACAACATTGGTCTCTGCAGGACGCGATAAGCGATACTGCCAGGGTAGCGTGAACAGTGTTATTCAACGTGCTTCATCCATTGTGTTTGACTCTGTTGAACAGAAAAAAGCGGCGACAGCGAAGCGCGGCGAGGGCGAGTTGTTTTACGGACGTCGCGGCACGCTCACTCACTTTTCATTTCAAGATGCAATGACAGAGTTAGAAGGGGGAGCTGGGTGTGTGTTGTACCCGTGTGGCGCCGCCGCCATTGCAAATACCATTCTCTCTTTCGTCAAAACGGGTGACAACGTATTGATGACGGGCGGCGCTTACGAGCCGACGCAAGCCTTTTGTGACAACATTCTGGCGAGCCTAGGCGTGTCGACAACCTATTACGACCCTATGCTCGGCGCGGGGATTAGCGAACTTGTTTCTCCATCGACGAGCGTGGTGTTTCTTGAGTCTCCAAACTCTATCACCATGGAAGTGCCAGACATTCCCGCCATTGTGCGCGCCGTGCGCGCGAAGAACCCAGATGCTGTGATCATCATGGATAACACGTGGGCAGCAGGTGTGTTGTTTAAGGCGCTGGACCACGACATTGATATTTCGGTACAAGCGGGCACGAAATACATCATCGGTCATTCAGATGCCATGATAGGCACTGCGGTTGCCAATGCACGCACATGTGAAACCTTACGTGAACGTTCTTACCTTATGGGACAAATGGTCGATGCGGATACGGCGTACATGGCTTCTCGCGGTTTGCGCACTTTGGGTGTGCGCTTAAAGCAGCATCATGAAAACGGCGTTGCGATTGCTGAGTGGTTGAAAGCGCGTCCTGAAGTGGCCCGTGTGAATCACCCTGCTGTGGAAGGCGCGATCGGCCATGAGAATTTTGTCCGTGATTTTTCCGGTGCGTGTGGCTTGTTCTCCTTTATTTTGAAAGACAAGCTCTCTGCCGAACAAGTGGCGAATTTCCTCGATAATTTTACCCATTTCAGCATGGCGTATTCATGGGGCGGCTATGAATCATTGATTCTGGCTAACCAACCTGAAGAGTTGAATGCCATTCGCCCTGCGGGGCCTGTCGATTTTGATGGCACCTTGGTGCGTGTTCATATCGGTTTGGAAGATGTGGAAGATTTGATTGCTGATTTGGACGCAGGATTTGCGCGATTGGCGCAGTAATACTGTTGATGCCAAAGAGATAATGTAGAAATAAAAACGGCGCGATTCGCGCCGTTTTTGATCTTTAAGACTTCTAATCTTGAAGCGCTCTGATCTTTAAGCGCCTAGATAGAGACGTGTTTAATCCGCTTTATTCAGCAGCATTTTCAGTGTTGCACCTAGCTCTTCTGCACTTTCGTGTGCGCTAGTGTTTACCACATATTTGCCTTTCACCAAGAAGGTCGGCACCGAGTTAATGCCAGACTGCACGGTCAGCGCATCGGCTTGTTCAATGGCAGTAAACAATTTGGCTTGTTGCGCTTCGTCCAATTCATAAGGGCTGGTGAGGCCAAATTTCGCAAATACGTCACCCAGCAAACGCTTGTTATCTTCTGCGGAATCCGTTTGTTGCTCTTGAACATACTCAAACAGTGCTGCAACCAAGTCTTTTGGCGGGTTGCCGTCTTCTTGGGTGCTTGCGGCGTAGTAAATCAACGCGGCAAAGGTGGCGCTTTCGTTGAAGGTAACGTGTGCCTTGCCAATTTTGACACTGGCTGCTTCTTCAATCGCCGGTATGGCGCTTTCCATTGAACGGCAATGGCCGCAAGAAAGGCTAAAGACCTCGGTTACAGGTGCAAGATCGGCAACCTTCACAGGCGTTTCAAGCGTGATGTATTTTGCTGCTTGGCTTGTTGGTGCGTCATCGCTGCATGCAGATAGGGCAAAAACAGCAAGGAGCGGCACGAAAAGTTGTTTTAGTTTCATTGAAAGCATTCGCCTAAGTTGTCGAGTCGACGGCCTGATGACCGCAAATAAGGTGGGATTATATCGTGCGTTGTTTGAAAGGGGCAGGGGTAGAATGTAAACCTTCGTCAACATAAAGAAAAAAGCCAGTCAGGGGGACTGACTGGCGAAAGTTAGCGCAAGGCGCTTCTTTTTAGTTGAGCGCTATTTGGAGCAATATTGTTGTTAAGAAAGGCCTCTAATCGATGATCACCTTAGATTGTGCGATCATGGCATCAATGACTGAAGAGCTGACTTGTTCTGATGTCATGCCTGCAATATCAACGCTATAAGCGTCAGCCATATCTTCCACGCTCATGTTATCGAAGACCACTTTCTGATCGACATTTCCATCACCTTGCGAGGAAATACTTAACGTCGCGTTACCGTCTTCGCCGTCCATCAAAGAGAGATAGCTTTCCATGCTTTCTGCTTCTTCGGTTTGCACGAGGTCTGACAAATTAAGTGCGTCGTTTTGCGTATCGAAGTCAGTGATATGATCAGTTGCAGGTTCGGATGCTGATCCTTGGTCGCCGCGTAAGAAGGAGAACGTATCCGCCCCCGCGCCGCCAGCCATGGTGTCGTTACCAGCACCACCAACAAGAATGTCATTGCCTAAACCGCCATCCAGGATGTCATTCCCCCCATTGCCTAAGATTAAATCGTCTCCAGCTTGCGCGAGGAGCACATCGTGGGCATCGCTTCCAGCGATTTTGTCGTCATCGCCTGTGCCCGTGAAGGTGATGTCCTCCAACGAGATGACGTCCGACATGCTTTCACTGGTCATCGTATGCGAATTTACCGCTAGGGCTGTTTCTGAACCACCAATGGTGATGTTCACATCTGTTTGTGTGACACCGTCAGATGCGGTGAGCGTGATGACATCCGTGACGACGTCATTGTGCTGAAGGTGCGAGGTTGAATCTGGATTGAGGGTGTAGGTCCAGCTTCCGTCCACCAATTCTAGTGAGCCGTAGCTGCCTTCTACTGTGTTGTTAGCAAAGTATGGCGAATCTCCAGCATCCACATCCGTCAGTGATAGTTGACCTGTTACTGATGCTGCTGCGGCCGCTGTGTCCACTGCAATATCGTCATAGGACATTGTGCGTCCCTGATTCGGTGTGTCGCGGAGGTAATCCATCGACATTCCAGGGGTGATTTCAGGGCCGTCGATTTGGATGATCATCTTGCCTTGTTCGTTGGAGTCATACTTGAACGATCCATCGCCATCCAAATCGACATCCAAAACGGCGAAGGTGTAGATGTTGCCGGCACTATCTTGATAGTCGAGTTGGTAGTCATAGGTGGCGGTATACATGGTACCGCCAATTTCGACTTTTTGGCTCGTATCCTGAACATATTCATTGTAATAGTTGTCACCATCCATGGTGCCGTCTTCATCATAGATACGGATTGTTTGCCCCGCTTGGTTAAAGTTCAGCGTGGGTTCATTGCCGTAGTACTGCATGTCGCCGCTATCAAACGAATAACCCTCGTTCAGGATGAAACCATTGTTAATCTCAATGAAGTCATTTGAAACAGGTTCAGGTGCAACAATGGCAGCACTGTTTGTACCCACCACGAACGGTGCATCATCCGTCCCTTGTACCGTGACTTCGATGTTTTGCGTGGTGCCATCAGAGGCGGTGAGTGTGATGGTGTCTTTCACCGAGGTGCCCGTATCAAGTTCTTGGGTTTTCTCGTTATCAACCGTGTATGTCCATACGCCATCCACCAAATCCAAAGACCCGTATTGACCTGTAATGGTGGTGTCTTCGAATTCAGGAGTATCTTCTGAATCAACATCAGTGATGGATATGGAACCGCTGATAGACACTGTGTCACCGAGGTCTCCTTCGTTTACAGTGCCTGTGAATACGCCACTGACTTCTGGTGCATCATCGGTACCTGCAATTGCAATCACGATCTCATGCTGGCTACCGTCAGATGCCGTGATGACAATGGTATCAATGGATTCTTCACCTGCTGCAACGGCAAGCTCAGGATCCAAGGTGTATGTCCACTCGCCATCGACCAAGGTCAGTGAGCCGTACTCACCTTCAACGGTTGTATTTGGCAAGGTTGGCGTTTGACCTTCATCGACATCTGAGATGGAAATCGTTCCGCTGGTGGTGATGTTTTGTGATACCTCCTGGCTGGCGTTAACCGTAAAGGTGACGTCATTGAAATCACGATCGCCGCCACCAACGATATCTTCCCATGACGAATTACTGCCAGAGTTAGACTCGTAGTCGAAGCCGTTGCCATTTTTCGACGACTCTGACACGAGCGTTGTGCCAGATGCGTAGCCTTGATATGCCGTGACCCCGTTACTGCCAAAGCTAAGTGTGACTTCGCCTGCATTAAAGCCTTTACTGTCGCCGTCAGGGATAATAAACAGGCCGACTTTTTCGCCGCCTTCGGTGTTAATATCCGCCGTTGCACTTGTCACACTGTGTGCGTCGTCAAATATGATTTCCGCTCGAAGTACATTGCCTTCGGCATCAAGCACGTAGTATCCGACGGAGTTGTCATAGGCTGCGCTGGTTGTCACATGACTAAAGTCCAACGTCATCGAGTCTCCGCCGTTTGTATCCCACATGCCCTCGCTTCCACGACTGACAGATGTTTCGACAGTTGTTTGATCAACGGTAGAAATGTTGCCTGTTGTGTCACCGCTGACCACCGCGACTTCATCGACACCTGACACGGTGATATCAATGTTCTGTGTGGTGCCGTCTGTTGCCGTCAGTGTGATGGTATCTGTGGCGGTTTGATCTTCGCCTAAAGACTGCACTTTTTCTGTATCAACGGTATACGTCCATTCACCGTCAACCAAGGTCAGCGAACCGTATTCACCGTCAATCGTCGTGTTTTCAAATGTTGGTGTATCACCGCTGTCGACATCAGTAATATTTATTGTGCCTATCGCCGAATCTATTGTTTCAGTGACGAGACCCAGACTAACATTATCGATGAGTCCCCCGTAACCGTTTGATTCACCCTCACCTGAAATCGCTAAAGTCAGTCCTTGTGTACCTTCAGGTACGGTAATGTCAAAATCGAGGTTGCTAATTTCAGAAGCATGCAGGTTGTTTTCCACATAATGTGTGAACAGCACGTTTCCATCTTGATCGCGCACCTGTACTTCAAAATCGCTTGAGTTTTCGGCTATGCTACTGTCGCGATGACCGTAATCTAAACTCAGATTTAGGGTGATATCACCTTCATTGGTTAACTGACCAACGCTAACATCTTGCTGAATCGTAATGTTATTATCTGCGTCTAACTCTACTGATGAGTTTGTGTTGTCCCCGCCTCCGAAAAACCCTTGTTGCAGCTCCATATTTTCTGCACCTGGCGTATACCACCCAGGCACATCGTCGTCAGCGACTATGTTCCAAGTTTTGTTCTGATTGTCGCCGTATGATTCAAAATCGCCATTAACAAGCAAGTTGTCTCCGATTTCTCTTGATACTTCAGCATCAACACTCCCTGTGACTTGACCAGAAACCTCGGCGCCATCATCTGTGCCTGTCACGGTTATCGTGATGTCTTGTGTTGTCCCATCAGACGCTGTGACGGTGATGATATCTGTCACTTCTTGATCTTGATTGAGCGATTGGGTGGCGTCTTGATCGAGTCTGTACGTCCAAGCACCATCTAAGAGGGTTAAGCTGCCGTATTCACCGCTGACATTCGCATCAGGGAAGTTAACCGGGTCGCCATCAGGATCGACAATGTTTAGTTCGCCCGTGGCGGTTGAAACATCTCCGATATCACCTTCAGCAACAGTGCCTGTCGTTGTGCCCGAAATTTGAGCAGCATCATCGGTGCCA
>JBELME010000031.1:0-24690 GCA_042096095.1 Enterovibrio sp.
ATCGCTCTTGCATCTACGCCACGCTTTGCCAAGTTACCACGAAGAATGTCGATCATCTGGGTGACTTGGAAATCTGAATCAGCAGACACTTTGACGACTTCTTTGTTTAGCTCGAAGCTGGCGTCAACACCACGAAAATCGAAACGAGTCGCGAGTTCTCGCGTTGAGTTATCTACGGCATTTCTTAGTTCGACGTTATCAATTTCAGAGACGATGTCAAAAGAAGGCATAGTATTATCCTGATGTTTACTTGAGAAAATTAGACAAATTCTACAACAAATTGCTTAGTTGACGGTATTACGTTTTTCAATGGCGCTCGCCAACATATCCAGCATGTCGCAGGTATCATTCCAACCCAAGCATGGGTCAGTGATGGATTTACCATAGGTCAAACCGCTAATGTTGTCTTTCTCAACCGCTTGATTGCCTTCCTCGATAAAGCTTTCTGCCATGATGCCCGCAATGAAGGTGTCACCATCGGTGATTTGTTCACAAATGTTTTTCGCAACATCAAGCTGGCGTCTGTGTTGTTTTTCACAGTTCGCATGGCTGAAATCAACAACCAATTTTGGCACTAGGTTGAAGCCCGTAAGGTTTTCAGCCGCGTTAGCGATGTCTTCGCGCTTGTAGTTAGGCTGGTGGCCACCACGCAAAATAACATGACCATAAGGGTTGCCGCTGGTGCGGTAAATGGTCATGACGCCTTCTTTGTTGGGTGAACAGAATAGGTGTGACGTTTGGCTCGAACGAATCGCATCAATCGCGATTTTGATGTTGCCATCAGTACCGTTCTTGAAGCCAACAGGGCAAGAAAGGGCTGACGCCATTTCACGGTGAATTTGAGATTCGGTCGTACGCGCACCAATGGCGCCCCACGTCACTAAGTCAGCAATATACTGGCCCGTGATCATATCGAGGAATTCTGTGGCGGTTGGCATGCCGAGTGCGTTGACATCAAGAAGGAACTTACGCGCCTTGAACAAGCCTTCGCGTAAATGACAACTGCCATCCAAATGTGGATCGTTAATCATGCCTTTCCAGCCAACAACGGTGCGTGGCTTTTCGAAATAGGTACGCATGACTATATGCAGGTTGTCTTTGTGCTGGTCTGCTTTTTCTTTTAAACGGCGGGCGTAATCAAGTCCAGCTTCTGGATCGTGAATCGAACACGGGCCAACAACCACGAGAAGGCGGCTGTCTCTGCCGGCAAGAATGTCTTCTGCTTGTTTACGTGATTCGGCGATTTGTTGGGGAATGCTATCAGTAAGCGGATGTTCATTTTCCACTTCTGAAGGTGTTGGCAAAGTGTCAACAGGTTGCGTTCTGAGTTCGTCTGTTTTGATTGGCATGGACACTGCCTTCCTTACTTCAGTTTTGGTGCAAAGCCAGTAAGATAACAAAAATCCTGAGACATAAAAGTGGGGAAGCGATCTTTGCGCAATTAAATGTGTTTATTGCTTTACATTTCGTCTGTTCTGGTTGCCATTGCTGGTATTTTGCGCTGTGGATTTCAAGGTTTAAACGTTCACGCTAGAAATTGATATTTTCGCTTGTATCCCCGAGAGTCTCTGGGTATGTTTTGTGGCAGATAGAGATAAATCGTTGGTTTGGGTAAACCTACGATTTGTTTCAAGAAAAATTGCCTCTTTGGCAGCTCAATCATCACAAGGCAGTATTGGTGCGCTATGTCTCAAATGGAATTGACTTACTCTCACGTTTTTAAAACTCCCACTCAGCTAGAAGACAACGACAACGCCTTGGGCTTGATTGCACTCGGTGATCTTTATGCTTCGGCCATCAATGCCCATCCTGTGTCGTTAGACGACATTACAGTGGCCGTTGCTAAGCTGGTTGATTTGATTGAAACGGCATACAAGAAAAATGCTGATCAACCGCTTCGTATTATGCTGAACCACAACAGTTCACTGCAACTTAGTGAGTTAGCAAACAGCGATGCAGAAATGGACGAGCCAAACCCGAATATGGGGTTACGTGGCGTGTCGCGTTATGTGAGTGATGTTGGTCGCCCAGGCTTTGTGTTGGAATGTGAAGTGCTCAAATCCGCCATCGTTGACAAGAAGCTTCCCGTTGAAATTGTGGTACCGTTTGTTCGCACATCGAGTGAAGCTGCAACCATGATTGATCGATTGGCAGAACGCGGTTTATGTCGTGGCGCTAATGGCTTAAAGGTGCACCTCGCGTGCCAACTTCCTGCAAACGCATTACTTGCCGAACCCTTGTTGGCGTATTTTGATGGCATCATTGTGGACGTTGATCATTTGGCCGCGTTTACCTTGGGCGTCGATTTTGAAAACGATGCGTTGCCTTACGGTTTCAATAAGCACAATGAAGCGGTGCGTGGTTTGATCCTTGATACCATTCGTAAAGCACAGTTGGCGGAGAAACCGGTTGCCGTGCTAACGCAGCAAAGTGATACGCACATTATTCAACTTGCAGAAGGTGCCAACGTGGAAATCCTTTTCCAGTAAGATGCCTCTTATGCCAGTGAAAACGCCGCGGTAATTCGCGGCGTTTTTGATCCTGAAAGCATCTAATGCCAACGCCCAATGCGACGCGGGTTAGCGTTCGAGTGAGATGCAAATTGGATGAAGAAAAAGCAATCACTTCGTTGTATTCAAATAACTACAACGTATCCGTAGCAAATCCCGTATACTGCGCCTAATTGAAAAACGAAAGAGCAGAGCATCAATGATTAAAATTGGTCAGTTGAATACACTAACCGTGGTGAAAGAAGTCGATTTTGGTATTTTCGTCGATGGCGGCAGTGAATACGGGAACATTTTGTTGCCGAAACGCTATGTACCAAAAGACACTCAACTCGGTGATGAAATCGAAGTATTCATTTATTTTGACTCTGAAGACGACATTATCGCGACGACAGAAACACCTTTGGCGCACGTAGGTCAGTTCGCAAAACTGAACTGCATTAATACAACGCCCGTCGGTGCGTTTTTAAACTGGGGTTTGCCGAAAGACTTATTGGTGCCGTTCAGTGAGCAGCGCATGCGAATGCAAGAAAACCATTCGTACCTTGTTTATCTGTACTTGGATAATGCATCAGGCCGCATTGTTGGCTCAACCAAGTTCAACAAGTTCCTTGATAAAACACCAGCGCGTTACAAAGTGGGCGAGCAGGTACATATCACTGTTGTTGAGCAAACGGATCTGGGCTACAAGTGCGCTATTAACGATAGCCACTGGGGTTTGATCTTCAAAACGGAAGCGTTTGGTAAGCTGTTTGTTGGTAAATCACTGAAAGCCTTCATCAAGCAAATTCGTGAAGACGGTAAGATTGACCTGTCTTTGCAGAAATTGGGTAAGGGCAAAGTGGATGACTTGTCAGATAAAGTCATTCGTACTCTCGAAATGAAAGGTGGTTTCCTGCCAGTCACCGACAAGAGCAGCCCTGCGGAAATTTTCGAGATCTTCCGTACGAGCAAGGCGACGTTCAAGAAAACCATTGGTGGTTTGTACAAAGAGCGCCGAATTCGCATTGAGTCTGACGGTATTTACTTGATCAAGTAACATCTGCAAAGACTGATTCAAGCTACACCCATAAAAAAGGAACCGAGAGGTTCCTTTTTTGTGTCTCTTTTTCAGGCAACGAAGTCTTATCTTTGACCTTGCAAACTGGGTCGTGTGAATTCGCTTCTTACTATGCAGATTGTAAGGCATACAAACCACGCGAGTTTGGCTAGGTATAAAACCTATAAAGCAATGCATGATCAGGCGAGGGTTCGCCGAATAAAAAGAGCCCGGAACGATTCCTGTTCCGGGCTTAGGGGAATGGCTCGTAAGAGCCTTGCGCTAACTGGTTTAAATGGAAATTTGTAACTCTTAAAAATTTAGCTTGTGCTAGGTTCTTACGGCGTTTCATCATTGAGAAAATGAAAACTAATCAATCAATAAATAAGTTCACATCTCTAACTAGTTCTCTTGGAAGACCATTTTTAATTCTATTGCCTACCCATTTGCCAATTCCGATCGGTTGGCCTCGGTAACACACAATCACTTCACCTTTTCCTGTGAGATTTTGTGGTCTAATATCTCGACCCATGTACCATTCTTTAGCGTTTTCTGCCGATAGGTCGAGGCAGATGGCTTCTTTGCCCGTCGCCAATGCCATGACCGTCTCGTGTTGCCAGCGGTAACCGTTCTTGTGCGACTCTGCCAACTTCAATCCAATGCGGTCGAACTTAATTTCTGGTAGCAACAGTTCTACGGCTTTCGGGAACAGCCATACTTCTTTGTCACGCAGCCACACGGTTGAGCTGCGCGGCACGAGGATACCCAATGAAGACTCGACAGCCGCAATCACGTCGGCAGAATCTTTGCGTGTCGCTGGTTTGAATGGGAAGTTGCGCGGACGCTTTTTCACCATTTCGCTGTTCACATTTTCAATTTTTCGAACGCGAGCAACAAAGAAACCTTCGCTATCGAAGATCTGCGGAAATACATGCAGGAATCCTTCTTCCGTGCAGGCTTTCTCCGCACCCTCGAACAAATGGTTCAAGGGCTCAAACTCAACCGCATCGCCAAAAGTGTCTTTTAGGAAATGACAAATGTGCTGGTTTTCTTCGTGGTTCAATGTGCAGGTTGAATACACAAGCGAACCGCCGGCTTTTAGCGCATGGAAGGCACTCACAATCAAGTCACGTTGTGTGTTGGCAATCTCAGTCACTGACTCAGGACTCCAGTTGCTCATGGCATCGGCATCTTTTCGAATCGTGCCTTCGCCAGAGCAAGGCGCATCCAACAAGATGGCATCAAAGCTTTCTGGCAGCCAACCACCAAACACGCGACCATCAAAGTTTGTTAGCGCTGTATTGTGGACGCCACAACGAAGCAGGTTCGCGTGAAGCACCTTCACACGGCTTGCTGAATACTCGTTAGCAACGAGCACGCCTTGGTTATTTAATGCCGCAGCAATTTGGGTTGTTTTTGACCCTGGAGCTGCTGCCATGTCCAACACACGTTCTAGGTCGGTATTGTTCTCAAGTAGGGCGGTGACAGGCAGCATGGAGCTTGCTTCTTGAATATAGAAAAGCCCCGCCATGTGCTCTGCAGTGTTACCAAGTGGCACGGTATTGGCATTTTCTTCACGTTCAATCCAAAATCCAGTGTCGCACCAAGGCACAGGTGATAATGCCCAACCTTTCTCTTGCGCGCGGATCGTAAAGTCTTCGACAGAGTTCTTGAGCGTGTTTACGCGAATGCTTCGGCGTAACGGGCGCTTACACGCGTCGATAAAATCGTCCATAGAAAGGTGAGATGGAAGGATTTGCTCAACTTGTTTTAGGAATAACTCTGGCAATTCGATGTTTGGATGCACTTGAACGTGTCTCTTACTGAAATTTCTTGATGGCGAAGTGTAAAAGGAAAGCGCTGAAGACGCCAGATTCTCTCAACGCTAGGCAAAGAAAAAGCGCGATCTTTTATAAAGAATCGCGCTTTTCGGGAGGCTTGTGTTCGGTTTGAACTTGGCTCTGCCGTGTTAGAACTCTGGAATGGCTGTGCGCCATGATTCCCATTCTGACTTTGCTTCACGGTGTAGCAAATAATGCTGATCAGAACGCGCAGGTGCGGCTAAGGCTTCGCCTTCAGGTGTTGCGAACGCGATGCCACCTTTGAGGATGCTCTCAATGGTGCCACTGCGAACGGTCGCGCCCGTTAACCCGATTGAAACATCCACGCCAGAACGGTTCCAGAATACCGTGTTGTTGCGAACCAAGTGTTTGTAATCATCACTGATTTTTACTTCAATCAAGACGCGGTCAGCAAAACGGCCAAGACGCACATCGGTGACAGTACCTACCTCAAAGTCGCGGAATAAAATCGGTGTTCCCACGTTCACAGAACCACGATTTTCGCTCTCTAGAATCAGTGTAAGGCCGCCTTTGTATTCCGCAGCGTTGTGAAGTTGGAATTCCTCACGCAACTTGCCATTGCCCGGTACGACGGAAATATACGCGCCAAACAGAGAATCCAAGTTTTCGGTTTTGGTTAGGCTTAATGTAGGCTGCGCTACCCAAAAATAGCTCGTCGCTTTAGCCAGTTTGCTTGAATACTCAGGGTACAAAATGGCATTCACGATCACGCCTTCATATTGGAAGGCAGGAGAGAGAGCTGTCACTTCACCGACATCAACGCCTTGATAGCGTATCTTGCTGCCTGCTGAAAGGCCATTGGCTTCATCTGCTGTAAAGGCGATTTTTAGCCCGTAGTTTTGTGCATCAGTCAAACTGTCATATAGCTTCCAATGCCGGCCGTTTTTGTTGTCGATACCTTGAATGTCGCCAAACGAAATACCGCCGGAAACGATAGATTTCAACGAACCCGTATCGATATGAACGCCAGACAAGCTTGCTTTAATGTCGACACCAGATTGGTTCCAAAACACGGTTTTATCAGAGATCAGGTGGTGGTATCGATTTTCGATTTTCACCTGAACTTCAACGCTGTTTTTCGCTAATTGAAAACCCTCAACTTTGCCGACCGTGAAGTTCTTATACATCAAAGGGCTGCCTTCGGACACTGATGGCAGTTTTGCAGCGATAAGGGTGAGCGTTCGATAGCCCTTTAAGCTGTCTTTCGCGTTTCGCGCTTGGATTTCAGATTTAAACAGGGTGTAGTCATCGCGTACTTTCGCTTCACCTTCGCTGGTAAAGCTAATCGCTGGCTCAGCCATTTGAGCGACAGCGGGCACAACAAACTCAACACCTTCTGAGGTGATTTGGCCAGTGACACCACCAACGATGAAGAAGCGTGTCTGACTCTTCACTAGATGTTTGTATTGCGGGTCGATAATGACATCGAGGCTGACTGAACCGTCATTTAACCCTGTTTTGTTAACGAAGCCCACTTGCATGCCGCGGTAAAGGATCTTTGTATTTCGCCCTAGTCCCCACGCGTTTTCGGCACTTAATGACACCGTCAGTGCACGAGGGTCTGAGGCCATGATGGAATCTGTACTTTTCGCAGTGAATTCATACGCTTCATCACCATCGCCAGGGGTGATAGAGAGGGTGTTCCCTGTAAACAAATTCGGTAGATTTTTGAAACCATCGAAATTGAGTTGTGGGGCTTCAATGATGAACTCAGTATTACTCTTTAATAGCCATGCCATCGCAGGATCAATGTTGGCTTTCGCGATGGTGCCCGTGAAGTCTTTATTGAATGAGATATCGTTCAAGCGACCGACTTCTAGCCCTTGATAGACGATAGGGGCCTCATGGTTTTTGATGTTGTGGTTCTTAGGCAAGTTGATAGTGATAGGGATGCCGCGGTCTGTATCGTTAATTGATCCGTAAAGTTGAAATGTTGTCATGTCAGGTGCTTGTGTTGCTCCCATCGGCGAGTCAAACGCAACACCCCCCGCGAGAACAGAGGCGAGGTTTTCAACTTTGACATCGACACCCGATAACGACACATCGGCACTCACGCCACTCACATTCCAGAAGCGCGATTTTTCTGTAACCAGACTTGCGTGCTCTTTCTTTACTTTTAGCGACACTTTCACGCGGGTTTTGTCTTTGGTTAAACGGTAGTCATAGACTTCGCCAACGCGTATTTTCTTGTAATACACACCAGAACCTATGCTCAATGACCCTAAATCGGATGCTTCAAGCACAACGTGCATGCTGTCGTCATCAAAGGCAACAGGTGGTGCTTCTTCCGCTGCAACAAATCGTGTTTGCGGATCGCCAGCGCCTGGAAATACAGCAATATAATTACCTGAAACCAGCGCATCGAGTCCGCTAATACCTGTGATCGAAGCTTTGGGTTTAACCACCCAAAACACCGTGTCCTCTTTAAGGATCTTGGTGGCTTCAGGGTAAATATCAGCTTCTGCAGTGATGCTTTGCAGGTCATCTGCCAGATTGATTTTGCGGATCATACCCACTTCCAAGCCTTGATAACGGATGGTGGTTCTTCCCGCCTCAATCCCTTGTGCATCGGTAAATTGAATTTCAATGCGTTCACCAGCTTCACTGACGGAACGATAGAGAAGCCAACCCGCTAACAAGAAAGCAAGGGCGGTAAAAATCCACAAAGGGGAAATCCCTCTGTCTTTTTTAATCGTCGGCTCTTTGATTTGAGGTTGTTCAACGTTGCTCATATTTATCCCAAATAAGACGAGAATCGAGGCTTTCAGCTGCGATCATGGTAAGGACCACAACCAAGCCAAAGGCAATAGCACCGGGGCCGGGTGTGAAATCTAGAAGGCGTCCACGGTCGATAAGGGACATCATGATGGCGATAACGCACAAATCCATGACGGACCATTTACCAATCCATTTGACGAAGCGGTACATTTTCATCCTTTGCTTACGGCCTGATTCCACTTTGAGGTGGATACAAATAAGGATGTAAGCAAGACTAACAATTTTCGCAACCGGCACAATGATGCTGGCGGTAAAAATGATAATGGCGATGCCATACATGCCTGTTTTAATTAGGTGGGCAACGCCGGAAAAAATGGTGTCTTCTAATCGTTTGCCGTTCGTGAGCAAAATCGAAATAGCGAAAAAGTTCGCGGGGAAGATGAAAATCGTGGCGGCGATTAAACATGCCCACGTTTTCTGAATACTTTGGAAAATCCGCCTTTCAAGCTTTGCACCACAGCGAGCGCAATGCGTGTGCGCTGCTTCTTGCGCGAGACCGCAGTGCTTACACCCAATTATGTGTTCATCATCGAGCGTGAGTGCAGTTTGGGCTTGGCTTTTTGCATTATTTGTCAGCTCGGCTTTGGCGGAGTAAGCGTCCCAGTAACGCTTGGGGGACACGCGAGAAAGCAAAGCCGCCATTAGGATCTGAAGTAGCACAAAGCTAAAGAGGCCGCTGCCGACCGAAATTTCGGCGATGTCGGCGACTTTGAAGCCTGCAATGCCAAGGCTGACTAAAAACACATCAACCATAACCCAGTGTCTAATGAGCTTTAACACATACGTGGTGTAATAAAGGCTTTTCGCGTGCTGATAATGAAGAGCCAAATTTGACAGCAAAATCGACAAAAGAAAGACGAACGGCGAAAACACGGTGCAAAACAACACCAGTAGACCAACGAATGGAAAGGTGGAAAGCAGGATAACAGCGCCACTTCCAACCGTGGTCGATAAGTTAACACCAATCAGTTCAATGCTGATTAAAGGAAATAATTGCGCGGGAAAGAACAACGCAAGTGCGGCAAGCGCTAGCGCGATTTCACCTGAAAAGCTAAGTGACGTGTTTTTAGCCAACCGTGAGCCACACCCAGGGCAGCAAGCGCTGTAGCCTCGGGCTACAGACACGTTATGCAATATCAAGTCACAAGATGTGCATCGGAGCACGCGCATGGCTGATTCCACCTCATAAGGTTGCGAATTTTCCTGATAGGGAATTCAAGCTGTACAGCTTAGTATACTAAGTGTTGAGTCTGACAGACGCCGATGCGTGTTCATATTCAAGACAGCATCATCTCAAAAGCGAAAGCATCATAAACTTTCTCGTCCTCTCAGGACATGAAATTATGCATAAAACTCAGATATCTCAATGAATTTGTTCAATTCTTGGGCGATCATTTTCAGTGTTAATGCACGACGCTGAATTCATTATTTTTACTAAAGATACAAACGTCCGGCGTTTAGCCACATAACTTTCATGATTTCATCAAGATAAATTCGTAATCATCTTGAATCGGTCTGGAATTTTTGGGCAATGTCACTATTGAACCTCAGATAAATACATTATACGGTTACCGCCTCCTTCATACGGATGCTGTAAATCAATGAAAAACAAAACCGCGTTCTACAACCTTCTTACTCGTCAAGCTGTCGCGTTGATCGAAAGGGAATCCAATCTGATTGCAAACCTTGCCAATGTCAGTGCGCTGCTTTATCAAGAGCTCGAATGCATAAACTGGGCGGGTTTTTACCTCGATGATGGCAACGAATTGGTGTTGGGTCCGTTTCAAGGTAAGCCGGCTTGTGTACGCATTCCTTATGGAAAAGGCGTTTGCGGTACTGCATTCAGTCAGGACTCTGTCCTACGTATAGATGATGTGCACTTATTTGAAGGGCATATCGCATGTGATGCAGCTAGTGATTCAGAAGTTGTTTTACCGTTATATGTGAAGGGTAAACTTGTTGGTGTTTTGGATATAGATAGTCCAGAAAAAGCAAGATTTGATGTGCATGATGAAACCGGACTCACTTTATTGGTCAATGAATTGCAAAAACACCTCTAAATTTAAGGTTCTCTGTGGTTTTTCGCACTCAGGTATCTATAATACGCAGCACTTATTTTGTTAACTCGTACACAATCTCTATTGTCGCCATCGCGCAAAGAGACAGGAAGAAAAATGGAAAACACTGAAAAACTGGCCAACAGCAAACAAGTTATTGCATATATCGCTGAGCGTTTCCCGAACTGTTTCACTCTTGAAGGTGAAGCGCGTCCTCTGAAAATCGGCATTTTCCAAGACTTGTCTGAACGTCTTGCTGATGATCCAAAGGTCAGTAAAACCCAACTTCGTGCCGCGCTGCGTCAATATACGTCTTCCTGGCGTTACCTATATGGCGCTAAAGAAGGCGCTGTTCGCGTTGACCTAGACGGTGGTGATTGTGGCGCACTTGATCAAGAGCACATCGAGCATGCTCAAACTGCGTTGGCTGAAAGCAAAGCGAGAGCTGCTGAACGTCGTAAAGAGCAAGCGGCGAAACAAGGTGACAAAAAGTCTAACGCGAAAGACAGAAAAGCACCAAAAGCAAATAAATCAACGGCTAACCAAGCAAAATCTCGACCAGCCAAGGCAAAAAATACTAAGCTTACTAAGAAGCCAGTTGAGCCACGTCGTGAACTCAACGCCGAAGATATTGTCGTAGGTAAGGACGTTAACGTTAATATGGGTAATGGCAACATGCCCGCTACGATTGTAGAACTTAATAAGGACGAGGTTCGCGTACGTTTAAGCAATGGTTTAACCATGCTCGTTAAAGCGGAGCACCTCAGTTCATAAAGGGAGAACCCTCGACGCATGACATGTCGAATCCGCTTTTCTGTGATCGCTGCCAGTATAATGCTGGCAGCATCCGCTCATGCCATTGAGGCTAAGTACGAATCATCTGACTTACCTACACTGGTGTCTGAACCTCAACACAAGACTGCCAGCAAACGTATTACCAGCCGTTTTGAAAAATCTCACTACAAGCAGTTTGAGCTTAATGATGCATTCTCCGCGGAAGTCTTTGATCGTTATTTAGAAACGCTTGATTTCAATCGCTTGTTCTTGACACAAGAAGAAGTCGAGGCACTATCCAAGTGGCGTGTTGAATTTGATGATCAACTTAGCTCAGGTGAAACAACGGCGGCATATGACATTTTTAATGTGTCTCTGCAAAATCGTTTTGAACGCTACCAATATGCGTTGTCTTTGTTAGACAACGAAATCACGTTTGAAGCAAACGATGAGATGTTGGTTGATCGTAGTAAAGAACCTTGGGCGAAAAACGACGCAGAGCTTAATGAGCTGTGGCGTCTTCGTGTTAAGAACGATGCGTTGAACTTGAAGCTAGCCGGTAAAGAATGGCCTGATATTCAGGACACGTTGAAAAAGCGTTATAACAATGCGCTCAAACGCCTTACGCAAACAAAAAGCGAAGATGTTTTTCAGATTTATCTGAATGCTTTCTCTCGCGAAGTTGATCCTCACACCAGTTATTTGTCACCAAGAAATGCCGAACAATTCCAATCCGAGATGAATTTGTCTTTGGAAGGTATTGGTGCAGTGCTGCAGGTTGAAGATGATTTCACGGTCATTCGATCTTTGGTTGCAGGTGGCCCGGCATCTAACTCGAAAAAATTGTCTCCAGGTGACCGCATCATCGGTGTAGCGGAGGATGACAACAAAGTGGTTGATGTGATTGGTTGGCGTCTTGATGACGTTGTTCAATTAATCAAAGGACCTAAGGGTAGCAAGGTAAAACTTGAGATATTGCCTGAAGGCGCGAACTCTAAAAGTTACAAGGTAACAATTGTTCGTGACAAAATCCGACTCGAAGATCGCGCAGTAAAATCTGAGCTTATCGAAGAAGGTTCGGCAAAAGTGGGTGTTATTTCAGTTCCTAGCTTCTATGTAGGCTTGGCGGAAGACACTAAGAAAGAAATTGCCAAACTCAAAAAAGATAAGGTAAGCGGTATTGTTATCGACCTTCGTAACAACGGTGGTGGTGCGCTAAGTGAAGCGTCTGCGCTGACCGGTTTGTTTATTGAAGGTGGCCCCGTTGTTCAAGTGCGTGACAGTTATGGTCGCGTGAAAGTGAACAGCGACAGTGATAATGCCATTTACTACGACGGTCCAGTCACTGTTTTGATCAACCGTTACTCGGCATCTGCTTCTGAAATTTTTGCAGCGGCATTGCAAGATTACGGTCGCGCAGTGATTTTGGGCGAGCAATCTTTCGGTAAGGGGACAGTGCAACAACACCGTTCGCTTAACCATATCTATGATTTGTTCGACAAACCACTTGGCCACGTTCAGTACACCATCCAAAAATTCTATCGAATTAATGGCGGCAGTACGCAGAACTTAGGTGTTGTTCCTGACATAGCGTTCCCAACAGCGGTTGACCCTGAAGAAACAGGTGAGAGTGTTGAAGAAAATGCGTTGCCGTGGGATAGCATTAACCCAGCGGTGTATAGCACGGTAGGAAATACCAACAACTTGGTGGTTGAACTTGATAAAAAGCACCAGTCTCGCATCAAAAATGATGAAGAGTTTGGTTTTATTGTTGAAGACATTGCCGAATACAAAGCGATCAAAGACGATAATGTGATTTCTTTGAATGAGAAATCACGTATCGCAGAACGTGAAGAAGCAGACAACAAGCGACTTGCACGTTTAAATGACCGTCAAAAAATGTTGGGTGAAAAAGCCTTCAAGACACTGGATGATGTGCCAAGCGATTACCAAGAGCCAGATGCTTATTTGAATGAAGCGGCGCTCATCACGCTAGACATGGCAAGGTCTAAGAAGAGTTGATAAATCAATCAATAATGAATTAACTATTGATTTATCAATAGTTAACGAAAACGAAAAAGCAGGCTTTAAGCCTGCTTTTTTTATGCGTTCAAAAAAAGTTAATGTGATATCAGCGAGGTTTATGGTGAGCAATAGTGTGATTTGTATCTAAGATTAAATTAAGACCAAAACGAGTAAGGGGATACCTATGACGAAATGGATAAGCTTAATGTGCCTACTGTTCTCCTTATCGAGTACCGTAAAAGCAGAAGATTTAACCCAGTTTGATTTTCCTTTATTGCTTGGCGATTGGTATTGGTTTAGTCCGGATCAACAATCCGAACCTGCTGGTGAAAAGGGTGCTTACAAGGCCATCAATGTTTCTTTTAAATCTGATTACCGCTTCAACGTGAAATTGTTGAATCGAGATGGTTCGGTGGAAGAGGCGTCCGGTGAGTACGATCTTGATGAAACGACCATCGTGCTCAACGATGACTTTGGCGATTCTCAGCATCACGAGTACAAATTGAATCATAACCAACTGATGTTGAAAGGTGCGCAGTTTACGAAGATCTTGCCGAACAATTTATCAGGTGCGTGGTACAGCGACATCATTCGAGGAAAAGACGTTGGTGAAGAAGTTGAACAACTTGCGTTGATGCTTCGTCCTGATTTTCTTTTCTCTGCAAGAATCTCTGGTAAAGAAGGGAAGTCCATTACCCATAGAGGCGTTTACTTTTTAGAAGATGATCATCTTGTGCTTATCTATCGTGGTGGCCAACAAGATTCTCAATTTGAATTGTCATCGAACACACTTAAGTTGGTCGACAAGCAATTCGGAATGGAAGCCGTGCTTCAACGCCAGTCGCCTTAAACTTTTTGAGAAGCGAGAAGCGAGAAGCGAGAAGCGAAAGCTAATCACGGCGAATTTGAAAGTTAAAATAAGGGACACTGAAGCGTGTCCCTTTTTTGTGAGTCAGATAAACCCGTTTTCAGATGTTGAATGCTTTTTTCAATTCACTGAGATATTCCGTATCTCTACAGATAGATTTTCCTGGTTCATCAGATATTTTCGCAACGGGTTTTCCGTTGCACGTCACCAACTTAATGACGATATTCAGCGTTTCAACATTGGGGAGGTGACAGGTTAACTGGGTACCGATTCCAAATGATGTGTTTATACGGCCAGTAAAATGTTGATGGATGTTCAGCGTTTTATCTAACGTGAGTCCGTCAGAGAAAATCAACGTTTTCTCCTGCGGTGAAATGCCAAGACTTTCGTAGTGCGCGATGGCTTTTTCTCCCCACGCAATAGGATCACCACTGTCGTGACGAAGACCATTAAATTGCTCACTGAGGTGCAATGTAAAGTCATTCAAAAAGGCATCCATGTTGATGCAGTCGGTGAGGGCGATCCCCAACTTGTCTGGGTACTCTTGTAACCAGCGATTTAGGGCCAACAGCTGTGAATCAGCTAGATCACCTGCCAATTGTTGATGGGCTTGGAACCATTCATGTGCTTGGGTGCCGACGGCTGGAATATTGTGTTTTTTCGCCAGAAGTAGGTTAGAAGTACCGCCAAACTGAGCACACTCGTTGGTTAAGTGCGCAACAATGGCATGGTGCACATTTTTCGAAAAGCGGCGGCGTGTACCAAAATCGACAAAATGAAAATCTGAGCCTGCATTATCCAGCGCCGTCAGCTTGGACGTAAGTAGCTCAATGGCCTGGTTAACCGTTGCATTGGGGTATTTTTTGTGACAACGTAACTCACAAATTATCGCAAGTAATGGCACTTCCCATAGGATGACATCAATCCATTTACCTTCGATGTGAATCGCGAGTTGGTCATCAACAATCGACACAGTAACGTGTTCTGCGTTAAGCGAAAATTCACGAAGGTAGGCGAGATAGTCTGCTTTATACAAGCCAAGCTCTGACAAGAAGTGAAGTTCTTCTTCAGTGAATGTCAAACAAGCAAGTGATTGGATTTCAGCGTCCAATCTGGCTTTGAGTTGAGTCAAACTTTCATTGCTTCGGCAGTGAAATTCAGCCGCGACGTTCACTTCCGGGTAGTGGTGGAAGATCGCTTGCTGCATATTTAACTTGTAGGCATCCGTGTCTAATAATGACGAAATGATTGGCGTATGCATGCCCTAAAAAGTACCTCGTGGCTCAAATTTTCGCTGAACGTTTATATTATTGGGTTTTACGGTCATTTGCGGCAGCAAATTTAACGTCAAACCTTCATATTTCGTCAACCTAGTGGTATTCGATCTGCGTCGGCTTCTTGTCATCAATAAGTTCGACTGCTCATTCGTTGCACAGTCAACCTGTAGCAAAACCGAATGTTAGCGGGTATCTTAGATGATTATGCCTTCATTATCGTGTGACGTCGGTGAAATTGACTTCTCACACGCTTTCGTTATGCAACAAAAGGAATCTGACATGACGCAACAACCTCAGGCTAAATACCGTAAAGATTATACGGCTCCTGATTTCACGATAACCCACATTGACTTAGACTTTGATTTACTCGACTCGCATGCGCGAGTGATCGCCAAAAGCCAAGTTAAACAGATGGTTGCCGGCGCAGATTCCATGATCTTAGACGGTGACGGTCTCACGCTGAAAAAAATCGAAATTGATGGAAAAGCGTGGCCGCATTACAGCGAATCTACAGAAGGGCTTATTTTATCGCAATTGCCGAAAGAATTTGAGCTTTTAATCGAAACTGATATCGATCCGGCGGGAAATACATCACTTGAAGGCTTATATAAGTCAGACGGTGCATATTGTACGCAATGTGAAGCGGAAGGTTTTCGTCGAATTACCTATTACCTAGACCGTCCAGACGTATTAGCGAAGTTCACGACGACCATTACTGCTGACAAATCGGCGTATCCGTTTTTATTGAGTAACGGCAACAAAGTCGGAGAAGGTGATGCAGACAACGGCCGTCATTGGGTGAAATGGGAAGACCCGCATGCAAAACCAAGTTATTTGTTTGCACTTGTAGCAGGGGATTTCGATTTACTGTCTGATCGCTACACCACCAGAGGTGGCCGAGATGTGGCATTGGAAATCTTCGTTGATAAAGGCAATTTAGATCGTGCTACGCACGCCATGACCTCGCTAAAGAACTCAATGAAGTGGGATGAGGATCGTTTTGATCTTGAATATGATCTTGATATCTACATGATCGTTGCTGTCGATTTTTTCAACATGGGTGCAATGGAAAACAAAGGCTTAAACGTCTTTAACTCCAAGTATGTGTTGGCGAACTCTGATACTGCAACAGACACCGATTACCTTGGCATTGAAGCGGTTATCGGTCATGAATACTTCCACAACTGGACCGGTAACCGAGTAACGTGTCGTGACTGGTTCCAACTCAGTTTGAAAGAAGGGTTAACCGTTTTCCGAGACCAGGAGTTTTCTTCGGATCTCGGCTCTCGTGCAGTAAACCGAATTGGAAATGTTCGCATCATGCGTGGCCCTCAGTTTGCTGAGGATTGTGGTCCAATGGCGCATCCTATTCGTCCTGAAAAAGTTATTGAAATGAATAACTTCTATACACTGACCGTGTATGAAAAGGGCAGCGAGGTGATCCGTATGATGCATACCTTATTGGGTGAAACCAACTTCCAGAAAGGCATGAAGTTGTACTTCCAACGTCATGATGGCACTGCGGCAACGTGCGAAGACTTTGTCAAAGCGATGGAAGATGCATCTGGCGTCGACTTAGCGCAATTCCGCCTTTGGTACAGTCAATCGGGGACTCCTGAGTTGACGGTGACGAGCACCTTCGATGAAACGCAGCAGACGTTTTCTTTGACGGTGAAACAGTTCACGCCTTCAACGGCTGATCAAAAAGAGAAGCAAGCATTGCTAATCCCGTTTGATATTGAACTTTATGCGTTAGACGGCTCAGTTATTGAATTACAGTGTAACAGTAAGCCTTTAGACAATGTGCTTCACCTTACACAAGACGAACAAACATTTACTTTTGAAAATGTATCTGAAAAGCCCGTTATTTCAATGCTTCGCGAGTTTTCGGCGCCAGTAAAACTTAATTACGATTACAGCGATGAAGAACTTGCTTTCCTGATGGTTCACGCGAGAAATGAATTTGCACGTTGGGATGCAGGGCAAATGCTTTTGGCAAAACACATCAAAGCAAACGTTGCTCGTGTTCAGCAAGGTGAAGCCTTCTCATTATCTGAGGATGTGCTTGATGCATTCCGAGGCGTGTTGCTGAGCAAGGAACTTGATGTTGCTTTGATTGCCGAAGTGATGACACTGCCAAGTGAAAATGAGATTGGTGGTTGGTTTGATGTGGTTGACGTGGATGCGATTCATCATGTTCGCGATGCGATCAAACAGGCGTTCGCCGATGCATTTAGCGATGAACTGAGTGCGATTTATCACGCCCTTCGTCAAGAAAACTACACCATTGAGCATGATGCAATGGGTAAACGTAGTTTGAGAAACGTGTGTTTGAGCTACCTTGCGTTGAATGAAAATGCAGATGCGTTGGTGTCCGCACACTTTAATGAATCAAACAACATGACCGATACGGCGGCTGCACTTGCTGCTGCCAACCATGCTGGACTTGATTGTCGAGCGCCTCTGATGAACGAATTCAGCAACAAATGGACACATGACGGTTTGGTCATGGACAAGTGGTTCATGCTGCAAGGTACTAATCCTGCCGCCGATGCGCTTGAAAACGCTAAGGCGCAAATGGAACACGCTGCATTCAGTTTGAAAAATCCAAACCGCACACGTTCTTTGGTTGGGGCGTTTTGTAATAACAACCCGGTTCATTTCCATGCGAAAGACGGTTCAGGATATAAGTTCCTGTCTGACATTCTTATTCAATTGAATGAATCAAACCCTCAGGTTGCTTCTCGATTACTTGATCCTTTGCTCAAGTTGAAACGATTTGACGAAGAAAGACAGCGTTTGATGCGTGAACAACTCGAACGTTTGGCAGCGCTCGATAAACTGGCAAAAGATTTGTATGAAAAGATCAATAAAGCCTTAGAAGCTTAATCTGGCACTTGCGAAAATCGTCATAATAAGTAATTTAAAAGCCGTCTAACTAATGACGGCTTTTTTGTATGAATTCGACTGTATATTTATTCTCGCTTGATATCTCGTACCAAATTTTTTCACAGCATTATTCCGGTGCTGCGTCGACAGTAGTTGTTAAAACTGACAATGGGTTAACACTGCAACTTCCTGCATCGCGCCTACGTCCATATTTGAGTCAACTGGGTGTAAAAGGGCGTTTTCGGCTGACTGTAGACGTAAACAATCGTTTTAAATCGTTAGAACAGATTGTTTAAACCGTACGTTAATCACATATCTAAAAACTGCGCTCCAATTACGGTTTTTTCGTGTAACGCTTTCGTAACCTAGCGCTTAAACTACATCATAAGTCGCAAAGACTAATTAACCTCTATACTCATAGCGATTACACAAATAATAAATGGAGTAAACCATGACCGCGCGTGACCCTATTGTGCCGGTGTTACTTGAAAAAGTTTACCATCTAATAGACGAGAAACTAGACAAGAAACAACAACCGCTTGTTGAAACGTTAGCCAAAAGGATTTTGGGTCCCATTTCCGACGATGATTTGCAAGAGAGGAATGAGTCCGATTTATATGGTGCAGTAATCAGTCTTTGGCACCATTTAAATACCTTCGAACAATCCAAAATCTTCGTAAAAGTATTCAACCCAACGCTTAGCGGTGATGGCTGGCAATCTACCCATACCATTGTCGAAATTTTAACTCCCGATGCACCTTTCCTTGTCGATTCAGTCCGCATGGCGCTGAACCGTTTAGACATTGCAGCACACTTGATGCTCAATGGCCCTCAGCATGTTGTAAAAGATGCAAAAGGGAAGGTTATTGAAATCGGTGACGAGAAAGGCGAGCGCCAATCGGTTTTCCATATCGAAATTGATAAGTTGACCAGCAAGAAAGAAATGGCGGCGCTCGAAAAAGAACTGACCGAATCATTAACTGATGTCGCGCTCGTTGTGAACGATTGGCAACTAATGCGTGACAAGTTGGCATCACTCATCACGGGGTTGAAGAAAGAAAAACCGCCAGTAGAGAAAGAGCGCCAGCAAGAAGCCATCGAGTTTCTTCAGTGGATCAGCGAGCACAACTTTACCTTTATGGGCTATCAGTACTATGAACTGACTGCCGTTGAAGGCGACCACATTTTAAAACCCGCTGATGAAGTGGGTTTGGGTTTGGCGAAGAAACTTGATTTGCCGCGTCCTGGCATCAAACTTTCGGACATGCCTGAATCTGCGCGTGCAACCGCATTGCGCAAAGAATTACTCATTATCAATAAAGGTAACAGTAAATCTCGTGTTCACCGCCCTGCGTATGTCGATTACATCGGTATCAAATGTTTCGATAAGAAGGGCAATGTGGTGGGTGAACACCGTTTCCACGGCCTTTATGCATCTTCTGCATACAACCAAGCGACCAACAGCATTCCCGTTCTGCGTAACAAAGTGCAGCGGATCCTTGAGATCAGCGGTTACTACCCGGGATCGCACTCATGGAAAGCGTTGGCGAACATCATTGAAAACTTCCCACGTGACGAGCTTTTCCAAGCAACGGAAACGGAAATGCTGGATATCGGCATGGGGATTGTTCAAGTACAAGATCGCGACATGCTGCGTATCTTTGTTCGTCGTGACCCCTTTGGTCGTTTCTTCTCGTGCATGGTTTATGCGGCGAGAGAGCGCTACAACACCGAGTTGCGCCGCGCAACACAACGTATTCTGAAGCAGTATTTTGGTTCAGACAAAGAAGTCGAGTTCACGACCTTCTTCTCTGAAAGCCCATTGGCAAGGACCCATTACATCGTGCGTGTTGATAACAACAACTTCGATATCGACGTTAAGAAGCTAGAACAAAACCTCACTGAGGCAGCATCGACATGGGATGATCGCCTAGAAGAATCGGTGATTGCGAACTTTGGTGAAAACAGCGGCACGCCGATCGCCAAACGTTTCTCACGTGCATTCCCTCGTTCTTATAAAGAGGCAATGCTTCCTGGTTCAGCAGTGGCGGATATTGAGCGTCTTGAAGGGCTTAGCGACAGCAAGAAACTTGATATGCTGTTCTACCGCCCGCAAGAAGAACCTTCAACATCTTGTGCTGTGCGCCTCAAGCTGTTCCAAAAAGACGAAGCGATTCACCTTTCTGATGTCATGCCAATGTTGGAAAACCTTGGTCTGCGCGTGATTGGTGAAGCCCCATATAAAGTGGAAACAACGTCTGGTGAAGTGTTCTGGATCCTCGATTTCTCTATGCTTCACAGTGCAAGCACCGAGTTGGATCTATCAGACGCGCGTCTTAAATTCCAAGATGCCTTCGCTGCAATATGGGAAGGGCGTTTGGAAAGTGACGGCTTCAACCGTTTGGTGTTGAATGCAGGTCTTTCGGGCCGCGAAGTGACCATTCTTCGTAGTTATGCGCGTTACATGCGTCAGGTCGCGTTCCCGTTCAGTCAGTCATACATCGAAGAAACCTTGTCTTCACATGCTGACTTGGCGCAGTTGTTGGTCGCCTTGTTCAACAAGCGTTTTGATCCGAAAGCAAACAGCGAAAAAGAACAAGACAAGATCATTCAGCAAATTGAAGACGAGCTAGAGCAAGTCGAAAGCCTGGA
Organism: Enterovibrio sp.; assembly: GCA_042096095.1. Classification (GTDB taxonomy): domain Bacteria; phylum Pseudomonadota; class Gammaproteobacteria; order Enterobacterales; family Vibrionaceae; genus Enterovibrio. The sequence goes on from JBELME010000031.1 coordinate 20,729, forward strand.
TGATGATCGTATCATTCGTCGTTACATGGAAATGATCCTTGCGACGTTACGTACGAACTACTTCCAAACAGACAAAAACACGGGTGAGCTGAAGGACTACTTTTCCTTCAAAATGGAACCTTCTAAGATCCCAGAGATTCCGAAACCTGTGCCAGCGTTTGAGATCTTCGTTTACTCGCCAGACATTGAAGGTGTTCACTTGCGTGGTGGCAAAGTTGCCCGTGGTGGTCTTCGTTGGTCTGACCGCCAAGAAGATTTCCGTACCGAAGTATTGGGCTTGGTAAAAGCGCAACAAGTGAAGAACACCGTGATTGTGCCGGTTGGCGCAAAAGGTGGGTTTGTTTGTAAGAAGCAACACTCACTCAGCGGTCGAGATGAAATCTTTGCTGAAGGGCAACGTTGTTACCGTATCTTCATTCGTGGCCTGTTGGATATTTCTGACAACATCGTTGAAGGCGCACTAACGCCACCACCAAATGTGGTGCGTCATGATGAAGACGACCCTTACTTGGTTGTTGCAGCAGATAAAGGAACGGCGACGTTCTCGGATCTCGCGAACTCTGTGTCTGAGGAATATAACTTCTGGCTGGGCGATGCGTTTGCATCGGGTGGTTCTAACGGTTATGACCACAAAGCGATGGGTATTACGGCGAAAGGTGCGTGGGAATCGGTCAAGCGTCACTTCCGCGAAATCGGTATCGACTGCCAAGAAACAGATTTTACGTGTGTGGCCATCGGTGACATGGCGGGGGATGTGTTCGGTAACGGTATGTTGCTGTCGAAACATATTCGTCTGCAAGCTGCCTTTAACCACATGCACATCTTCATCGACCCAACGCCAGATTCAGCGAAATCTTGGGTAGAGCGTGATCGCCTCTTCAAGCTGCCGCGTTCTAGCTGGGAAGACTACAACCAGAAACTGATTTCGAAAGGCGGTGGCATCTTCTCGCGTAAAGCGAAGTCGATCGAACTGTCGCCTGAAATTCAGAAAATGCTGGGCATTCGTAAGCAATCGATGACACCCAACGAGTTGATCAAACAGATCCTCCGTACCAATGTGGATCTACTTTGGAACGGCGGTATCGGTACTTACGTTAAATCAGAATCTGAAACGCATACCGATGTAGGTGACCGCGCGAATGATGCGCTTCGTCTAAACGGTAATGAAATCGGCGCTAAAATCGTGGGCGAAGGCGGTAACTTGGGGATGACCCAGTTAGCGCGTATCGAATACGCCATGAATGGTGGTCGTGCAAACACAGACTTTATCGATAACGTAGGTGGTGTGGACTGTTCGGATAACGAAGTTAACATCAAGATCTTGCTGAACGGTCTCGTTGCCGCAGGGGACTTAACCTACAAGCAGCGTAATGAATTGCTTGAGCGCATGGAAGATGAAGTGTCTGAAATTGTTCTGGATAATGCTTATTGCCAGAGTGAATCCATTTCGGTAACGGCAGAACAACAGGTCGCTTTGCTGAAAGAACAGATCCGTTTTATTCATTACCTCGAGAAAGACGGTAAGTTGGATCGCGGCCTTGAGCACATTCCAGATGACGAAACATTGGCCGAGCGTCAGCTCCACGGCAAGGGCTTGACCCGTCCTGAGATTGCTGTGCTTGTGGCTTACGGGAAAATGGTACTCAAAGAGCTGTTGGTGATTGATGAAATCACGAAAGATCCATACTTCGGCGATTTATTACCTGCTTACTTCCCAAGTGAGTTACAACGTAACTATCGTGATTCGATGGAAAACCACCCACTGCGTGGCGAGATTATTGCCACCAGCCTTGCTAACCAAATGTCGAACTGCATGGGCTTCAACTTTGTTTCGCGTATGCAGGACGAAACGGGCGCAAGTGTGGGCGAGATTGCCTCAGCGTATGCCGTTGCGCGTGATGTGCTTGATTTCGGCTCCACGTTTGAAGATGTTCGCGTATTAGATAACAAGGTGTCTGCTAAAACACAATATGCGATTCTGTTCCGATGCCGTCGAATGCTTCGCCGAGCAACACGCTGGATCTTGCGTAATCGCACAAGAGGTCAGGGTATCCAAGAGCAATTGGCGTTCTACAAACCAGCCATTAAAAATCTGTCAGACAACCTTGAGAAATACTTGGTGCCTGCAGAAATTAAAGAGCATGAGCAACAAGCGGCAGGTTACATCAAAGATGGTGTGCCTAAAGAGATCGCAGATAAAGTGGCTCGTTTAACAAGCTTGTTCGCTGGGTTAGATTTGGCGCAAGTGTCAGATCAAATGAAGATGCCATTCGATGTGGTTGCGCGTTTGTACTTTGTACTTGGCGATACCTTGTCATTGCATTGGTTCCTCAAGCAAATCACCAACCAACCGGTCGAGAACCATTGGCAGGCATTGGCACGGGCTTCATTCCGAGAAGATCTGGATTGGCAGCAGCGCTTACTGACAGCACAAATCTTGTCGGGCATGAAAAAAGGCGAGTCTGCAGAACTGGGTCTTGAGTCTTGGATGATTGATCATGCAATTAGCTTAGGCCGTTGGGAAAGCATCGTTGCTGAATTTAAAGTGGGCTCAGCTCATGAATTTGCGAAATTCTCCGTTGCATTGCGGGAACTTACGCTTTTAAATTTGAATTAAGCATCGAAAGTGTTGATAATACAGCCCCGTTTATTCGGGGCTTTTTTTCGGAGGTTACATGATGTACCGCCTCGCCAGATCGGCAATTTTTCAGCTAGACCCAGAGCATGCTCATGATCTGACAATCAAGAATCTATCTCGCTTTACTGGTACTCCTCTCGATATTTTTTATCGTCAAAACCTTCCTCCTCGTCCTGTTCAAGTCATGGGACTGCATTTCAAAAACCCAGTTGGCCTTGCAGCAGGCTTAGACAAAAACGGTGAATGTATTGATGCCTTTGGCGCAATGGGTTTCGGTTTTGTTGAAGTGGGCACGGTAACACCGCGTCCTCAATCGGGTAATGATAAGCCACGTCTTTTCCGCGTTCTTCCTGCAGAAGGGATCATCAATCGCATGGGGTTCAACAATGCGGGTGTTGATGCGTTGGTTGAGAATGTTAAGAAAGCCAAATATGACGGCATTATTGGCATTAACATCGGTAAAAACAAAGACACACCGCTAGAGAAGGGTAAAGACGATTACCTCATTTGTATGGACAAAGTGTATGACCATGCAGGGTACATCGCCGTTAACATTTCTTCACCAAACACGCCTGGGCTACGTTCGCTGCAATACGGAGAAGCACTTGATGATCTGCTTGGGGCACTGAAAGTGCGTCAAACAGAGTTGGCAGAATCTCGTGGTAAGTATGTGCCTGTTGCATTGAAGATTGCGCCTGACATGACAGAAGATGAATTGGTACAAGTTGCTGATGCATTGGTTCGCCATAACATCGATGGTGTTATCGCAACGAACACAACACTTGATCGCGCGTTGGTGGATGGCATGCCGCACGCACACGAGGCGGGTGGGTTAAGTGGCCGCCCAGTTCAAAACCGAAGCACTGAAGTGATTCGTCGTCTTCACCAAGAACTGAATGGCAAATTGCCAATCATCGGCGTAGGCGGTATCGACTCCGTCATGGCTGCGAAAGAAAAAATGATGGCAGGTGCTGAACTGGTTCAAGTTTACTCTGGTTTCATTTACCACGGGCCTAAACTTGTGAAGAATATTGTTCGCAATATTTAACCTAGAAAATTAAGAAATTAACGAAAGGGGGAACGAAGTTTTCCCCTTTTTTTTTATCTAAACCCCATTACACTTCTCCGAGAGCTCAAATTAAATCGCACTTTACACGGACCGATTCTCTGCACGAAGCAGGAGAGAACAAGATGTTGAAACCAAACAATGCATGGAAATGGTACTTCGATACCGACGCAAACGCGCTAATGCTCGACCTTGGTGACGATATGGTTTTTAAAGTGGCGATTGAAAAGAAGCACCTCATCCCCGATGCGTTTGTTG
>JBELME010000032.1:0-23763 GCA_042096095.1 Enterovibrio sp.
GGCAACATCGTCTTGAAATAGCTCATCCGGCGACTTGTCGACCACGTCGACGAAGAACAAACCAAGGAAGTCTGTAAACGCGTCATTTACACCAATGTACTTCCCTTGTGTATCACGGAAGTAAGTGGGGTTAGGGATCGCGTTGATGATTTGTTGGTTGAGTTTTAGCTGTTCCGAAATTCTACGCTCGGCTTCGAGTTGAAGCTCGGCATTGATCGTAAGCTGAATACCCACCGCCAAATCTTCTTGCGCCTCTGAGAGCCAATCAATTTCTTTGTCAGAAAGTACGCGCACAGAACCTAGCTCGAGCACGCCCACCATTTCACTGTTCACAAACAGCGGGATGAAATACATTTCTTCTAGCTTTAACAGCCCAGCAGGCAGCATCAGCGTGAATTTTTCGTCTTGGTTACGGATGCGCAGGAATTCTTTGGTGCGAATGATGGTGCGATGAAAAGACACACTTTCTGCTTCCATCACTTTTGTTTGTTCATCAACCCCCACGCCGCCGATTAAATGCAGCTTTTCATTTCTCATGCAATAAATAGCGGAATAAGGGATCTCAAAGCGTTGTGAAAAGAAGGTCGGCACCTCAATGCCAAGCGAACGTGTATCAGCACAACCACGGATCAAATCGGAAAACGCTTTTATCTGGCGACTAAACTCAAACCGTTCTGCAATCTCCTCAAGCACCGTATTTTGCGCTGACGCCAGATCTTTCAGTTCACCTTGGCTTTCAACATCCAGCTTGAATTCGAACTCTTTATCTCTCACCTTGCTAACGATCGTGCTTCGAATGTTATCCAATGGTTTCAGGAAACGCACCCAAAGCAATATTGTGGTGGCTGCAACCGAAATGATCAGCAAATATGCCATCGAAATGACAATACCATCCATGTTTCGCTTGCTTTGCGTCAGGCTTTCTAATTCTGCGCGCGTGCTTTTATCAATCGTGTCGTAGAAAGCACCAATCGGGCCCATTATCTTGTTCTTTGCATTGATATATTCGGCGCCAAACAACATTTGCTGAGCGAGCTCGGGATCGGGCAATACACGTTCAATACCACGGGCCGTGCGTTTACGTCCTTGGATAAGATCCATGGCTGTCTGTTCAATGGCGATCAAATCTTGAGAGCGCGAAAGCGCCTGAGTTAAGAACGCCAAATTCGCTTCGCTAATACCCACATTGCGTAATCGACTGAGCAAGGAAGGATAATCGGGGCGAATCGGAATCTCAGCCTGAGCCACTTCGTAGCTAGGATCAGAAAGCTGTGCCCAGTGGTCAAAGTTGTACCCTGATGGCATGGGTAACTGACCCTCTCGCACCGCTTTGACCTGTTCAAACAAATAGCGCCACCGATTGTTGGTAGTGACGGAATAGTTGCGGGCAAATTGCGTTAGTAAGTCAGAACTTTGTTTAAGTTCAATGGCTAAGGCATATTGTTGATGGCGTTGTTCGTAAATCTCATTGATGTCTTCACTCAACGCTTCAGAGCGGATTACTGCAAAAATGATGGAAGCGCCTAGAAAAAGAATGAATCCCATGAAGGCAAAATATACGTGCCGAATTGATCTCATTTTGTCTCCGAAAATCTTATGTTCGCGACATTTGTTTTATATAAGCGTAGACGGCGACATTCGGTTGATAAAGTGAGAAAAAGCAAAAGCCTGATTGCTTCTACATTTATACTAAAGTCGGTTTACCCATTGCTGGGATAAAAACGGTAACCTCGTATAGGGAATTCGCAAATTCGCCAAATCGTGTAAAACACAAAGGAGTGGTCGTGTCGCCTATTTATAAAGGGACGTGGGCGATGCTTGTCGGCATTACCTTGCTGAGTGTCGATAGTTTATTGATTCGATTAATACATTCTTCAGAATGGACACTGCTTTTTTGGCGCGGGCTGTTTTCCGTCGTATTAATTTTGTCTGTCATGCTTACTCTTCAGAGTAAAAGCACCATCGCCGCGCTCAGAAAGCCAGATAAGTTTCTTTTTCTCGGCTCTTTTGCGTTCTCAATGTCGACGATTTGTTTTGTCCTTTCCATTGAAATGACGCAGGTTGCTAGCACATTGATCATCATTAATGTCAGCCCCTTAATCAGCGCCCTGCTCGCCTACGCTTTCCTTAAAGAGCGTGTTGATAGACGCACTTTGTTAGCCATTGTTGCAGCGACCGCTGGCATCATGTTTGTGTTTAGCGACACCGCATTGCCAGACGCGTCCTTAGGTAATTTAATGGCGCTGATCACGGCTTTCATGCTGGCCTCCTACTTCGTTATCTTGCGAAAAACCCAAAGCAAAAACGCGCCACTTTACCTCGTACTGGGCGGTTTTTTTACCATGGTGATCGCCCTCTTCGCGGGCGCGGAACCCTTCTCCCTCACCCAACAAGGATGGATATATATCTTGATCCTTTGTGTGGGTGTGGTGCCACTGTCTTTCGTGCTGATCTCAATTGGCCCACGTTACTTACCTGCTGCTCACGCCAACCTGTTTATGCTTTTGGAAGCCATTCTGGGACCATTGTTTGTGTGGTGGGGATTAGGGGAAGTACCGAGTCAAAACGTATTGATTGGCGGGTGCATTGTGCTGATGACCTTGGTGCTGTTCACCGTGTCTGCTGCCAACGAAAAACGCTCGCTCAATAAAAAAACCAGTACCGACTGATACTGGTTTTTCACCCGTGAGTATTCTTTATGTCGGCAACGCTATAAGCGAAGGCTCTGCCAGGCTTCGCACATGGTGCGGAATGTAGCGGCATCGCCTTCTGGACGGTCAGGGTGCCATTTCAGTGCCATCTTCCGCCATTGACGGCGTATCTCTAAATCGGAAGCATCCATCGAAAGACCCAATGCTGACAAGGCGTTCTTGCGTTCAACCGTTGTCTCACTGCAATGCCCAACGTGCTGCTGATAACGCTTCCAGAAAGAGGAGAGCAAATCACGCACATCTTCGAGTTGCGAATCGTAGTTTTTCCAATCCATGTAATATTCACGCAACGGATCATCACGATTGATTTCATATTGTACAAACCCTGAGCTTGCGCCGCGCCATTTTAATTGAATGTCCATCGACTCTACTTGCAACCACTGCTGAGGAAGCAGCATTTCTTGTAGTTGGTATAGGGCGTTCATAATGAGAAAATTACGCTTGAAGAGATCCAGCTGCGGGTCATCATCCAAGTGATCCATGATGGTCTTCTTCTGTAGCTCAGACATCAGGTAGTGAACCTTCCAGCTTTGGTGAGATTCTTCGAGCACACTCAGAATCGGCCAGATTAGGGGGTTATCAATGTCATCCCGTTGTTCAGCAAGCATACTGCATATTCTCCTATCGACGACATGTCGTACATATAAGACATTAATCCATTATGCTGTTTATCGCCTGCGAATTTCCGTTCTTCTGCGCCGACTCACAGCTCTTTGCTCCATGGCAGGATGTTTTCACTCCTACTGACAGAACACTCATTTTCTGTATTAAATGCATGCATAGCTGATGCCAATCACGAGACAAGTTGTAAAATAATTTTACAACGTAAAAAGGATTGTATTTAGGCCATTGAGTATAAAAAGAAAAAGGCCAGTGATACGCACTGGCCTTTCTTTTCGAACCCGCTATTGCGGATGCTGGCGCTTCGCTTGAATTGCATAACGCGGCAATTTTGTGACACTTATTTGGCGTATTCACTGCCGTTTGCGTTTTTTTGACGCCAAAAACATCACGCCGCATTCTCTGTCAATTCAACGTCAGGTTACGTGATCAGCCGCGATAGTAGCGCTGTGGCACGAATGGCATCTTTTCGATGGTCATCGGCAACTTCTTACCGCGCACGTCTGCGAACACTTCTGTGCCAATCACAGCCAACGAGGTTGAAACATACCCCATTGCCACAGGCTGGCCTTTCGTTGGGCCAAACGTGCCGCTGGTGACCACGCCGATTTCATTATCATCTGCGTCAAACAGCACCGCACCTTCACGAACAGGCGCTTTACTGCCGCCCAACAAACCCACACGCTTGCGCGACACGTCTTTGGTGGCGATCTGATCAAGAATGATGTCTGCACCTGGGAATCCGCCCGCACGTTCACCGTCTGCACGACGAGGCTTGCTCAGCGCCCACAGCAGGCTTGCTTCAACAGGTGTGGTTGTCGTGTCAATATCATGACCATACAAACATAAACCACACTCAAGGCGCAGTGAATCACGCGCACCCAAGCCAATCCATTCCACAGCGTCGTTTGCTAACAACGCACGTGCAAACGCATCAGCGCTGTCTGCAGGAACTGAAATTTCGTAGCCATCTTCACCGGTGTAACCAGAACGACTCACTAAACACTCAACACCACCCAAATCCATTAAAGCAGCATCCATGAATACCATGTCAGCAACCGCAGGGTTGAGCGTCGCTAGCACGGTTGCGGCTTCAGGACCTTGCAAGGCGAGCAGCGCACGGTCTTCAATTTCTTCAAGTTGTACGTCGCTCGGCAGGTTGGCGCGAAGGTGTGCAATATCTTGCTCTTTACACGCGGCATTCACGACAACAAACAAGTGAGCGCCAAAATTTGTCACCATCAAATCATCCATCAAACCGCCCTGCTCGTTAGTGAACAACGCATAGCGTTGCTTACCGGCAGGCAGATCAATGATGTCGACGGGCACCAATGCTTCAAGCGCTTTTGCCGCATTTTCGCCATGTAAACGAAGTTGACCCATGTGCGACACATCAAACAGACCCGCATGTTCGCGACAATGGATATGTTCTTTACGCACACCCAATTCGTATTGAACAGGCATGTCATAACCTGCGAATGGCATCATTTTAGCGCCCATTTCAATGTGTAGGGCATGTAACGGGGTTTTGAGAAGATCCTGTGACATGTTTCACTCCATGATCATGGCAATAGCCGACGTACTGAGAAATTGTCCGCCATTTGGCGGGTTGGTGTTTGGGTCATCCCTCTTAGGAGGATGACCAGCCTCTCTCTAGAGGAAAAGACTAAGAAGCTGTTACCCAAAGGATGAGTGCGTCTTCTTCACTGGCAGAGGTCAGCATGTGCCCCATCGCCGCGTCGTAATACACACTGTCACCTTCATCTAAAGTAATCGCTTCGTAGAATTCTGAATAAAATACAATGCTGCCTTCGAGCACCAAGAGGAACTCTTCGCCATCGTGTCTGATCCATTCATCGTACTCGTCAAATGAGCGCGCATGCACACGGGACTTGAACGGAAACATCTTTTTGTTCGTCAATTGCGTGGCAAGCAATTCGTGCTCATAAGTCGCAGTGGGTCGCGCCTTACCTTCACCTACGCGCGTGATGTCGCGTCGTCCTGTTGCTTTTCGCTGTTTTGGCGGCGTGAACAATTGGGGAATACCAATGTTCAAACCCGCAGCCAGCTTTTGCATCGCTTGAAAGGTTGGCGATATCTGTTCGTTTTCGATTTTTGATAATGTCGATCTCGCCAAGCCCGTCAGTTTGCTCGCCTCTTCCAAGGTCAAGCCACCCGCGGTACGGATCTCTTTGAGGCGCTCGCCTAATTTCAGGGGCGCAACGTGTGCATCACCGGTCGCACTCAAGCTTCCGCGTTCAACGGTGACCGATGGATACACGTCTTGTGTATCTGTCTCTGTTGTCATTCGACTCCCCTTTATATTGTTTCTTGGGCCGTCAGCATGGGCTCATTCTTACACAGAGATTGTGCTACCCGATAAGCGCAAGTTAACACTTTCAACAAAAAGTTTCCTATTGGAAACTTGCGCTGAAAACGTGCAGACATGCAATGAACCCTAACCAATTGAAATTATGTCAACCCACAGCGTCTATGGAATTGCCAAAAAAACAGCAAAAGAATAAAAATATAAATTATTGTTTTTTATCACTTTAAATTATTTTAAACGAAATAACCGTTGCAATCATGGATGCCAAAGAGTAAAAAAGCAAACGTTTGCGCAAAAACAAAAACAAGAATGCTTCGCATGGGTGACTATTTCCAGAAATTGGATAAGAGATCACATCACGAGTTTCCTATAGGAAATTTTGTTTTACGAAGTGCCATTACGTTTTGTATGTTACATAAATGTTGATGCCGGCAACGTATAAAAAGCCAATACTTAAAAAATAGGCTCCGGACTGTCATCCCTCTTTAAAGGGATGGTGTGTACCCTACAAAACGAGGAGACGTGCAATGAGTCATAGCATGTTTGACCTGTTCAAAATTGGCGTTGGCCCATCGAGTTCCCACACAGTTGGACCGATGGTCGCAGCCGCCCGATTTGCTGCCAATCTTCGCGAAGATGCATTGCTCCACAACACGCACAAGGTATCGATTGAGCTGTTTGGTTCACTCGCCCTGACTGGAAAGGGACACGCAACCGACGTTGCGTGTGTCATGGGATTGATGGGTGAATGGCCTGACAGCATTAACTCAGACGACATTCCAACCATGTGCAACATGGTTAAAGGAAGCAAGGAGCTGCCTCTCGACGGACATCGATTTATTCCGTTTGATTGGGATGTAGACTTGGTCTTCCATTTCGACAAAGTGTTGCCTGAACACCCAAATGGCATGACGTTGACGGCATTGGGTGAAAACGATGACATCTTGCTCTGCAAAACGTATTTCTCGATAGGGGGTGGTTTTGTGGTTGAAAAAGGTGAAACCGATGCATTGGCGTCGGATTTTTCGCCACCGAATACGTTTAGCAGTGCCGTCGAACTTCTCGAGCACTGTAAAACGCAAAACAAATCGATTGCTGACATCATGTTTGCGAATGAACTGGCGCGAGCCAAACATCAAGACAGCACAGCAACGATGGAAACAGTCAATCAACACATTGATGCGATTTGGCATGTCATGTCTGCGTGTATTGAACGCGGCATTGAACAAGAAGGTACCCTGCCCGGTGGCTTACAGCTAAAACGCCGCGCGAAAAAGTTACACGAATGCATTAAGCGCAAAGACACGGACGGTTTACCTGTTGATTCGAATGACTGGGTAAACATGTATGCCATGGCCGTGAATGAAGAAAACGCAGCGGGTGGTCGCGTGGTGACAGCACCAACAAACGGTGCGGCAGGTGTTATCCCCGCCGTGCTGGCTTACTACAACAAGTTTGTATCGCCAAACAACATGGACGGTATTCGAACGTTCCTTGCTGTGGCAGCGGCAGTTGGTTCGCTGTACAAAACCAACGCGTCAATATCCGCCGCTGAGGTGGGTTGCCAAGGAGAGATCGGTGTGGCGTGTTCCATGGCCGCTGCAGGATTGGCCGCCGCAATGGGCGCGACCTCTGCGCAAATTGAAAATGCCGCTGAAATCGGTATGGAACATAACTTAGGCCTGACCTGCGACCCCATTAATGGTTTGGTGCAAGTGCCTTGCATAGAACGCAACACCATGGGCGCGGTAAAAGCCATCAATGCCACAAGATTGGCGTTGAACGGCGATGGCGAGCACCATGTGTCACTGGATAGCGTCATCAAGACGATGCACGAAACAGGGCTCGATATGATGAGCAAGTACAAGGAAACCTCACAAGGTGGCCTTGCAACGAACACCATTGCCATCAATGTCGTCGCGTGTTGAATCGCGAGCCATCAAGCAATACAGAATAGAAAACAACCAGCGCGCGGCAATCAGCGCGCTGAAAAGCACACAGAATCGGTATTTTTCGCTGAGTAAGCGAAGACGAATAACCACGTTTCAAACGGAGATGAAGAAATGGATGCAACCCTGAAGTTTGCTGAGAGCCACGAGTGGGTAAAAGACAACGGTGACGGGACTGTAACCGTTGGCATTTCTGAGCATGCACAATCGCTTCTTGGCGATGTTGTTTTTGTGGATCTGCCTGAAGTGGGCAGTGAAGTAGAAGTGGGAGAAGGTTTCTCGTTAGTGGAATCAGTAAAAGCAGCTTCTGACATTTACGGCCCAGTAAATGGCGAAGTGGTTGAAGTGAACGAAGACCTGGAAGACAGCCCAGAGCTTGTTAACGAAGCGCCGTTTGAAGGTGGTTGGATTGCTAAAATCAAACTTGCTGAAGACAGCAACCTTGATCACTTGATGTCTGCTGACGCTTACCAAGAAACTATCGAAGACTAATTCAGGACGACTGTCATGACCGAATCACGCCTACTCGACCAACTTCAACCTCATGATGAGTTCGTGACGCGCCACAATGGCCCGCGTGACTCTGATCAAGCCGAGATGCTGCGTACCGTGAATGCTGCGAGCCTTGAGCATTTGATTGAAGAAACGGTACCTGCTCACATTCGTCTGCCTCAACCGCTTGAGTTAGACAATGCACTCAGCGAAGTCGCGATGCTCGACAAATTGAAGGCCATTGCCAGCAAGAATGTCATCAAGCAAAGCTTCATCGGCCAAGGTTACTACGGCACGCATACGCCGACCCCTATTCTGCGCAACGTACTTGAAAATCCGGGTTGGTACACGGCGTACACGCCATACCAGCCAGAAATCTCTCAAGGTCGCCTTGAATCATTGCTGAACTTCCAGCAAATGGTAATGGATTTGACGGGCATGGAATTGGCGAATGCTTCGCTGCTGGACGAAGCCACAGCCGCTGCTGAGGCCATGACGCTATGTAAGCGTGGTGGTAAGAGCAAGAGCAATACCTTCTTCGTCGCTGATGACGTTCACCCGCAAACCCTCGACGTGATTAACACGCGTGCAGGTTTCATGGGCTTTGATGTGATCACTGGCGCGGCAGACTCCTTGCCACAGCAAGATGTATTTGGTGCGTTGCTGCAATACCCAGGTACAACAGGTCAAGTGCGTGATTTGACAGATTTGATTGCCCAAGCACAAGCCAATAAAACGCTCGTTACTGTCGCCGCAGACCTGCTTTCTCTGGCACTGTTAAAAGCACCGGGTGAGATGGGTGCAGATGTCGTGATTGGCTCAGCACAACGTTTCGGCGTGCCAATGGGCTACGGCGGTCCTCACGCGGCCTTTATGGCAACCCGTGACAAACTCAAGCGCACCATGCCAGGTCGCGTTATCGGTGTGTCTATCGATAATAAAGGCAAACAAGCCCTGCGCATGGCAATGCAAACCCGCGAGCAGCACATTCGCCGTGAAAAAGCGACGTCGAACATTTGTACGGCTCAAGCGCTGTTGGCCAACATGGCAGCATTCTTCGCGGTTTACCACGGCCCTGACGGCCTGAAGAAAATTGCACGTCGTGTTCACCACCTTACCGCATTGGCGGCCGCCGCGTTCAATCACGCAGGCGTAGAAGTGGCATTCCACGATTTCTTTGACACCATCACGCTGAACACCGGCGACCAAACGAACGCACTGTTCCAAAAAGCACAAGATGCAGGCTACAACCTGCGTAAACTAGATGGTCAACTCGGTGTGAGTGTGGATGAAACCACCACACTAGAAGACATCAACAGCCTGTTAGCCGCCATCACTGACGAAAGTGATGCGAGCCAATTCGCCGCGTCTATCGAAGCAGACGAGTTTGCTGCCATTCCAGAGTCTTGTCGTCGTACCAGCGCTTACCTGACGCACCCAGTCTTCAATACACACCACAGCGAAACACAGCTGATGCGCTACATGAAGAAGCTTGAAAACAAGGACTTCTCATTGACGCACGGCATGATCCCGTTGGGTAGCTGTACCATGAAGCTGAATGCGGCGGCTGAAATGATCCCTGTCACGTGGCCGGAATTCGGTGCATTGCACCCGTTCGTGCCAGCAGATCAAGCCTTGGGTTACACCGAGCTTGCTGACTCACTCAACAAAATGCTTTGTGAAATCACGGGCTACGATGAGATGTCTTTGCAACCAAACTCGGGTGCTCAAGGTGAATACGCAGGCTTGATCGCGATTCAGCGTTACCACGAAAGCCGTGGCGATGCGCACCGAAACGTGTGTTTGATCCCAAGTTCTGCGCACGGTACAAACCCAGCGTCTGCCGCCATGGTGTCAATGAAAGTGGTTGTGGTGGGTTGTGATGAAAACGGCAACATCGATGTTGAAGATCTGAAAGCGAAGATTGAGAAGCATCGTGACAACCTCTCTTGCATCATGATCACCTACCCGTCAACGCACGGCGTATACGAAGAAGCAGTGCAGGAAGTGTGTGAACGGGTTCATGAAGCGGGTGGTCAAGTTTACCTTGATGGCGCAAACATGAACGCACAGGTTGGTTTAACGAGCCCAGGCTTCATTGGTTCAGACGTTTCTCACCTGAACTTGCACAAAACCTTCTGTATCCCTCACGGCGGTGGCGGTCCAGGTATGGGTCCTATCGGTGTGAAAGCGCACCTCGCCCCTTTCCTTCCAGGGCACGCTGTGAACGGCACTGAATTCGCAGTATCTGCAGCGCAAATCGGCAGTGCGTCAATTTTGCCAATCTCATGGGCATATGTTGCCATGATGGGCGAACAAGGCCTGACCGAAGCCACTAAAGTCGCGATTTTGAGCGCGAACTACGTGATGGAACGTCTGCGCCCATACTACCCAGTGCTGTACCGCGGTACACACGGTCGTATTGCGCACGAGTGTATCGTTGATATTCGTCCGCTGAAAGACGAGTCAGGCATTAGCGAAGAAGATATCGCAAAACGCCTGATGGACTATGGCTTCCACGCACCGACTATGTCATTCCCTGTTGCTGGCACGCTGATGATCGAGCCAACAGAAAGTGAAGACAAAGCGGAGTTGGATCGTTTCTGTGATGCCATGATTGCTATCCGTGAAGAAGTGGCGAAAGTGCAAGACGGCGAATGGCCATTGGAAGACAACCCATTGGTCAACGCCCCACACACCCAATCAGACTTGATGTCTGACACGTGGGATCGTCCATACACCCGCGAATTGGCATGTTTCCCAAGTGCTCAAACGAAAGATGCGAAATACTGGCCAACAGCCAACCGTGTCGACAATGTGTATGGGGACCGTAACTTAATTTGTTCATGCCCGAGCATTGAAAGTTACATGGAAGACTGATGAAGACGCTATCTTTTTAAACGAAACAAAAACGAGCCACTTTGGCTCGTTTTTTCTTTCATAAAGTTTGCATTATTAGTCATTGTATAAATACTGCATTTTTTGTGTATGGAGTGTAATCAACTAGCCACTTACCTATCATATCTCACATTATCAACGCCAAACAGTGCACTGCAAGCCACTGGATTTGCTGTATCTATAGGTCTACACACCTTTAAATTCGCTCTTGACACCGCATTTCATCAGTTCTCGATCTACGCCTACATCTCAAAGTCACAGCGAAGTCTAACACTAATCAGCATTTCATCGCTTTGTACAAAAAGAGAGACACTGCCATGTCTAACCCTTGTATAAAATTTTTTCATGGTACGCCTTGTTTTCGAGTCGGGTGTATAAGAGAACGCTTACGTAGTCGTGGTGCCACCGTGGTTTGAAAAACAGTATAGAAAATAGCGACAACATAATAAGAGCAATGTACAGAGTCGGTTTGCAGTGACATTTTCGCGCAAAGCACTCAAAGAATTAGCCAGTTTGTACAACGTTTGGCGAAGGTTGGAAAATTACTATCGAGAGCATGGACGCAGCGTTTCGCAAGGTATATCAATATGCTGAGCCTAATCTGACCGTAGTAGGCTGGATGGGACTCATTGGTTTTCCTGCCTATTTTGTTATTTGGCACTACATCTTCCCTCAACCCTATGAAAACCTACCGCTCCGCCTCTTCTGTTCCGTCCTCTTTCTGATGATTTTGTTCCGCAACAAAGTGAAGCTCGCGTGGCAAGATCACATGCACTTGTATTATCAAGTTGCCATGACAGTGTGCCTTCCCTTCTTCTTTTTCTTCATGCTCTTTATGAACGATTGGTCGAGCGTATGGCTGCTCTCATGCATGGCCGCGATTTTCGTCCATATATTGATGGTACACATCACGCGGGTGATGTTTATCCAAACCTTTATTGGCATCACCCTCGCCATCTTCTTTGCGTGGTTGTGTAAGGGTTATCACCTCGCACTCACCATGAACTGGACATACGTTCCCATCTTCCTGTTCATGTATTTGTTCGGCAACTTGTTCTACTTCCGCAATCAGATGGAACACGAAACCAAAGTCTCGATTGCGAAAGTATTCGGGGCAGGCATCGCGCACGAGATGCGTAACCCCCTAAGCGGGCTTTGCACCTCCATTGACTTGATTCAGGCCATTCTGCCTAACCCTAACGACCAGAAAAAAGCCAACTACACCCTTTCCGCAGAAGATGCGCTATTACTGCGAGAGATCAGCCATGATGCAATGAACATCATTCGCGCGGGCAATGAGACCATTGATCTGCTGCTGACATCCATCGATGAGAACCGCGTGTCACGCTCGACGTTCAAAAAGCACTCGGCACAGCATGTGTTAGAAAATGCGATGACAAGCTTTGGCTATAAAAGCGCAACGGATCGTTTTTTGATTTCTATCGATATTCGGGACGAATTTGAATTTTTAGGCAGCGACACCCTACTCAAGTACGTTATCTACAATCTGTTTAAAAATGCCTTTCATCATCGAAGCGCGGAAAACTTCCACATTGGTGTCGCACTGGAATCTGATGAGCGCGAAAGCCGTATTATTGTTAGAGACAATGGCTCAGGCATTCCAGAAGAAATCATCGAGCACATCTTCGACAATTTCTACACCACAGGACGCTCAGGCAGCTATGGGCTAGGGTTACCTTTTTGTAAAAAGGTAATGATGGCGTTTGGCGGGAATATCTCATGCACCTCAGAGCTTGGAAAATGGTCAGAATTCACCTTGCACTTCCCTGCACTGAATTCTGATGAAGCCGATGTCATTGAGCGAAATGTCCTCCACCTGAAATCTATGCTGATTTTTAGCGACCAAAGCATTCTCACATCCAAAGCGATTGATACGGGTAAAGTACTGAGCATGCGCGTGGACAGCATGAGCACCCTTTTCCATGTTACAAAAGAGAGAGCATGAGTTTGAGTACGATTTAATCTTTGTCGACTTAGAAAGCATGATCGCCAACGGGGATGTTCTTACGCACATTGAACCGCTGCTCTCCTTTACCGAAGCGCGCATTGTTTATCTGTTCCAGCATTGTGCGACGGATTATCAAACCAATGCGGTGTTTAACCCAGTATGGATTGAAGAGCGATCCTGGCTGCTCAATACGCCATCGGTTGTGAAAGGCCTGCTGTTTGATGCCACAGAGGAAGATGCAATGGCACCGCTCCAACGTGCGTTGGAACCTCAAAAACACACCATTTTGGTGGTGGATGACAGCGAAACGTTGCGAAAATTTACCGCGAAGCTTCTTGAGAAATTAGGCTTCAAAGTCATTCAGTGCAAAGACGGTGGCGAAGCCATTGAAACCTTGGACAACAAGCGCGTTGATTTGGTGCTCATGGACATTGAAATGCCAGTGATGGGCGGCGTAGAAGCCTCACGTATTATTCGAGATTCAGGAAAAAGTTATTCCAGCGTGCCGATCATTGCGCATACGGGCGACAGTTCGAAGTCTACCCTCGATAAAGTGGCCTCCTCTGGCATGTCTGATTTCATCGTGAAGCCTTCGGACAGAAAGCGCCTGCACGATAAAATCGCGACCTGGGTGTCCTGAACAAAAGAAAAGCTCAGCACAAGGCTGAGCTTTTACGTTAACGCGAATCTGTACGTTACAACACTGAGATCAGACAAACGAGAGCTCAGCGCTGTCATACGCAGCTTGGCAAACCGTCAGCACATAATCGATGTCGCTGTTGGTCATATCAGCACTTAACGAGAAACGAATAATGGCCTTGTTTCTCGGCGTTGCTGGCCGACAAAACACAGAACCGAAGACATTTCTGTTTTCAAGAAAATCTCTCACGCGTTCAGTGTTCTTTTCGCAACCACATTCCAGTGCAATGATTTGCGATTCGCTGCGCACCGTAAAGCCGATGTTTGTCAGCCCAGTACGTAGAATTTCCGACACTTCAAAGAGCCGCTTTCGTTTGTCATCAGAACGTTGAATAACGTCCAGCGTGGTTTCTAGCCTAACGATTTCTTGTGGCAGTACCGTCGAGCTAAAGATCGCTGGAAATGAGACAAATGGCAGCGCCTGCATCAGTTTATCGGGGCCCATAATGGCACCCGCGCGGTAAGCAAACGCCTTTGCAAGACTGGTTGTGATGAAATCCACATCCTGCTCAAGCCCCAACTCCCTGACAAGGCCAGAGCCTTCAGGCCCGTGCGTTCCCAAGGAATGGGATTCATCTACCACCAGCGCGCAGTCAAACTCTTTTGCCACTTCGTAGATGGCTTCGAGCGGCGCAACCGTGCCGATTGTGCTGTAGACGGAATCCACCAAAATAATACCTGCACCATAACGCTTAACCTGCTTTCGCAGATGAGCAACGTTGTTGTGCATAAATGGACGGATTTTCCCTCCGGAAATTCTCGCACCTTCCCACATAGACATGTGCGCGAAGAAATCGATATACACCGGGGTTTCTGGGGTGCAAATGGTCTGTAGCAAGCCAATGTTCGCCGCCCAGCCAGACTGAGAAAGCACGCAGCTTTCCATGCCAACATAGGTGGCGAGCCGTTTCTCGAGATCAGGCTTGGATGCCTCATCTTGCAAAAAGACCGCCGACATCACGACGTTCTCATCACTGTTCGAGATAGCTTGCATGTGAGCAGACTGAATTTCATCGTTCAAAGACAAAGCAAGGTAGTCATTGCTTTGCATCGTTACGGCGTCGTGACTTGGCTTTTGACCCACAGGCAACGGAATGTTGTCGTTAAAGGGTTCAAACAAGTCTTGAGCGAAGAAATTCAGGCGTTGTTCGATAAAAGAAGGGAGATCTTTGGTTCTCGGTTGATTGTGCATAGTCTAGCCTCTTCCTGTTATAGAAAAACGCTGGCATTGACGCGTATGCCATTAGTAGGCTGATTATGACCGATGTAACAATAGTGATGTTTTGTAAGTTTGGGAATCTTTACAATTTAGAAAAATATTGACTAGATTCTCGGCTTATTCAATGTCGCTATTTCAGGACGAAAAGCAGCGAGAATGCGGCTTTTAGCGATCCTAGATTTCTTCACAGCACGCGGCTTGACTTCTCTTTCAACACTGCTAATCACCCGTTTTTATTCACTATTTTGGCGCAAACTGGTGCGGAAATTCGCGTCATAAACGCTGCAAGGGTGCCGATATAGGAGACAGTTGATTAAGTTATTAGGCAAAGAAAGACTCAGGTTGCATAAGCCAAAACCCACCGATTCCGTGCCCTTTCGTAAACGCGTTATGGACAAGCAAATTTGAGCAAAATTTAGCCACCAACAATCCGCAGATCCCAGCAATACTTCCTGTTTTTTTGACGTGTTTCATAGTCAATAACACTGCCGTTTTTGTCGAGAGAGAGTTCACAGCAATCCTGAAACAGCGCGTTGATTTTTTCGCGGCTTTTTTGCAAACGAGATTTCAAGGTGGAGTAATTGACCCCCTGCTCATCCGCATAGGCTTTTTGGGATTTGCCGTGCAGTTCAATGGAAGTGAGCATCTCAGCATCTTCCGGAGGAAGCGCTTGAATAAACGGAAGCAAACACGACAAAAGATCGTCACGCACCTGTTCTTTTTCACGCTTGAACCATAAGTCTTCTTGAGAGATGCGCTTTGAACGCCCTTTTTCGCGATAGAAATCGATAATGGCGTTATTGGCAATTTGGAACAGCCAAGACTTCACTTTGGTTCTGTCTTTCACATCGTTGAGATGAAGGTAGGTTTTCAAAAGAATGTCTTGAAGAAGGTCGTCAACATCATCTGGGTTCGACACTTTTGCGTGGAGAAAGGCTTTTACGCTTGATTGATATTCATGCCAAACAGCTTCGATCGTCATCGTTTTACTCTTATTATTCGATAGCCGCGATGTTCCGCGGCTATCGAGAAACCCAACAACGTCAACATGCGTGTTCAGCAAAACGTTGTTTGGGTACATCTACTTATAGGCATGCTAGTCGATAAGCGTGATGGAATCGAGTATCCCCTTACCGCTATGAATGCCGCCTTCATTTTCTTTTGCTGGCTTGCTACGCACTAAATACCCAGCATAACCTTCGAACTCAGTGACAGGTTTGCCGTCGTAATACGCGGTGAATAAGCCGATTTCACTGACAAGGTCGTCCACCAGCGTTTGCTCACCATTACGCACAGCAATGGTTGGACGCTCACGCTCATGGGGATAAAAACGGTGCATCAAGGCCCACGCATCATAATCTTCTGGTTTCAGTGTCGCTAACTTCGCTGAAATATCGTCACCAAACACGCAGTGACCACCGCCCTCGCCTTGGTTCTTTAGTACCCACTCGCGCTTTTCAGCATCGCGATTAAACCACGCAATCGCCTCCGCATGAATCGGCAACATATCTGCCAATACGCTTTTGACCAAGGTGGCACCTTCTTCACTCAATCCCCAGCGCGTGAGTTCTTGCGTGGTCATCATGGTGAGGATCATTTGCATGGTCTGGCTGGTGGCGAGTTGTTGACCGACTGTCGCGTTCACCGCCACGTTATGCTGTTCAATGAACACACGTGTTTGGCTCAGGGTGTGGCAGCAACTGGCTTCACGCAGTTCAGGCGCGAAATAGTCAGAATATTGGTAGCCAGCGCGAAGGTATACCACATCCACCGCGCCAATGTCTTTCAGGATCAGGCGTTGGTTTTCACCTGTCGAAAGCTGCGACGAAAGTTGGTCAAAAGTTCGACGAACGGTGCGCACACCACGCTGCTGCAGCGCAACCTCCAGCAAATGCTGGTCGTACACATTGTCTTCGTGTTTTTGCACAACCATCAAGAAGGTGCGTTGTTCTTGTTGTTCAGTTGGCGTGCCATACCTTGCGCGAATGTCTTGCGCTGCCGTCGCAATGCCGTGCGCCAGTTGTTCCAAACATGCATTATCCGCAGGTACAGCTGCTGGCGATTCCACCCAATCGCGATATATCTCAGGCCATTGTTTGCGCATGTAATCGTGCATTTCATTGGCGCGTTGACCAAATGGCCCCATGCCCGCAGCAATGCCGTTAAACTCAATCACTTTTGCGCCTTGTTGGCGGTCATCCATGAAATCAGTGCGCATCAGAAGCAGAGGCTTACGAAGCGCGGTTTTAGGCGCAGCTTCTGTGCCGTGGATCTGCGCGTGCATTTTCATCAAGCGGCCAAAGAAAGGATCGGCGTTCGCCATGCTGCTCAACGAAGACTGCAAGAAAGGCATGTCTTCCGACACGTTGCTGATAAGGTTTGTCAGCATCGGCGTCACTGTTTTCAGGTGCTCAAACACGCGACGTTTCATGGTCATCGGCGCAATGCTAAAAGGGCAATGGCGTGCTGTGCCATCGCTGTTTTTTATGGCAACACCGTGCATGATTTACCACTCACAGACCTCATCGACGGTTTGTGTATTGAGGTATTGCTCTTCAACGCATTGTTTTTCGAGAATTGACGTCTTCATCATGTCTACCATTTCACGTTTCACGCACGTATTGGCGCGTTGTTGAATGCCGTTATAAAAGCCATTGGAAAGCGCACTCTCCATGGCCTAATACTGTTGCCAAACCGAGATGGGCATTTTCAGTTTCATGTTCTTCTTGTTCTTTCTGCGCGAGATATAACTCGCGATATTCACCCGACTGCGAGACCAGCTCGTCGTGTGTACCTCGTTGAACAATCTTCCCTTTGCTCATCACCAAAATTTGGTCGGCATTCTTAATCGTTGATAACCGATGCGCGACAGCGATAACCGTGCGTCCATGCTGAATATTCGATAGCGCGCTTTTGACTGCTTCTTCCGTTTCGCTGTCAATGTTTGCCGTCGCTTCGTCCAGCAAATAGATGTCAGGGCTGTGGGCAAACACCCTTGCTAACGCAATCAGTTGCTTCTCGCCCACAGACAAAGACGCACCACCGTGCCCAGGTTGATGTTCGTACCCTTCGGGCAAGCGCGCGATAAACCGCGATGCATTCATAGCAGTTGCCGCAGCCACCGCCGTTTCAGCGTTGGCATCTCGCTGCAATAAGTCGATGTTCTCACGAACCGATCCGCTGAACAGATACGGGTCTTGCGACACTAACCCGAACAAGCGACGGATCTGCGCATCAGGCAGCGAATCAATCGGCTGTCCACCCACCAGAATCTCGCCTTCATGATGCGGATAAAAGCGCATTAGCAAGTTCACCACTGAGCTTTTCCCGCTGCCGCTTGGGCCAACAATCGCGGTGAACTGGCCGCTCTTGGCAACAAAGCTCACATCGTCCAACGCATTTACGCCCTCTTCATACGCTAGTCGAACATGCTTGAACTCGATGTCTTTATCCCGCGCAAGTGGCAAGATTGGTGCGTCTTCTTGATGATTGTGTTGTGTTGGCGCATCCAGAATCTCGAAAATACGCGCCGAAGACACCAAGGCGACCTGCATTTTCCGTAGCTCCACCGACAGTTGCCTGAACGGTTCGAAGAAACGTTCGATGTAATTGAGGAAGGCGTAAAGCGTGCCGATTTCAACCACGTTTTGCAGTGATGCGCTACCAAACCAAGCCACGATACCCAGCGCCGTCAATGAACCCACAAGGCGGGTAAACGGCAGCAACATAAGGCTATCCACCGCGATGGAACGGGTACGAAACCCAAACCATGCATCGTTGTCTTTTTCAAACTTGGTCTTGAAGGTGTTTTCTTGTCGAAACGCCTGCACCAATGACATGCCTTGCAGCGATTCACTGATGGTGTTGTTGATGTGGCTGATTTGGACACGAATACCATCAAACACTGGCGTGGAAACCCTGCGATAGATCTGCATGGTCGCCAACAGCACAGGAATGAGCGCCAAGCTAATCACCGCTAAACGCCAGTCCAGCAACGCAATGGCGATGAAAATACCGATAATGCGCAAACTGCCTTGAATGATGGTCGGAAGCGTCGAAACAAACAGGTCACGCAATGACTCAGTGTCGTTGGTGACATAAGAGACCATGCGCCCCGTCGACAAACGATCAAACGCCGCGATGGGCAGCCGGAGTACGTGGTCAAACAATTACCTTCTAACGTCATTCACCACCAGCAAGGCACTGTGTTTGAACGAGAGCGATTGCAGATATTGGAAACCCGCTTGCACCAGATACAGCGCCAACACTCCCGCACTCAAATAGCCAAGGTGCTGCCATTCAAATTGCTGAGGCACAATCACTTCATCAATGATGACTTTTGCCAACCAAGGGATGGCCATTTCTGCGGTGACTGCCACCAGCAAGAATGAAAATGCCACCGCGAACCTTACTTTGTGGGGCAAGGTGTAGCGAACCAATCGATTCATGGACTTACTCAACATGGCAGACTCCTTAGTGATTCTTCTTCGCGACCAATGGGTTCGCCGAGGCAGATTTCAACTGAATATTCGCGTGTGCTTGTCGCTCATAGACCTTGGCATACCAAACGTCTGCCACCATAAGCGCGAGGTGGTTGCCGCGCTCAACGACTTTCCCCTGCTCTAACACGAGAATGTCATCCGCATGGCGAAGGTTAGGCAAACGTTGTGTCACCAGCAGCATGGATTTGTGGCTAAAGTGCGTGCGCAAGTTATGCCTCACGAGCGATTCGGTTTTCATGTCGAGCGCGCTAAATGGGTCGTCGAGCAGCAAGATGTCGGCATCTGTCATCAATGCCCTTGCAAGCGCAATGCGTTGTTTCTGGCCACCCGACAGGTTTGCGCCGTTTTCGCTGAGCTGGGTATTGAAACCTTCTGTCATGGCGTCAATTTCACCCTTAATGCCTGCCATCTCTGCCGCGAATGCAATCTCTTCATGGGTCGCATTTGGCTTTCCAAGGGCAATATTGTCCGCAATGGAACCAGAGAAAAGCATCGGTTTTTGTGGCACCCAGGCCAACTTCCCACGCAACGCATCAAAGGTAAGCGTCTCGGTGTTCACCCCCGCAAGCGTTATCTCTGATTGAGGATCGGACAGACCATACTGACGCATGATCAGTCTAATCAACGTGCTCTTGCCCCCGCCTGTTGGACCCGTGACACCGATAAGCCCGCGAGCCGGCAAGGTAAAGTGAATGTTTTCCAACACCTTGGTGTGCGAATAGGAAAACACCCCAATGTTGACCGATAGCGTCGCCGCGTGATCAACAGTTAAGGTCTTATCGCCTTCCACCACGTCCGGCTTTTGGGCAAACAAGGCTTCAAGGCGCTTCCACGAGGTATTCCCGCGTTGGAACACGTTGAACTGCCAACCAAACTGCAAGAAAGGTCCAAGCAATTGCGCCAAGTACAAGGTGAAGCTGGTAAATAACCCCAAAGTGATGGTGTTGTTGCTGATCAGCAAACCGCCGTACGCCAAGGTGATCACAAACGACGTGCCGTAAATCAGCTGAATTGTCGGGCCAAACAACGAGTCGACTTTTGCCACAGCAATGTTTGCGTCTAACGTTTCATCGAGCTTTTCGCCAAAGCGCTGTTGTTGACGCTGATTGATGCCGTGCGAACGCACGGCGCGAATGCCAGCTACAGTTTCACGCACTTCTTCATTGAGGTGAGAGAAGGCTTGCTGAGCGCGACCAAAGTGTTTTTGCATGCCCGCGCCATAGCGATTGGTCACAAACACCAACAGGGGAAACGGCAGCAATGCCACGGCGGTCAAGTGACCACTGACCAAGAACACCATCCCGAAGATCACAGTAAAGCCAGCAATCAGCGAGTCCACCAACGTCATCACACCATCACCCGCGGCGGTTTCCACCGCATTGAGGTCATTGGTGGCGTGCGCCATCAAATCCCCCGCGCTATGTTTGGCATAAAATGATGGCGACATGGCGGTGAAGTGCAAGAACAGGTCACGGCGGATCACGCGCGAGATCTCGACGGCTGCACCATACAACTGGCTATTCCACACATAGCGCAGCGCGTACATCGCAATCGCTGCGACAAGAATGCCAGCAAGGTGCGAGATCAGAAACGACCGCGTTAAGGTGTCGGCACTGATCGCATCAACAATGCGTCCAATAAGCCAAGGCGGCGCAAGATTTAAGATTGCCACTGTCTGCAACGCGACAAACGCAATCAAGTATCGGCGGGTACATAGCTTCATGTACCCGCGCATTTTCCAAATAAGTTCCATGGGTTATCTATCTGATAGTTGTCGCTAGGGTTAGCAATCGCATGTCATGGCGGTTTTACGGCGCAAAAACGCATCGAACGACACATCGTCTGCCCTTTCCGACGCCTCTTGATCGCGTAACTATTTCGCCACCCACTGTTGCAGCTCTTTGCGCATGTCATCAGACACCGAATGCGCGGTATGCGTTAGCATGTGTCCGTCGGATAAACGCTGAACCAGCGCGCGATAGCCAAGGCCAGTTGCACGCATGTCTGCCAGCAACATGGCAGATGGCGTGAGTGATGTGTCCGCAAACTTCTGGATTTCCAGCGACACACTGAGTGAATAGGCTTGTGTCTCGAACGCCGCATCAAACAGCGCAGCCACCTCTTTCATTGAAGCCAGCAAGGTCTGCCCCATGTCAGCCAAACGCAGATCACCGTCAAGGGTCGGTAGCAGTAAATCAGGTTTTCTACCCTGCGTGGCAACCTGCTCAACACGTTGCTGAATCATGGCGAGCTCTTCCGGGGTCAACGATGGGCTAGGCGACACGGCACAGTGCGTCAAAAACACATCGAGAAAATGACTCTGCATGTCGTTGATGCCCAGCGGCAAATACGGGTTGTTGTCCACTGTACGCAGCTCAACGTATTCCACACCGTGTTGGCACATGGCGTCTAACGGTCGTAGCTCTGCGCTGACCACTTTCGGGCGTACCGAACTGTAAAGCTCGTTTTCGAGTTGCAGCACGGACGCATTCAACTGTTGGGTGGCGTCGAGATGACGATACTTATTACTCGTCGTCGCAAGCAGATCAGACACGCCCTTCAAATACGCCATCTTGCTGTCGTAATTGAGGGGATAGTTTGATTGCTCGCTATTGGTGTAACCAAGATGGCTTAAACGCAGCGACGTCGCCCAAGGTAAATACAGGGTGTCATCCCCCATCGCCTCTAAGTAATGTCCGCGCCCGAGGACATAGCTTTTATCGACGGCGGGCGACGCGCCAAAGAGGAAAGGAATGATCCAACCGTGGCGAATCACATTTCGGATCATGTGAAAGTACTTTTCAGAGATAAAATCAGACAATGTCTGCTCACTGTTCTCATGTGCATGCAGTTGCTGCCAAAACACCTCTGGAAATGAAAAGTTATAGTGAATGCCGGAAATGGTTTGCATCCGTTTGCCATAGCGGTTCGCTAATCCTTGGCGGTATTTCATTTTCATCTGCGCGGCATTCGAAGTACCATATTGCGCGATCGCAATATCCTCATCGCTCGGCAATACCGGTGGCAAGCTGCCCGCCCACAGCGTTTCACCCTGTGGCAATTCAGTCGCCACAAAGTGATGCAGCGACGCCAAGTGTTCAAACATCTGCAGTTTATCGGTAAATGCAGGTGTAATGAGCTCCAACTGCGCTTCGGCAAAGTCTGTGGTGATGAATGGATGAGTGAGCGCTGCGCCTAATGCTTTAGGGTGCGGAGTTTACGCTAATGTGCCGCGCTTCGTGGTGCGAAGGGTTTCCTTTTCAATACCTCGGCGGATGGCTCCTAGCGTCCCGGCCAAAACATGGTTCAATTTCATTGTCATTTTTCTTATATGTAGCAATAACTTAATAAAAATCGCCACACACTGTACATGTGGCGTTTATTGTTTCTTTGCTTATAAGACGATGACGTAAGGGAAAAGACGACAAAAAATGAAAATAAAACAGAACGCACCAAATAAAGCGTTATCGGATCAACGGCCCGATAAACGTTAACGCGCGAGTAATTTGGTCCGTAATTTTATCAACATGCCCACCTTCGAAGGTGGTATGCGTGATATTCAAACCATTTTCTTTCATGGTGGACACCATTTGCTCAAATTGTGTCAACACGGGCATGTCGAACACATCGTCTTCTTGCGTACCTATTTCGGTGTAAAACGGCAGTGAACCAACGTTTCTCACGTGAGTGTTCGATAGTTGTGAAAGCCCAAGGGCTTCGAGCGCCGCCATCGCCTCCTTCATGCTGGACGCAACAAAACTGGGCGCATTGGCTTCATCTGGGGCAACACCACGCAGAATCGACAGGTAAGCAGTGAAAAACCACGCCACGTCTTCGTCGTTGTAGTAACGGCGTATTTGATCGCCAAAGAATTCTGCATGCGCTTGATAGGCATGAGGGGCAAGCATCATGGCTGCAGGGCTTAACGCGGCAACAGCTCGATACGTATTGGGAAAATGAAAGGCTGTATTAAACGCGCCAAAGCCACCCATAGAATGTCCAAACAACGCACGTTTATCGCCACAAGCACGATATCGGCGCTCTACTTCTGCAATCAGATCGTTGGCGATGTAGTCCATGGCATTGCCAGACACATCTGAGTTCAGATACCAATTGCCCAGCAAGTTGCTCGTGCCATCCGCCGCCACAAGGATCATTTCCTCCACCTCACCAGATTCAATGAGTGAATCCATGATCTCATTGAGCGCAGGCTCACCATCAAGGGCCATAAACCAACTTTCTGGCGAGGCATCGTAGCCATGCAGCGCATAAACAATGGGGTAAAAGCAATCAGGCGACGCGACATAGCTCGGAGGAAGGTAAACGACAATATCACGGTTCGCTATTTCCCCTGTGATATAGATCGGAAGAGCG
>JBELME010000033.1:0-22972 GCA_042096095.1 Enterovibrio sp.
GTTGAGTTTGTTAACGAGCACGTTGCAAACCACATCGATGGCAACTGGATTGAATCTCTTTCTGAAGGTTCTGTTCGTGCATGTCGTTTGAGCCCACCAGCGTTCCGTTACCAGCTCACTGAATTCGCGCGTAAAGCAGCGAAGCGCATCGTGCTGCCTGAAGGCGACGAGCCACGCACCGTGAAAGCGGCGGCTATCTGTGCTGAGCGTAAGATTGCTGAGTGTGTGCTTTTGGGTAACCCTGACGAAATCCGCCGTGTTGCTGCGCAACAAGGCGTAGAGTTGGGCGCTGGCGTGACTATCATCAACTCTGATGAAGTACGTGAAAACTACGTAGCTCGCTTGGTTGAGCTACGTGGCGCGAAAGGCATGACCGAAGTTGTCGCGCGTGAGAAGCTAAAAGATTCAGTATTCCTTGGCACAATGATGCTTGAAGCAGGCGAAGTTGACGGTCTGGTTTCTGGTGCGGTTCACACCACAGCAAACACCATCGTTCCTCCGTTCCAAATCATCAAAACGGCACCTGATGCGTCTATCGTATCGTCAATCTTCTTCATGCTTCTGCCTGATCAAGTATTGGTGTACGGTGACTGTGCAATCAACCCAGATCCAACGGCTGAGCAACTGGCTGAAATCGCAATTCAATCTGCGGATTCTGCGGCAGCATTTGGTATCGACCCACGCGTTGCAATGATCTCTTACTCTACCGGTGAATCTGGTAAGGGTGCAGACGTTGATAAAGTACGTGAAGCAACCAAACTTGCGCAAGCAAAACGCCCTGATCTGATGATCGACGGCCCGCTTCAGTACGACGCAGCAATCATGGAAAACGTTGCAGCATCGAAAGCGCCTAACTCGCCAGTAGCGGGTAAAGCGACGGTATTCGTCTTCCCTGACCTGAACACCGGTAACACCACGTACAAAGCAGTACAACGTTCTGCTGACTTGGTCTCTATCGGTCCAATGCTTCAGGGCATGCGTAAGCCTGTGAACGACCTGTCTCGCGGCGCACTGGTAGACGATATCGTTTACACCGTTGCACTGACTGCGATTCAAGCTAAACAAGCTGACGACGCGGAAGCGGCAGCAGCGAAATAAGCCTCACGCTTATTGATGAAAAAAGCCGATGCAACTGCATCGGCTTTTTTGTGTCTGCTGTTTGCTTATTGTTACCAAGCACTTACTGTTGCCAAGTGCTTATTATTGCTAAACGGTTACTATTGCAAAGTGATTAGCCCGTTTTCTTTTTCAAGTCTTTCAAGTGTTCTTCCGCGGTAATGAAATCAAACTGGTTGATGGCATCTTGCAGACGCTTGAACTCTTCCATTTGATGACACCATTGCGGCAAGGCTTTTGACAGCACGCCAATCTTATCCTGCACCTCAATATCAAACTCTTGAAGGCTGACTTGAAGCGAGTTGAGCTGCTCAATCAAGTAACCGTCTAATGGCTTAATTTCTTCTTCAACCATTGGCGTTTCGACCACGGCGGTTTGGCTGATGATTTCATCAAACACATCAATTGCAGAGACAATCATGCTTTTCAGCGCGAGTACGTCACTTTCGCTGACTTCCTCGCCAGAATTGTATTTCTCCTCTAAGCCACAGGCATAATTTGCAATTTCCGTTGCGCCGATATTGCTTCCCGCCCCTTTGCAGGAGTGGGCAAGAATGGCTTTTTCTGCCGTGTCTTCTGAGGTAAGTAGCTGCTCCATGGCCGTCGCTTGAGACGTAAGGAACAAAGACAATATCTTGAGTATTTCGCTTTGTTGCCGCCCAAGCGCTGAACCCCTTCACTGAGATTAATGCCTGGGATCTTATCAACCATCATGTCGAACATGCTGTCTTCGTAATCCATTCCCACTCTCCTCCGGGTTCTTTCTTCGTTCGTCATCAATGAGATCGCTGATACAGCTGCTTCGGCAGCGGGTACGTCAGCCCCCAAAGAAGCCGCCTGTTCAATCAATGTTTCGTTAGTGGTATCGGTGTCAGTCGCCACCTCGGCTTGCGCGATTAACGGTTCAGGTGTCGTCACCCCTGAGGCTTCCACTATCGAGGCTTCCACTATCGGGGGTTCTTTCTTATCAACAACAGCCGTTTTCGCGATATCTATCGCGCCATTTTCTGTTTCGGGCACCTTTTCTGTTTCAATCGACACTTGCGTGGCAATGACATCTTGTTTCTCGATAACATCTTGTTTTTCAGAAACATTGGCATCAGCGCTTTCCGCCCCCGGTTTCGATAACCACTCGATCAGGGTGTTTTTGAGTAAATTAAAATCAATAGGCTTGGCAATGTGGCCGTTCATGCCCGCCTCACGACATGCTGCAACATCATGTGACTCTGTGTTTGCTGTCATCGCGAGGATAGGTAATTCAGTGAGTTGGAGTTCCTGACGGATCATTTTGGTGGCCGTGACGCCGTCGACAACAGGCATTTGCATGTCCATTAACACCAAGTCGACAGTATGCTCTTTCAGCATGTCTACCGCTTCACCGCCGTTGTTGGCGACAAGCACCTCCAGCGGTAACACTTCCATCGCGCCGATAGCCACTTCCTGATTGACCAAGTTGTCCTCAACTAACAGGACAATTTTACCGTCCACTTTCATCGCTTCTTCGTCGAAAACATCTTCAACTTCCAGCTCAGGGGCACGATCTGGTGCCTTTTTAGACGCAGAGCCACTGGCTAAAAAGCGAAGCTCAGCCGACGCTACGCTGTTTCCGTTCATGTGCGTCGATTGGCTCTCCGCTTTTTTTTCCGCACCTTCTGCATTTTTCAGATCACAGAGGCTGACAGCATCCATAAGTGCTGACGGCAGTAGTGGCTTTTGCACCCATTCAAAGGAGAACGCTGGACGTGTTTCATCGACATCAAAGCCATTGTTGGGCCCGCAAATAATGATGGTGGACGGTGTTTTTTCACCGCGGGTTAATGTCGACGTGAGAAAGGACACCATGTCGTGTTCCAAGCTTTCCCACTCTGCCACCAAGTAGTCGTACGAGCCGCTGATTAAGCTGACTTCTTTCTCTTTGAGTTCTTCGAACGAGCGACATTGGCTCACGGTCGCGCCAGCATAGATGAAAACATCGCTGATCGCCGAAAGCTGAGAAATGTTTGAAGAGACAAGTAACACGCTCTTTGCCGACAGCTTGCCTGACCATGTATCACCTAAGCGAGATGTTTCATTCACCCCTGACTGACAAGGCAAGGTGAAAGAAAATACACTGCCCTCACCCCACCGACTATCAGCAAACAGCTCTCCGCCCATCAAGGCGACCAGTTCTCGCGACAAACTTAATCCCAGCCCTTTCCCACCATAACGGCGCGACGTGGAATTATCGGCTTGGTTAAAAGGCTGAAAAAGCCCCTCTAGTTCTTTTCGACGAATACCTAAACCTGTGTCATGCACAGAGAAACGAATATTCACGTCATCTTCACGACGCGATTCAAGGGCAACAGACAAGGTCACTTCGCCCACCTCGGTAAATTTCACTGCGTTGTTACCCAGCGCCATCAAGACTTGCGTGATACGTACTGAATCCGCATCGATGAGCTTTGGAATGGCCATGTCCATGAGAACATGGAACTGGAGGTTTTTCTCTGCGGCTTGCTCTCCGAGGCTTTTCACGACGGGAGAAAGCAAGGTTTCAACATTGCACTCAACCCATTCTATTTCGAGGTTGCCCGCTTTCGCGTTGGTGAATGCCAGCACAGTGTTAAGCGCCTCTAACAGCGTATGCCCTGAAGACATAACCCGCTTGATATAGCGTTTTTGTTTGCCTTCTAGCCCGCTATCCAGGGCCAACTGAGACATCCCAAGGATGGCATTGAGTGGCGTTCTAAACTCATGAGACATGTTCGACAAAAAGTCTTTCTTGGCCTGATAGGCCGATCGCGCTGAGCGCTTGGCTGTATCAAGCTCATTCACCTTTTGGAGGTAGGCGTGTTTTTGATCTTTGAGTGCTTCCTTGGCCTGTTGAAGGGTAATGGCCCCCCATACCAAAAGCGCGACCAACACGAGTACCAAACCAATTAACAGAGGAATAGCCGTTAATACACCCTCCCCATTGATTGGGGGAGGTGATGTGCTAGAAAGGTAACCGCTTTCTTCCCTAGCCAGCACAGAAGTGGAATGCAATAGCAGCAGAATTGAAGCAGACCATGCAAAGAGGTTCACACGTAAGTTACTCAGTTGCTTATTCATTTTTGTTATCGCACGTTTTGGGTCTTTGAGCACCGCATTCACATTCAACGTACTGGCCTCCAGTGACATCAATGGTGGGTGAAAATTAACTAGCAAAATAAGCGCCATCTATACGCTAAGCTCATGTCTCAATTAAAATAAATGTGACTCATAATTGGAACATTATTAAGAGTAGACCTAGGATTGAATAAGTGGAAAGTCATTCAGGATCCCTTTGATGCTGTCACCGGAAATCAAGGCAAATAAACGCGCTACCGTACTGGTTGTCGACGACACCCCGGAGAACCTCGTGTTTGTCAGCGAGATGTTGCGAGACAAATATGAAGTGAAAGCAGCAACAAACGGACAAACGGCGCTCGCCATTGTTGAGAAATTCTCAATCGATCTGATTTTATTGGATGTTGTGATGCCAGGCATGGACGGCTACGAAGTTTGTCGTCAAATAAAAGCCAAGAAGTCTGCGCACGATATTCCCGTGATCTTTTTGACCTCGAAATCTAAATCAGAAGATCAAGAATACGGTTTTTCAGTAGGCGCGGCGGATTACATCATGAAACCCATGAGCCCGCCTATTACGATGGCGCGCATCAAAATCCACCTTGAAAACAAAGCGTCGCAAGACTTTCTCCACAATCAAAATGAATTCTTAGAAGCAGAGGTTCAACGCCGAGTGAAAGAACTTAGCGTGATCCAAGACGTGACGATTAACGCCTTGGCGAGCCTCGCCGAAACACGTGACCAAGAAACCGGTAACCACATTCTCCGAACGCAATACTATGTGAAGATTCTGGCTGACCAGCTCTATTTACGCGGGAAGTTTCCAGACATTGTCACCCCTGAGTACATCACCATGGTGTTCAAGACTGCGCCGTTGCACGACATTGGCAAAGTGGGGATACCAGACGCTATATTGCTCAAGCCAGGCAAGCTGACTGCCGACGAATTTGATGTCATGAAGTCGCACGCCAAGCTCGGGTACGATGCCATTATGAAGGCTGAAAAAGAAGTGGATGCGGAGTATCCGTTTCTCAAAGCCGCCAAAGAAATTGCATTTGGGCATCATGAGAAATGGGATGGTTCAGGTTATCCGCAAGGGTTAGTGGGAGAAGACATTCCGCTCAGCGCGCGTTTAATGGCTGTCGCAGATGTATTCGATGCGCTCGTCAGTAAGCGCGTTTATAAATCCGCGATGTCGCATGATCAAGCGTTTGAAATCATTCTAGAAGGCAAGGGTTCGCACTTTGAGCCAATGCTTGTTGATTTGATGTTTGAGATGAAAAGCGACTTCATTAAAATCGCTGAAACCTACAAAGATTAATCAGCGATTCAGTGAGCCATAGGCGCTTTAATTCACACCGCATTACCGCACCTTCTTCAGTTTCAATATCCAATAGAAAGTGCGGTAATAAAGCCGTTTAGCCCACGGCTAACCAAACCCCAACACCCATCATGAGGGTACCCGCGATTCTATTCATCAAACGTACATTGCCGCTTTTCTGCAGAAAGTGGCGCAGTGTGCGGCCACCACTTGCGTATAACAGCAAACAACCAAATTCCGTCATCAAAATAATGCCTATCAATACTGCCAATTGCGGTGGCATCGCGAGTGATGGATTGATGAAAGGAGGCAGCAACGAAATCATGAACGCCCACCCTTTCGGGTTCGCAATAGCAGTCACAAAGCCCTGCATTGCAAGCGTCATTGGTGAGGTGTCAGTGCCTGCTGACAAATCTGACGGAATCGCCATTTTGCCACGAGACATCCACATTTGTAGGCCGAGATAGAACAGATACGCCCCGCCTACATATTTCAGCACGCTGAACAGACTCGGGTAGTTCAACATGATGGCTGCCACGCCAATCACGGAAGAAATGGAAACCAGCGCAACGCCAATCAACTCACCCCACATCATGTGAAGGCTACGACGCACGCCAATGCTCATGCCTAGCGTCATCGCTAGTGTCATGCACATACCCGGCGTGACGGATACGAAAAAGAAAGTGGGGATAAATACCGCCAACATCGCGATATCAATTGCAGATGCCACGTTAACTCCGGACAAAATGAGGCAAAAGAAGTGTAGTAAAAACCGAGTCTGCACAAGCGTCAAGCTCAATTATTTGCCCCGTCCGAATGTTGCTATAAAAAAGCCCCCAAATTTGGAGGCTTTGTTTTTATTCGCTATCCGTAGACTGCATCGGGCAGCCAAGTCGCCAGTGTTGGCCAGTACGCGAGCAACGCCAGCATCACTAGCTGTATTAAGATAAACGGCAGTACGCCACGGTAGATGTCCATGGTGGAAATGGAATCTGGTGCCACACCGCGCAAGTAAAATAGCGAGAAACCAAAGGGCGGCGTCAGGAATGACGTTTGCAGGTTCAGCGCGATCATGATGCCAAGCCATACCGGGTCAACCCCCATGGTCAGCAGTATTGGCGCGACAATCGGGATAACCACAAAGGTAATCTCAATGAAATCGAGGAAAAAGCCCAAAAGGAACAGCACCAACATCACGAGTAACATGGCACCGAACACACCACCCGGCAGGCTCATCAAGAAGTCACGAACAATGTCATCACCACCGAACCCACGGAACACCAAGGCGAACAAAGATGCGCCAATCAGGATCAGGAAGACCATGGCCGTCACTTCGGTCGTG
Organism: Enterovibrio sp.; assembly: GCA_042096095.1. GTDB lineage: Bacteria > Pseudomonadota > Gammaproteobacteria > Enterobacterales > Vibrionaceae > Enterovibrio. The sequence goes on from JBELME010000033.1 coordinate 6,867, forward strand.
CTTCTTAAGACGTCGCGCAAGATCGACAGGCTAAACATACGTTTGCTGACAGCCAGAATAATTGCGCCAACCGAACCAACAGATGCTGCTTCCGTCGGTGTTGCAATACCACCAAGAATCGACCCCAACACCAACACAATCAATAGCACTGGCGGGAACAAGACGGTGAGTACTTGCATCCACAATTCTTTGCTGACTTTTCTTTCTTCAGCAGGAATGGGTGGAACACGATGAGGCTGTGTAATCGCAACGACAATCAGATAAACGATGTACATGCCGACCAACATGAAGCCGGGAATCAACGCCCCTAAAAAGAGGTCACCAACAGTGACGCTTTCTGGCGAGAAAATACCTTGATCGAGTTGGGCTTGTTGATAAGCCGAAGAGATGACATCACCCAGCAAGACCAACACGATAGACGGAGGGATAATCTGACCTAACGTTCCTGACGCACAAATGATGCCCGTCGAAAGCCTTGGGCAATAGCCACGTTTCATCATTGAAGGTAACGACAGTAACCCCATGGTCACCACGGTTGCACCCACAATGCCGGTACTTGCTGCTAGCAACATGCCCACAATGGTCACGGAAATGCCTAAGCCGCCCGCAAGTCCGCCAAACACTTGCCCCATGGTATCGAGCAAGTCTTCCGCGATGCGCGATTTCTCTAGCATGACCCCCATGAAAATAAACAAGGGAATCGCCACCAATAGCTCATTCGATAAGGTGCCTTGAATACGGTTTGGAATGGCTTCCAAAAACGCAGGATCAAACGTGCCCGTCACACCGCCAATCAATGCAAACAGAAGTGCAGAACCACCAAGGGTGAACGCGACAGGGTAGCCGACCAGCAAGACGCCAAAGGTAAACAGGAAAAGGAATAGGGCGAGGAATTCACTCATAGCGCATGCTCCTCATCGTGATCTTCAAGTTGCTTGGCAATGTCTTGGTGACCTGTAATGGTCAGCACAGACTTCAAGGCTTCAGCCACGCCTTGAATGATCATCAACAATGGCATCAATAAGATACTGGTTTTGAACAGGTACTTTGCTTCTACGCCACCCGCTTCTTGAGAGCCTTCCATGATCTGCCAAGAAGCCATGACGTAATCCCACGCGATGTAGAAAATAAAGCTGCACGTAGGAAACAATAGAAAGATAAAGCCGAGTAAATCGACCCATGCCTTTTTCTTTTCTGACATGGGGCGGTAAAAAATATCAACGCGAACGTGAGCGCCTTTCAACAAGGCATAAGCCGCTCCGAGCATGATGACGTAGTTATGGAAATACAGGACAGATTCTTGCAAAAACACGGATCCGGAATTGAGCACATAGCGCATAACGACCACTACAAAGGTGATAAGCACGATGGCTAAGACGAACCAGGAAACAATGCGTCCCGTCCAATCACTAAAGCGGTTGATGCCCTTGATAAGCGCGATCAATTGGGGCGAGGCGGTATTCATAGAACTACTCTAACATCAGCCTATTGGCTAAAATTGGAAAGAAAAAGAGGCGATCTAGGATCGCCTCTTAAAAGGTTATTGCGGGTTACGTGCGTTCAACATGGCTTGCTCAGAAATGGCATGCCAATCGATCGCTTGATCACGGAAGCCTTTGTAAGACTCGTAAACTTTCTTACTGATTTCGTCCACTTGTGCTTGCTCGGCAACCACTTCATCAGACAGTGCTTTTAGCTGAGACAGCACTTCTTTCGGGTATGGACGCAAATCAACGTTATGCTCGTTCACCAAGCTTTCCAAAGCTGCATTGTTACGCGCGGTAAACTCAGCAATCATGTCAGCATTCGCCACGCGGGTCGCCGCTAGAACGATAGATTGCAGATCTTTTGGCAACGCATCGAAGGCTTTTTTGTTGATCAGCGCTTCAAGTGTTGTACCTGGCTCATGCCAACCTGGGTAGTAGTAGTATTTCGAGGCTTTATGCAGGCCAAATGCAAGGTCGTTGTAAGGACCTACCCACTCAGTCGCATCAATCGCGCCAGATTGCAGTGATGGGAAGATTTCGCCACCCGGCAACAGGACAGGCGTACCGCCCGCACGTTTCAGTACTTCACCGCCCAAACCTGGGATACGCATTTTCAGGCCTTCAAGGTCGCTAATGGTGTTGATTTCTTTGTTAAACCAACCGCCCATTTGCACGCCCGTGTTACCTGCTGGCATTGGGATAATGCCAAACGGTTCGTACGCTTCCGCCCACAGTTCAAGGCCGCCACCGCTGTAGATCCAGCCGTTCATTTCTTGTGCAGTCAGACCAAAAGGCACTGCCGCAAAGAATTGACCTGCTGGCGCTTTACCTTTCCAGTAGTAACCTGCACCGTGGCCCATTTCGGCGGTACCGCGAGACACGGCATCAAACACATCCAGTGCGCCAACAAGTTCGCCTGCACCGTATACTTTCACGTCCAAACGCCCATCACTCATCTCAGTGATTAGTTCAGCAAGGTTGTTTGCCCCTGTGCCTAGCCCTGGGAAGTTTTTCGGCCAAGTCGTTACCATTTTCCAACTGATTTTTTCTTGTGCTGCTGGCTGCGCCTGCGCACTCGCTTCCTGCTTTTCTTGACCACAACCAGATAACAGTACACTCAGTGCGACTGCTGTTGCGGCAAGAAACGAACGACGTTTGTACATGAGAGTGATCTCCTTGCTTGGGAAAGGCGAAAGATTTAGCAGTACTGAAGGTTTACATCTAAAAGTAGTTACTGCCTAACTAACACGACGCTCATCGATGGCTCTCGATGAGTTAATGGTTTGTTGCAATAACTTTACCCATTATCGTCACCCGCAAATAGCGAAACGGCGAGGTTGTTTGAAGTTGGTCAAACAATGATCGCTATAAATCTAAACATCTGATAGATAACGGCCTCTGTATGCGACCGATCACGTGCTACTACTCGTCTAAGGGCATTCGTCATTTTTTGTTTGAATTTTCGAGTGGAAACAAAAACGCCTTCCGCTTGGAAGGCGCTTAAACCTATTTCTACTTGAGGACAACAATGCCGTGTGCGTTAACTTAGTGCTTCTTTGAATGTCGTCATATAACGGACCATCAACGCATCCATCATCATCAAAGCTACGATGGTTAACCCTGCCATGGGAAACGCGACACACACCAAAACGACGCTGACAACGCCCACTTTCCAAAGCCCTGAATCCACGGCTTTTGGCGGTGCGCCCAGTTTGCGCTGTCCTGCAGGACGACGTTGCCACCACATCCCCGCACCCGTTACCGCAATCAAAATAAACGCCAAACAGAAAAGTACGTTGGCGATTTTATTGATAATGCTGATATCGCCCTGATGCAAGGCAATCCCCGCCGCCATGGCTTTCGCCACTGTGTTGTAATCACGCCAGCTCACATCAGCGAGCACTTTCCCGGAATACTGATCAATGTGGGTGGTTCTGTCCTGAGTAGGGTCGGTAATATCGCCACTCATGGTGTTGGCTGACACCGTAAACACCCCCGATTCAGAACGAGGGAAGTTGAGTTTGTATTGCGTAAAACCCAGCGCTTTCGCTTCGTTCACAACACGATCGATACCGATCTGCTGGATTACAAACTCTGCTTTTTCACCGTTTCCTGACGCTGAACCTGAAGCCATCTCCTCGCCATGCACATGCCCCTTAGATTCAGGAAGTGGCGTCAACTCAAGGTTCCACGGCATCTCTTCTTCTGACCCATGATTGAGCGCTTTGTGGTTTAGGGATGACACAGGCACATCATCCCATTTTTGGGCGGGGAAGCTGCCCCAAGGTTGCACGATTTTCGCGCCCCATATACCCGCCCACGCCAAGCCACTGAGCACGAAAAAGAGAAGCGCAATAGACAGGACGCCACCGATATTCGCATGAAGATCACGAAGCAATATCCTCGTTCCACTATCCGTTCGAATTTTCAAAAATCCCGCGCGGCGCGCATTGTCATTCGGTAACCAAAGATAGATCCCTGACACCAACAAAATAACAGTAAGACTGGCGGCAATCTCAATCAGATAGTCGCCGACATCACCGATCAATAAGGTGCCATGAATGTCGTTTGCTAACTGATACCAACTGTCGCTGCGATCAATGGTACCAGTGATGTCTGCCGTGTACGGGTTAACCAACACAAACTGCGTCGATTCATCCGCCATGGTGACAGAAAAGCGATTAGCAACATCCGAAGAGGTCGCAGGAACAAACTGCGTCACTGTGCCTTCAGGGTATGCCTGCTGCACCGCCTTTAATTGGGCTGAAATGGGCAAAGGTGCTTGCGATGAATAGGTGTCGGGATTGACCGAAAGCACCTCGCCATACCGCGCAGATTCAATCTCATCATCAAACAGCATGATGAGGCCGGTAATACTGTGCATCAGCATAAAGGGGATGACAAATAAACCTGCATAGAAATGCCAGCGCCACGTGAGAAAGTAGCGAGACTTCTGCGTCGCCTGGGTGCCTGCCAGAGGGGTGTTGGGGTTAGAACTCACCATGAATCATTCCTTTTTTCATGTACAACTCCACCGCGCTTCCTTGGCATCATTGAGATACACGGATAAACGCAGTGACATTGCATGTTGACTGTACGTTTGGGTCGATGCCCTTGTTGTTTTTATGCGGTGTTTAAACAGGAAGGAATGACGGTGGTGCACGGGTAACGGGTTGTTCAAACCGAACCCGTTTTACGTGGTAAGCATAGGGCTCAAGCACGGTATCCGTGTTGAGGGTGTAAATCGGTTCGAAAGACAGGCAGTGATGGTGAAAGGAAGAAAAATGACTAAAAGGACAAGGTTTGCTGCTGTGGGTTTTAGACGGCTCACCTTCTTCTATCTGCACCCGCTCAAAGCCATTGACGGTACAAAGCGTTGCCCACACGCCTGCGCTGCTGCCATGCGCATTAATTACTGGCATCAAGGAAACGAGCAACCAGCTTAAGGCACTCGCACAAAGCATGACATGTCTGAACAACGTATTACGCGTCAAAGAGGCAGTTAATGTCATATTCACCATATATATCTAATTAACCAGATAGCTTACTGTAAAAATGACGTTAACGACGTGCTTCAGTGCAAAAACTAAGCAGTCGATTCACGAACAATAGAAATATAATTACAAACCGCGCGGGTTTGGGTATTTGTATAGGTGAACACATCACCTTTGCGTAGCCCTCGCGCACCGCTTCGTAAAACCCACTGAACCCTTCCTCAAAAAAGCCACGAAAAAACACAAATAAACGTATAGACGTCTAGCCGTAAAGATATCTATTGACTTATCGCTCGACTATAAATAGCATCAAATTCTAGGTTAAAGAACAAAAGCAACAACTATCACTAAATTTTAACGATTATTTAACACGATTTTGTCCAGGATGGCTTATGATCGAAATTAGTCAGGTTAATAAAGAATTCAAACAAGGCGTGAAAACGATTCATGCTTTGCGTGATATTGACCTTCACATTCCAAAGGGCAGGATTTTTGGGGTTATCGGCGCATCGGGCGCAGGTAAGAGCACCCTGATTCGCATTGTTAACTTGTTGGAACGTCCAACAAGCGGGACTGTGAATGTCGATGGCGTAGAACTCACCACCCTTTCAGCGTCAGAGCTGACCCGTGAACGCCAGAAGATCGGCATGATCTTCCAGCACTTTAATCTTCTTTCGTCTCGTACTGTGTTTGATAACGTGGCGCTGCCCCTCGAACTCGCAGGCAAAGAACACGCACACATCCAAACCAAAGTCACCGAATTACTGGAGCTGGTTGGCCTTGAAGACAAGCATACTAGCTACCCTTCAAACCTAAGTGGTGGACAAAAACAACGTGTCGCCATTGCGCGTGCGCTCGCCAGTGACCCTAAAGTTCTGCTTTGCGACGAAGCCACCAGCGCCCTGGATCCCGCCACCACCCACTCTATTTTGAATCTGCTGCAAACCATCAATCAGAAATTGGGGCTAACGATTTTGCTGATCACCCATGAGATGGATGTCGTAAAGCGTATTTGTCATGAAGTGGCGATTATTGGCAACGGGAAATTAGTGGAAAAAGGCACGGTCGGCGACATCTTCGCCCACCCTAAAACGGAACTGGCGCGTGACTTCATTCGTGCCACCTTGAACTTGTCGATTCCTCAAGATTACGCAGAACGCCTTCAAACCAAAAACACAGGCACGCTTCCCCCTTTGGTGCGCCTTGAATTTACGGGTACCAGTGTGGATGCGCCGCTCGTGAGCCAAGTATCCCGCAAGTTCAATATCGATGTGAGCATTCTGAGCGCTGACATGGATTACGCAGGCGGCGTGAAATTCGGCCTTATGCTCGCTGAGTTTTTCGGCGATGCGTCGGACGTCACAAACGCCTTAGCGTATTTAAAAGAAAACAACGTCAACATCGAGGTACTTGGTTATGTCGCTTAGTATTGCTGCCGTTTCTGGCTGGTTCGCTGAAAACGAGCGCCTTGTCAGCCTCTTGATTGATGCCCTCGGCCAAACCCTCACCATGGTGTTTGTCTCTGGCTTTGTTGGCTTTGTATTTGGTATTCCTTTGGGTGTTTTACTGCACCTTTCCAAGCCGCGCGGATTGCTTGAAAACAAGCTTCTAAACCGCAGCCTAGGCGCGATCGTGAACATTGGGCGTTCGATTCCTTTCATCATTTTGCTGGTTGCCATCATTCCATTCACTCGCCTCGTCGTGGGCAGTTCGATCGGCACAGCAGCGGCGATTGTGCCTTTGATTGTGGGGGCGATTCCTTTCATTGCTCGCCTTGTTGAAGGTGCGCTGATTGAAGTGCCATCGGGCTTAGTAGAAGCCGCGCAAGCCATGGGGGCGACCCCATTACAAATCATCCGTAAGGTACTACTACCCGAGGCCCTGCCGGGCATTGTCAACGGCGCGACCATTACCTTGGTCACGCTGGTGAGCTATTCCGCCATGGCGGGAGCGGTTGGCGGCGGTGGTTTGGGAGATGTGGGGATTCGCTACGGATACCAACGCTTTGATGGCACCGTCATGATGATCACCATTGTCATGCTCGTTATTTTGGTTCAACTCATTCAGTCGGCGGGTGACTACTTCGTTAAACGCGTCGACCACAGATAAAGCAGAACAACAGAAAAGAAAACGATGACGCAGAAAGGCGATATACCCATTCCTTCTGTGCCATACAAAATCAAAAAAATGGAAATTTAAGCTCATAGGAGATGCGCAAATGACGTTTAATCTAAAAAAAATCGCGACGGTACTTGGCCTGGCTTCCGCGCTTGCATTGACGGGTTGTGGGGAAGAAAAAGTGGTTGATCTCACCAAAGTAAAAATCGGCGTGATGGCAGGTGCAGAAGAGCAAGTTGCAGAAATCGCAGTAAAAGTGGCGAAAGAAAAATACGGCCTAGACGTAGAACTGATCACCTTTACAGATTACGTATCCCCCAATGCGGCATTGGAAGAAGGCTCTATTGATGCCAACGCCTTCCAGCACAAACCTTACCTGGATCAGCAAATTTCTGACCGTGGCTACAAATTCGAAATCGCAGGCAATACCTTGGTTTACCCAATTGCAGGCTACTCAAACACAGTGACCTCGGTTGACCAAATTCAAGATGGCGCACAAATCGCCGTGCCAAACGACCCAACAAACCTAGGCCGCTCTTTGCTGCTTCTTGAGCAGCAAGGTTTGTTAACACTGAAAGACGGTGTTGGCCTTCAAGCAACCGTGTTGGATATCGTGGGCAACCCGAAGAACTTGGACATTGTTGAGCTAGAAGCCGCGCAACTTCCTCGTTCACTGGATGACGTAACACTGGCGATCATTAACAACACCTACGCTGCAACCATTGGCCTTTCACAAGAAAAAGATGGCGTGTTTGTTGAAGACAAAGAATCCCCTTACGTGAACCTGATTGTTGCGCGCGCAGATAACGTGAATGCAGAAAACGTGAAGCAGTTTGTTTCTGCTTACCAGTCAGATGCGGTTTACACCTCAGCGGTAGACACCTTCCAAGGTGGCGTGGTGAAAGGCTGGTAATCCGCCCGTAACCTGATTCCTTTTTTCTCCCCCAACGCCAAAAGCCTGTGTAAAACACAGGCTTTTTCTTTTTGTGCATGTCATCATGCGCGCTGTTTTCTCAAAGGATGATTTTCAGGCGCATATGGATATTCTCGCCACACTCGGTCTTTTTGTCGGCTCGCTGATCGCAAACACCCTTGCATCACTTGCAGGTGGCGGCGCGGGCTTGCTGCAACTCCCCCTGCTTATTTTTCTCGGGCTCGCTTTTTCTGTCGCCCTCGCGACCCACAAAGTCGCCTCCGTTGCGCTTGGTTTAGGCGCAGCGATTCGTCACTGTCGAAGCGGTAATCTCAGCCTCGCCTTAACCGTTTACGTCACACTCGCAGGCGCTGCGGGTGTCATTGCAGGGGCAAACCTTATTCTGTTCATTCCAGGCCCAACGGCGGAAGGGTTGCTCGGTGTTTTCATCATCTTGTTGGGGCTGTATTCCCGTGCCCGAAAAACCTTGGGCCATGAAGCAGACCCTAAGCATCGCGATACTGTCGGCATGATCATCGGCTGTGCTGGCTTAAGTGCCATCGGCATACTGAATGGCTCGCTCACCGCAGGCACAGGCTTGTTCGTCACGCTCTTTTTGGTTCGATGGTTTGGACTGGATTACAAACAAGCCGTGGCGCTCACATTGGTGAGTGTTGGCCTATTTTGGAATGGCTTAGGGGCTATCACCTTAGCCATTGCGGGCGCAGAAATTTACTGGCCATGGATACCCGCCCTGCTTGTCGGCTCTTTGCTGGGAGGCTATCTCGGTGCCTACATGGCGGACAAATACAGCAACAAACTGATCAAAATTGCCTTTGAGCTGCTGACCTTTGCCGTCGGCATTAAATTGCTCGTGGGCGTGCTTTAAGGAAGAGGAATGAAAGCGCAGATTAAGATTTACTATTGTCGTCAATGCAACTGGATGTTGCGCTCAACCTGGATGAGCCAAGAGCTTCTAACGACGTTCAGTGAGGAAATTGAAAGCCTCACCCTGCACCCTGACACAGGCGGGCGTTTTGAGGTGCATTGTAACGATGAAATGATCTGGGAAAGAAAGCGTGATGGTGGCTTCCCTGATGCAAAACAGTTAAAGCAGCGGGTGCGCGACGTGATCGATCCGACGCGCAATCTTGGCCACGTTGATCGTTAACGACGAGTGACCTTTGGTGATGATTTTTGCAGCCCTTTGCGGCGGCGCTATGCAAGGCAGACACTTCGATGCAAAAGCTTCAATGTGTCGTTTGTCTACACGAGAGCCGATACCGCAAGAGAACGTCGCCACAAGCAGACTGCGCGCAATCAGTCTGCCAACATACCAAACATAACAATACTGTTATAACTGACGATGCCTTTGATCTCGCCATTTTCAACGACTGGCGCCCGGCTTATGCCAAAACGTTCAAACAAACGCGCGCAGTATTTTACGTTCATGTCTGGCGACTTGTTCTGCGACAAAACTTTCTTGGCAATATCGTTCATCAATACCAAACCATACTCGTCATTCTCATCGCGTTTTTTCACGATCCATTCCGGCGTCGTATAACTGCCTGAAAATGTAACCAGATGTAACAAAACTTTCTAGGCCACAATGTCAATAGGGTGATTGAGTTAGCAAGGTTTTGCTTAAAATAGGAACGAATGGCACGTCTTGAATGATCATTTAACCATTTGAATGCATACTCAATACAACAGCCCAGCGCAAAAGGTTAACAATGCACATTCTAATTACTGGTGGGACAGGTCTCATTGGCCGCACTTTGATCAGCAAACTCGGTGACCATGAAATCACCGTACTTACGCGCTCGCCTCAAAAAGCGAAAAGCGTTCTGCCTTCAACCGTCACCACCATCGCAGATCTCGATGAACTCACGGACTTCAACAACATCGATGCAGTGATTAATTTGGCAGGCGAACCGATTGTCGATAAGCGTTGGTCAGATCAGCAAAAAGGCATCATTTGCTCAAGCAGATGGGGCATCACGGAAAAAATCGTTAGCCGCATTTTAACGGCTGACAATCCGCCCAAAACCTTGATAAGCGGCTCGGCGGTGGGCTATTACAGCGACCAAAAAGACGCGATTGTCGATGAATCCCTGGTGGTGGATGCCACGGATTTCGCCCATGCTGTCTGCGCGAATTGGGAAAAAATCGCCTTACGCGCCAAGCCTGCTAAAACCCGTGTCTGCTTGCTAAGAACGGGCATTGTTCTGAGCAAGGAAGGTGGCGCACTGAAGAAGATGCTTCTGCCGTATCAATTGGGTCTGGGTGGCCCAATCGGCGATGGGAATCAGTACTTCCCTTGGATTCATATCGAAGACATGGCCAGTGCCATCGTGCATCTTCTCACTAATAGTGAAGCGGAAGGGGCATTTAACCTCACCGCGCCGAACCCCGTCACTAACCGCGAGTTTAGCCAAAGTCTGGCGGCCTCTCTTGGGCGACCACACATTCTGTTTACGCCCGCGTTTGCCATCAAACTGATGCTGGGTGAAGCGGGGCAATTGCTGTTAGAAGGACAACGCGCCATTCCAAAAGTATTGGAAGCAGATGGGTTCGAATTTACATACAAAGAAATACGCCCCGCACTCGACAATTTGCTTCGCCAATAAGCGCCCTCTCTGACATACGCAGAGAAACATACACAGACAGATACGCGCTGCGAGAGACGTTTCACATCGGACCGTTCACGAAACAAAAAAGGCACGCAAATGCGTGCCTTTATCATTCCTCATGATGCCTAGGGTTTAACGCTTCAATGGTTCTAGCAAGCCACGTAGCATCCACGCGACCGTCATAAACACCAGGCCGACCGCAATCATAGGCAGACTCAACCACACCTCAGGGTGCAAACGAACAGGCAGTTCTACGCCCCATTTGAGCAATGCAGCCATCGCAAGTTCTGCCCCGCCCACCGCCATACAGCCAGACACCAGCGCCATGATGCCGTATTCCGCCCAAAGCGTGGTGTTGATGCGTTTCTTACTCGCGCCCAAGGTGCGATAGAGCATGATTTCACGTTGTCTTTCTGAGAGCGTGATCCGCAGCAGCGTGAGCAATAACAACAAACCGCTGACCACAGCCAGCCCCGCCAACACAGACAGCGACAAACTCACCTGACGCAACATAACCTGGATTCGTCCACTCATGGTGCGTAAATCCAATAAGGTTACCGTTGGATAGTCGCGCCCCAGTTGGTTCACGATGTCGCTCTGCTCGCTCTCCAGGCGGAAGCTCACCAGCCAGTTGGCAGGTAAACTCTCAACCAGTTGAGGGTCGAAAATGAAGTAGAAATTGGGCTTCATGTTGCGCCATTCCACGTCACGCACAGAATTGATGGTGGCGTTAAACTCTTGGCTGTTCACACTAAAGGTCAGCTCATCGCCCATTCGTAACCCAAGTCGTTCTGCAATGCCGCTTTCTACTGATACGCCACCTTCTGTGGGCCATGTGCCTTCCAGCAATTCATTGTGCGTTGGCAGTTCATCACGCCACGTGAAATTCAATTCACGACGAAGTGCTTCATCACGTTCCTCGCGATTAGGTTCCATATCCGCGTAACGGTTGCCATTGTTTGCAACCAAGCGGCCACGAATGATGGGGTACGCTTCTGAGCGTTCGAGATTGTTCTCATCCAAGCGCTCGACATAATCGTCCAATTCAGATTTCGCGATATTTAACGCGAACACATTCGGTGCGTTTGGCGGCAGCGTTTGTTGCCAATCTTCCAACAAATCAGTACGAAGCAGCCAGATGATCGACAGCAGCATAAACGAGGTCGCAAGCGCCCCAAGCTGCGCACCGCTAGACGCAGGGTTGCGGGTGATGCGACTCAATGCCAATTTGAACGCAGGTTGCGTCACGCGTTTTTGAGCAAAACGCAGCACCATGACGCCAATGGCAGCAAGTAAGCTCAACATCACCACCAGCGCTGCCAACACTAGCCACAACAAGCGGTTGTCATAAGACCACGCGACCAATGCCAAGATAGGCACGGACGCCAACAACCAACTCCAAGGATTCTTTCTCGCTTTCACCGCCCCTTGCGATTGCAACACGCTCAATGCAGGCGCGTCGATCAAACGAATGAGCGGAATGCCCAGCGCGGGTAACGCCACCAGCAAAGCGACCAATGGCCCTAAGAACCAAGGTAGTAAGCCATAACTAGGTAGCGGCGATGGCAAGACATCCGCCAACGGCAGACGAAGTAAATATTCCAGCGCAGCACCGAACGACAACCCTAATACGGTCGCCATGACCATCAACATCACAAGCTGTCGGCCCAGCCAACGCCTAACCCAGCTTCGCTGCGCCCCTAGGCTTTTCACCATGGCAAGGGTTTGGGTACGGCTATCCACATAATGCTGGCAGGTAAGCAGCAAGGTCGCGGCAGCCATGATGATGACCAGCACCACCGTCAGCGACAAATAACCGCGACTACGATCCAACATGTCGCCGGTGCGATCCCCGCTATTTTCATCAATCCAACGCTGCCCTTCAGCAACCGGATACACGGCTTTTACGGCTTCAAGTTCGCTGTTGTTACCGCTAAAAAAGTAGCGATAATTAACGCGGCTTCCCGGACGCACAACCCCTGCGGCTGCCACATCGCTTTGGTGCATCATGGCGGCGGGCATTTGGCTAAATGGGTTAAATGACAGTTCCGGCTCAGACACGATCAAGCCTGACACTTGCAGGCTGACATCCCCCACATCCACGCTGTCACCGACTTGCACATCCAGTAAGGTAAACAATCGCTCTTCCAGCCAAAGTTCGCCGGGTTTGACGCTGTCGTGCATGGCAGAATCGGCCTGCAACTCAAGGTTTCCGCGCAGCGGATAGTTACTTTCAACCGCCTTCACGCTGATGAGTTGCATGTTGTCTTGGCTAAACGCCATGGTGCCAAATCGCGTTTGATCAGACACTTCAACATCAAGGGTTTCGAAGTTCGCGAGGGTTTGTTCGGTGAGAGGCTGGTTGCTTCTTAGCACGAGGTCAGCAGCCAGCATTGAGCGACCTTGCTGTGTGAGCACAGACTCAATGCGCCCTGCCAATGCTGATAAGGCAAACACACACGCAATGATTAGCGCCAGCGCCGCAACAACCGGCCAGAGCTGACCATGAAACAATTCACGCCATGCCCAGCGCCACACTAAGGTGCCTTTTTTTCCATGTCGAGATTCGCTCATGCCGCCCCCGCCAACGTACCTGCATTGATGTGTAAAGTGCGTGTGCAGCGATCGGCTAACGCAGGATCATGCGTAACAAGAATCAAGGTGGTGCCGTGATCGCGGTTGAGTGAGAACAGAAGGTCAATCACAGTCGCCGCAGTATGTTGGTCAAGGTTACCTGTCGGCTCATCCGCAAACAGCACGCGAGGGCGCGTCATGAACGCGCGCGCAATGGCGACACGCTGCTGCTCACCGCCAGAGAGTTGGGAAGGAAGGTGTGTTTCACGGCCATTCAATCCCACGGAGGCGAGCAGTTCGAGTGCACGCTCTTCGTCTTCATCATCGCCGCGAATGGTGCAAGGGAGCATGACGTTTTCAAGTGCATTCAAAGAAGGAACGAGCAAGAAACTTTGGAAAACAAACCCAATGGATTCGGCACGTAGTGCAGCTCGCCCATCATCATCTAATTGGCTTAGCGGCTTGCCAAGAAGCTCGATTTCTCCGGTGCTTGGGGTGTCTAATCCGGCGAGCAATGTCATCAAGGTGGATTTACCCGCGCCAGAAACCCCAACCAAAGCAATACTTTCGCCCTGCTCGACCTGAAGGGAAACATCCTGCAGAATGGTCAGAGTCTGTGCATTCGTTGTCACTGTTTTCGTGACGTTATTCGCCCTGATCACTGGAGTTGTCATGATTCGCATCCTTTCTTTTTGTCTTTTGATTATCAGTCAAAGCGCCGTCGGACAGACGCTGCTTGTACTGGGAGATAGCTTGAGTGCAGGCTATCAAATGGCGATTGAAAAAAGCTGGCCTAGCTTGCTGGAACCTCAATTGGTCGACCAAGGCACAGTGACGAAGGTCGTCAATGCCAGTATCTCAGGCGACACCAGCGGCAACAGCCTTGACCGTCTCCCAGCCTTACTGGAACAGCATGCCCCTGCCTGGGTCGTGATTGAACTTGGTGCTAACGACGGATTACGCGGATTTCCGCCAAAGAAAATACGCGAGAACCTGAAAAAACTGATCACTTTGAGCCAAGAAAGTGGCGCTAAAGTCATGCTCATGCAAATTCAAATTCCACCTAATTATGGTCAACGATACAGCAATGCTTTTGCAGATATCTATCCAGAGTTAAGTAAAGAAATGCAAATCCCACTTATTCCCTTCTTTATGGAAAAAGTCGTGATGACGGAAGGATGGATGATGCAAGACGGCCTTCATCCTAAAGCCGTTGCTCAACCGTGGATTGCTGATTTCATGCAAGAACACATTACGCCAAACCTGTAAAAACAAGGAAATACATAAGAATGAATAACACGGTTCTCATCACAGGATGTTCGACGGGTATTGGCTATGTATGCGCACATGCATTAGTAAAAGAAGGCTTTGATGTCATCGCATCTTGCCGAAAAGACGAAGACGTTGCGCGTCTCCAGCAAGAAGGGTTGCATTGCATCAAACTCGATCTTGCTGACACGGCCAGCATTCTCGCGGCGGTTGAAACCGTAAAGGCACACACCGGCGGAAAACTGTATGGGTTATTCAATAACGGGGCGTATGGTCAACCCGGTGCATTGGAAGATCTTCCGACCGATGCCTTACGCGAGCAATTTGAAGCCAACTTCTTCGGCTGGCACACACTCACACAAGCGGTGATCCCGATGATGCGTGCCAATGGCAAAGGACGGGTCATTCAAAACAGTTCCGTGCTTGGCATCATCGCGTTGAAATTTCGCGGCGCATACAACGCCAGCAAATTTGCAATTGAAGGCTGGACGGATACCATCCGCCTCGAGCTTGCTGACACGCCCATTCAAATCAGCTTGATTGAGCCGGGCCCAATCGAAAGTCGCTTTCGCGCCAATGCCCTCGCGGCTTTCCATCGTGCAATAAACATTGATACAAGTCGCTTCACTAAGGCCTATCTCTCGCAAAAAGATCGCCTTGAAAGCGAACATTCGACCAACAAATACACCTTACCTGCTGAGGCGATCGTACCGCCATTGCTTGACGCATTGACGGCAACGACACCTAAAATTCGCTATCGCGTCACCCAACCCACACAGTACATGGCCATCTGCAAACGCCTATTGCCGGCAAGAATGCTCGACAAGATCTTGGCGAAAGGTGGTTGATGCTAGTTAGATCGCAAAAATAAATCGGAAGATCATGACTTCACCGTCACATTCTTGTCATAAATACTGAGTAACATAGCTCTTGTACCGTGAAACACCTGCCCCCTACAACCAAATTAATGCGATGAGTGTCGGATCAGGCCGTGAACGGGGACCACAAAAAATTATAAATTCCCCAAAGGAGCCGGGCTATGTCCCTAAGTCAATTGAACTGGCTCTGTTTGAGTGTGACGCTGGCGGTTTTGCTTGTGCTTTAAGTCAGCGAACTATTCGACAAGCGCCAAAGAGAAGGCCACTGTGATAACGGTGGCCTTTTTCGATCTTGCCAAATGTGCTGCCAGTGTCATCAATTCAGGTGATTCCCCCAAACTTTGTTATCTAGGCATAAATTCACGGGTTAATGCCTTGAATTTTCAGCGCTGCCGCCCCACCTTTACAGCATTACTTAAATGATCAGGCCAATCCATGCACCCGAACTACATTGTTGAACTTACCGAGCAGAACTTTCAGCAAGTGTTGGAAGCCTCAGCCTCCGCACCTGTACTGATCCACTTTTGGGCACAGATGAGCCCAGAAAGCACTGAAATAACGCCTGTTCTCGAAAAACTGGCTCATGAATACGGCGGCGCATTCACCCTTGCCTTGCTTGATTGTGAACAGCAACAAATGCTTGCGTCTCAATTTGGCGTGCGCGCATTGCCAACCATCGCATTGTTTAGCAACGGGCAACCGGTTGATGGCCTAGGTGGCCCTCAGACAGAACAAAGCGT
>JBELME010000034.1:0-22595 GCA_042096095.1 Enterovibrio sp.
ATCTCCAAACGGCTTTCACCAGCGTAGCAAGAGGAATCGCGAAGAAAACCCCCCAGAAGCCCCACAATCCACCAAACACCAACACTGCCACAATGATAGCAACAGGGTGCAGGTTCACCGCTTCAGAGAACAACACAGGCACCAGAACATTGCCATCAAGCGCTTGAATAATTCCGTATGCCAACATCAAGTAACCCAGCTCAGGGCTGATGCCCCATTGGAATAACGCCACCATGAAAATCGGTAAGGTCACCGCAGCCGCGCCGATATACGGAATAAGCACAGACAGTCCCGTTGCCACACTCAGCAACGCGGCATAGCGCAGATCTAGCAGCGCAAACGTGATGTAACTTGTGATACCAACAATGATAATTTCAGTCACTTTACCGCGAATATAATTGGAGATTTGCTGATTCATCTCGCTCGCCACTCTATTTGTTAGGCGGCGATTGCGCGGCAATACCACGCTGAATGAGCTCAGCATTTCTTTTTTGTCTTTTAGTAAGAAAAACACCAGTAGCGGCACCAAAATCAGGTATACCGCAAGGGTCGCTAAACTCACAAGCGAAGACAATGAGCTTTTCACGACGGTTTCGCCTAACCCCAATACGCGGCTCTGCAACGTATCAATGAAGGTATTCACCATGTATGGCTGAACAAGGTCAGGATATTGCTCAGGGAGGTGAGAAACGAAGTTTTGAAAGTCGTTAAACATGGTCGGTATATCGGCAATCAAATTGACGATCTGCGTCCATATCGTCGGCACCAAACCAAAGCAAGCCATCAACATGAAACCAGCAAAGAGCATCAGCACCACCAGCACCGACGCAAATCGAGGTAAGCCACATTTCACGAGTTTAGAAACAGGCCATTCCAGAAGATAGGCAAGCACGATTGCCACAAGCAGTGGCGCTAAGAGGTTGCCAAAAAAATAGATGACGATGAAACCTGCAATAAGTATTGCGACGAGACTGACGGCATGAGGGTCAGAAAATCGTCTCTGATACCAACGGTTAAGCATCTCTAACATGGTTTGTCCTGTTTTAAAGTTTGGTGATCGTGAGCACCGTCGCGTCTTGGACAGTCCGTTGAGTAACGCGAAAACCTTTACTGATGAGATAACGGGGAATATCGCGCAACGCCCCACTGTCTTTAACAACGATATCGATTTGTTGATCTTTCGCCAAGGTAGCACAGGTTCTTTTGGCCAATAACAAAGCCATTGGGCAGCGCTCTGTACGCAAATCAAGGGATTGAATTTCCATTCTTTCTCGCTGCTCGTTATTATCGTCGGCATTGTATACCTAAACAGAACGAAGAAGTAGTTTGGGTCTTTCACACAATGCGGCAAACTCAATGAAAACCTGTCGTCCTCTTTGCTGTCTATATCCCAGGGTCTGTTGTCCTTTGGTGATGATTTTTGCAGCAGTTTGTGGCGACTTTGTGCCAGGCAGAGGCTTCGATGTGTAGCTTGTCTACATGAGAAGTGGATAACGCAGTAGAAAGTCGTCTCAAGCGCAGCCCAAAGGGTTCGACTGCGCGTCCCGTGCTAAAAGCGTTTTATGCTTAGTTGAGGTCTATTTGCTTAGAGTGCTATGCGTCATACTCCTCGCCGCACCTAAAACGCTTTTATCTAGAACAAAATTTAACCACCAAAGGCCAACAGACCCTAACAATCCGTTTTCGAACGCTGGAGGAACCAACGGACGTTATGCAACTGTTTAAGAAAACAATAATCAGCATTCTCGTTGCATCGCTCGCTTTGCCTTCACCTGCTATAGCGACCACATACAGCGATTTACCAGACATTGGTACTGCCGCTGCAGGCACTCTCACCGTCGAGAAAGAAATCGAATACGGCGATGCTTACATGCGTATTTTACGTGGCAGTCAGCCGATCGTGAGCGATCCCCTTTTATCAGAATATGTCTCTTCATTGGGCGCTTCACTCGTGGCTAACGCTAATGATGTTAAAACACCTTTTGAGTTTTTTCTGATCCGTAACCGTGACATTAACGCCTTTGCGTTCTTTGGTGGTCACGTTGCACTTCACACTGGGTTATTTCTGCACGCAAAAACAGAAAGTGAATTAGCGTCCGTTGTTGCGCACGAAATTGCGCACTTAACCCAACGTCACCTCGCTCGCGCCATGGAGCAACAAGCTCGCCAATCTCCACTGACCATGGCAGCACTTGTAGGATCTTTGCTACTCGCCATTGCAGCGCCTCAGGCGGGCATTGCTGCTGCACAAGCAACAACGGCTGCATCGATTCAAAGCCGGATTAACTACACGCGTAGCAATGAGAAAGAAGCAGACCGCATTGGTATTGAAACCCTTTCTCGCTCAGGTTTCGATGCGAACGCCATGCCGACGTTCTTTACGCGCATGGCTGACCAGTATCGCTTTGCATCAACGCCTCCCCAGTTTTTGCTGACCCACCCACTGCCGGATTCGCGTATCACGGACTCGCGTTCACGCGCCCAGCAGTATCCTCAGCGAAGCGTTCCTTTGTCGCCCAATTACCAGTTAGCACGCGCCCGCGTCATTGCGCGTTTTGCCGGTATTGACAGTGCAGCAGCGCTGGATTGGTTTAATCGCAACAGCAAAAGTGCATCACCCGCACTGAAGCAGTCCATGAATTACGGCAAGGCGTTGGTGTATATCGACAGTCGCCAATTTGATAAAGCGACCGCCCTACTGACACCGCTGCTTAAACGACAGCCTAACAACCCGTTTTTCTTGGATGCAGCCACCGACCTCGATATCAGCCAGAAAAAGTATGATAGCGCGATCAACAGATTGAATAATGCGTTAGAAACGCAGCCCAACAATGCTGTTCTGCTGCTAAACAGAGATTACGCTTTGGTCAATGCTGGACGCTTTAAGGAGGCCATATCGGGATTGCTGAAGTTCACGCACCGTTATCCCGCGAATATCAATGGTTGGTCATTGTTACAAGAAGCCTCTGATAGCCAAGGCGATCGCGCTGGCGCCTTAGCTGCACAAGGTGAGCTGTATGCGTTACAAGGCCGCTGGCATAAAGCCATTAACAATTACACACAAGCGAGCCAGTTGGTTGATCTTGGCAGCCTTGATCAAGCCCGCTACGATGCACGTATAGATCAATTACGCGTTGAAGAATCTCGCTTTAATGCTTTACAGCGATAGCACGTATTTTCAATACATACGCGATGCAGTTCGCAGTCGCCATTCATTCTCAACGTATTTATAACGAAATGGCCATGCCAAAGTGCATGGCTCAAGAAAACAGTGTTGCCTAGCGCAACCGTTGTCCGTGATTCTTTAAAGGAGCTTTCATGTCAGTCACCATTTATCACAATTCACGCTGTTCAAAAAGCCGCCAAACACTTGGCCTGTTGACTGAACGCGGCATTGAACCAGACATCGTCGCTTACCTCGACACGCCTCCGTCTGTTGAAACGCTCACCGCCTTACTCGACATGCTGGGCTATGATTCGCCGCGTCAAATGATGCGTGTGAAAGAAGATACCTACAAAGCACTTAACCTTGGCGACGCGTCTGTCACAGATGCACAGTTGATTCAAGCCATGGCTGACAACCCAAAACTCATCGAACGCCCAATCGTGGTTGCGAATGGCAAAGCGGCAATGGGCCGTCCGCCAGAAAGCGTTCTTGATATTCTGTAATCGTGGGTACCCGCAATGATTGAGATTCTGGTGCTGTATTACAGCCGACATGGAAGTACACGTAACGTCGCAAGGCTTATCGCTCGTGGTATCGAATCCACAGGCGCCGTCGCGCGTTTACGCACAGTGCCTGAACTGTCCATTGCGGGAGAAACGAAGCCAGCTGTCACAGCAGATGACCCGTTTGTTACCCTTGATGATTTAAAAGCCTGTCAGGGTTTGGCGCTAGGCAGCCCGGTTCGATTTGGCAACATGGCCGCCCCCCTCAAACATTTCATCGATAGCACGAGTAAAGAGTGGTTAGCTGGCACATTGATCGGCAAACCTGCAATGGTCTTTAATTCCGGCTCTATGTTGCATGGCGGCCAAGAAACGACCTTGCAATCCATGATGCTGCCTTTGCTTCATCACGGCATGGTTATCGTTGGCTTACCGCATTCAGAAGCTGCGCTCCACACGACAACGGGGGGAGGCTCACCTTATGGCCCTTCTCATTTAACCCGTGAAGCGCGTCGCCATCCCGACGCCGATGAAAAGGCACTCGCCATTGCTGGCGGCAAGCGTTTGGCCGACATCGCATCAAAATTACATCCGTAAAAATGAACGCGTTGATACGCGATACACAGATAAAAGGAGTTATCCGTTGTTCTCTTCTCCCTCAACAATGAGGATTGCCGCACTAATGTCTTACCTCGCTTTAACTGGCTGGGTAATCCTTTGGCATGGCGTTCTGTCCCCTCACCCTCACGTTAACGCGATAGGCGTGACGATTGCATGGTTATTGCCGCTTCTTTTTCCCATGAAAGGCATTCTCACCGGCAATGCATATACCCATGCGTGGGCGAATTTTGTTTTGATGTTCTACTTTCTCCACGCACTCACGTTGCTCATCGTGGATGAAGGTGAACGCTGGTTGGCGTTTGTTGAATTGGTCATCACGTCCATCGCATTTATCAGCAACACTTATTACGCCAAATTGAAAGGCAAAGAACTTGGCATTGGCCTGAAGAAACTGTCGATGGTTGAGAAAGAAGAAAAAGCGCGATACGAAGAGAAATAGAAATCGCAGGATCAAAAAAGCAGGCCTTGAGCCTGCTTTTTGTTTTTCAGCTAACGAATATTGTCGGCATACGACTAGCCATTCCACTGGTAATCAAGAGACGCTTCAACAGGATCGATTGGCGCTATCACCGCTGGCGCAATGCTTTGCACAGCTTGGCCGTCAATCACCACGGAGTCATCAGCGACAGTGGTATCAACCGCTGCAGCATCAACCACAGAACCGTCAGCAGCCAATGGCGTTGGGGTCACGATATTGACTGACTCAACCGGGCTTAACAAGGTCTCCACACGGCGCAGGCGACGATCAGACTGCATTTCGTTGTGGAACACATCTTCTGAGGCCAACAGGCTAACGCGGAACGTTGCTGTATCATTAATTAGTGATTCCAAGCGCAGCGCCGCCACGGAATTCAACCCTTTCAAAGTGCGTTCTAAAACAAAGAAATCTTCCGCAGACGCCATGCCCGACACATTCAACTTCTTCGCGCCGCTATCAGCCACACCTAAGGTCACGCCGAAACGTTCCGCGTAGAAATCAGAGATGTCATCCACCATGGTGGCAAACTCATCCGCTGTCGTGCCAGATGCACGACCTTCAATCGGTGCATCTTTCCCCATGGTTGCGGCATTAGGGAACAATTGCCAGTTCAGTTGGTTGCCACGCATTTTAACGACGGCGACACCAGCAGGGTTATAACGCGCACTTGCTTCAGCAATAGGTTGGGCGAAGCCACCCCAGAGATCGGGAATTGATATCGCCACCACATCGTCGAAATCGCCCACAGGCATCAGAATAGGCAAACCGCGACGCTCACCTTGTGCTTTCAGTTCATTGATCAGTGAAGAGCCCGATTGCTCCCAAACCACATTGCGCGATGACGCTTGATCTTGGACCACCCAGAAAAGCACTTCAGGACGAGGAACACCCCAGTACTTCGCTTGTGCTTGTGTTAAAAGGGTGCGGATTTTCGCATCATCAAAACCAAGGATAAGGCTTCGCTGTGCATCCACATCGCCATAACCCAGCTGTGTGATGTATTGATTTACCGTAGGTAAGGCTTTTTTGACGACGGGGTTTTCACCCACATTTGATTGCCCTGATGCACGGACAAGCACATCAACAAAGGCTTGTTCCTTCGCCAACTGCTCTGTGGCGGCATCACTGTCATCCAGCACTACTTCTGCGTTAAAAATAGAAGCAGCCATGGCGCTTGTTTGCCCAACAAAAAGTGCGAGGGCCAAAAAGAAAATTCGTAACATAACTATGCCAGATAACTCGATTCTTAAACGTTGATCATAAGATGAAGCCTGAGATGCAGCAATGGTAAAACGCCGAAATTGCGTCATATAGCCATTTCATTCCTCCCAGCTCATCCCCTATCTTATTGCTTTATTGTGTAATTAGTCGACAAGGGTTTGTTCTCTCATGGGAAAACCCTATACCTCATGGTAGTATTTTCCGATTTTTTTATTAAGGATGCTGCGTCATGATGCAAATACTACAAGGGGCACAAATGCTATTTGTTGCCTTTGGCGCGTTGGTCTTGGTCCCGTTGTTAACAGGCTTAGATCCTAACGTTGCACTATTTGGTGCCGGTATTGGTACTCTTATCTTTCAGGTAATCACCAAACGCTCCGTACCCATTTTTCTTGCTTCCTCTTTCGCGTTTATCGCGCCCATTCTTTTCGGCGTTCAAACATGGGGCATTCCTGCGACCATGGGTGGCCTAATGGTGGCAGGTGTTGTTTACGTCATCATGGGCGGCATCATTAAAGTTCGCGGTGTTGGCTTTATTCACACTTTACTGCCACCTGTGGTTGTTGGCCCTGTCATCATGGTCATTGGCCTTGGCCTTGCTCCTTCAGCCGTGAACATGGCACTGGGTAAATCAGGCGATGGCGCGGTACAACTGATTGATGGTTCTGTCGCTTTGTGGATCTCCGCAATCTCACTGATTACCACTATTGGATTGTCAGTGTTTGCAAAAGGTTTCTTTAAACTTGTGCCAATTTTAAGCGGCATCATTGCAGGTTATACGACAGCGCTGTTCTTCGGCGTGGTCGATTTCTCCCCTGTGATAAACGCTGCGTGGCTGTCCATGCCGAACTTCACCATGCCTGAATTCAACATCAATGCCGTGTTTTTCATGATCCCAGTGGCGATTGCGCCAGCGGTAGAGCATGTGGGTGACATGCTAGCCATTTCTAACGTGACACAAAAAGACTACCTGAAAAAACCAGGCCTTCACCGCACCATGGCTGGTGACGGTTTTGCCACTATCGCTGCGTCCATGTTCGGCGCGCCACCTAACACGACCTACAGCGAAGTAACTGGCGCTGTCATGCTGACGCGTGCTTTCAACCCCGTCATCATGACCTGGGCGGCGGTGACGGCGTTGGTGTTGGCATTTGTGGGTAAGCTGGGCGCAGTGCTGCAAACCATTCCCGTTCCCGTCATGGGCGGCATCATGATTTTGTTGTTCGGCTCTATCGCAACGGTTGGCTTAAACACGCTAATTAAAAATCAAGTGGATCTGCACAAAGCGCGTAACCTTGCGATTGTTGCTGTGACCTTGGTGTTTGGTATTGGTGGTATGGCGTTTGGTATTGGCGACTTTAGCCTTCAGGGCATCAGCCTTTGCGGTATCGTTGCTATCTTCTTAAACCTTGTTCTGCCAAAAGACATGGGCGAAAGCCACGTTGTCGATAACGCGCAAATGGAAGATTGATTCTTTCCCAATCGCGAACAAAAAAGGCTTCCAATCTGGAAGCCTTTTTTAGCGCTGGATAACGGTCGGAATTATTTGGTACCGAAAATCTTATCACCCGCATCACCCAAACCTGGAACGATGTAGCCTTTGTCATTCAGTTTTTCGTCGATTGCTGCCGTGTAAAGCTCAACATCTGGGTGTGCTTTTTCAAGTGCAGCAACCCCTTCTGGTGCAGCAACAAGTACCAACACTTTAATGTTGAAACAGCCATTTTCTTTCAGCAAATCGATGGTTGCGATCATCGAACCGCCCGTCGCTAGCATTGGGTCAACCACCAGCGCCATACGCTCATTGATGTTGCTTGCCAGTTTGTGGAAATAAGGTACTGGCTCTAGCGTTTCTTCATCACGGTAGATACCTACCACGCTGATACGCGCACTTGGAATGTGCTCAAGAACACCATCCATCATACCCAGACCCGCACGCAGGATAGGAACAACGGTGACTTTTTTACCCTTAATCTGATCAACTTCTACCGGACCATTCCAACCTTCAATCGTCACTTTTTCAGTTTCGAAATCAGAGGTTGCTTCATAGGTCAGCAGACTACCTACTTCTGTCGCCAGCTCGCGAAAACGCTTGGTGCTGATATCACCTTCGCGCATCAGACCAATTTTGTGTTTTACCAGCGGGTGCATAACCTCGACGACTTTCATGACAGACTCCTGCAAAAAACAAATTCTACGCATTATACACGAGAAAAAATCGCCGAATAGCAATGCTCATCGAGTTGCGCTTTTTTAGCACAAATCGACTGACGCAAACGTTTTCCTTTTTGCAAATGCGCTGTTAAAATGGCGCCGCTTTTAGTCCACAACTCGGTAAGGATCTCCAGTGAGCGGTAATAAGTCTTCTCTTAGTTACAAAGATGCAGGTGTTGATATTGATGCAGGTAATGCACTCGTTGACCGTATCAAAGGCGTCGTAAAACGCACTCGTCGTCCTGAAGTCATGGGTGGTATCGGCGGTTTTGGCGCACTGTGTGAGCTACCAGCCAAATACAAACAGCCTGTGCTGGTATCTGGCACAGACGGCGTAGGCACGAAACTGCGCTTGGCGATGGATCTAAAAAAACATGACACCATCGGTATCGACTTGGTTGCCATGTGTGTAAACGATTTGATTGTTCAAGGTGCAGAACCTCTGTTCTTCCTTGATTACTATGCCACAGGCAAACTGGATGTGGATACGGCGGCAGATGTTGTCACAGGTATCGGCGAAGGCTGTTTGCAGTCAGGATGTGCCTTGATCGGTGGTGAAACCGCTGAAATGCCAGGCATGTATGACGGTGAAGACTATGACGTTGCAGGTTTCTGTGTCGGCGTTGTGGAAAAAGAAGACATCATTGACGGCTCTAAAGTCAGTGCTGGCGACGCAATCATCGCGATTGCATCATCAGGCCCGCACTCAAACGGCTACAGCTTAGTGCGTAAGATCATCGAAGTTTCGAATGCTGATGTATCCGCAGAGCTTGAAGGCAAGCCTTTGGGTGACCACCTTCTAGAACCGACTCGCATTTACGTTAAATCTGTTCTTAAGATGCTAGAAACCTGCGATGCACACGCCATTTCTCACATCACTGGTGGTGGTTTCTGGGAAAATATCCCTCGCGTTCTGCCTGAAGGCACGAAAGCGGTTATCGATGGAAACAGCTGGGAATGGCCAGCCATTTTCAAATGGCTACAAGAAAATGGCAACGTGACACAACACGAAATGTACCGCACCTTTAACTGTGGTGTTGGTCTGATCATTGCCCTACCTGCAGAGCAAGCGCAACAAGCTATCGACATTCTTAATCAAGAAGGTGAGAACGCATGGCTTCTTGGCAACATTGCGAATGCAGCTGCCGATGAAGAGCAGGTAGAAATCAAGGGGTGATCATGAAAAACGTGGTAGTGCTGGTCTCCGGCAACGGCTCTAACTTGCAAGCCATTATCGACCGATGTCATGGAAAAGATGGCATCAATATCGCAGCGGTAATGGCGAATAAAGAAGGTGCCTACGGACTGACCCGTGCGAAAGAGGCGGGTATCGATGCCGTTGTGGTGCCAAGTAAAGGCATCACTGAACGCAGCAAATACGACGACAAGTTAATGACAGCCATTGATGGCTATCAACCTGACCTAATTGTACTCGCTGGGTTCATGCGTATTTTGACGCCTGCATTTGTTCAGCATTACCACGGTAAAATGATCAATATTCATCCTTCGCTATTGCCTAAATACACCGGATTGAATACCCACCAGCGCGCCATTGATGCGGGTGACAAAGAGCATGGAACCTCTGTCCACTTTGTGACTGAGGAACTCGATGGCGGCCCTGTTATCCTTCAAGCTCAAGTACCTATCTTTGAAGGTGACGATGCCGACACGGTGTTTGAACGTGTTCAAGAACAAGAACACAACATTTACCCACTGGTTGTTGAATGGTTCTGTCAGGATCGTTTGAGCATGGATAACGGAAAAGCACTGCTTGATAGCCAAATTTTAGGGGAAGCAGGTTACGCAGACGAGTAAAACTCGCCTCCTTAGCCGTTCACTAAAAGAACAAAAAACTCGCTTAATAGCGCGTTTTTTTATATCTGGAAGATCACCTTTCACGGCGCGAGAGGTTATCCCTCAAAGTCTGCTCGGTTGCAGGTAATCACTTCACCTAAGTGGAATACGCAATATTCGCCTGGCTGCATTTTATGCCACGTTTCATTGTTGGTGAGTGGCTGCGTCGCTATCACTGTCACCACATCATTCGGCGTGGTTTCTTCTTGGAAGTCGACAGTGACATCTTCATCAATCAAGCTGGCTTTACCAAACGGCGCACGTCGCGTGATCCAATGAAGATTATTGGTGCAGTAGGCCATGACATAATCGCCATCACTGAACAGCATGTTGAACACACCAAGCTCGCGTAATTTATCACAGCGGCTTGCGATGAAGCGGAAGACCTCAGTCATGTCTTCAGGCTTTTCTGGGTAGTACTGTTCAATTTCATGCAGTAGCCAGCAAAACGCTTTTTCGCTGTCTGTCTCACCAACCGGTTTAAAGTGCCCAGATGGCATATCTTCATAACCTGTCAGCTGGCCGTTGTGCGCATACGTCCAATAGCGCCCCCATATCTCACGTGTAAAAGGATGCGTGTTTTCTAGGTTCACATCTCCTCGGTTAGCTTGTCGAATATGACTCACTACCGCACAGCTTTTGATGGGGTAACTTTGAACGAGTTCGGCAATTTTAGAGTTACAGCTAGGGTTGGGATCTTTGAATGTGCGAAAGCCTTTGCCTTCATAGAATACAATTCCCCAACCATCTCGGTGCGGACCTGTATTACCACCACGCTGAATCAAACCTGTAAAACTAAAACAAATATCAGTTGGCACATTGGCACTCATGCCAAGAAGTTCACACATGTTCCGTCACACTTTCCTTATCAACGGTGAGAGTCGCTCATCGTCGAGCAACTCAGCACTGTATGGGCGAGGCCCAATTATTTTTCCATTTCTTTTTCAACAAGCTGAATCAGGATGTGGATGATTTTAATGTGCACTTCCTGAATACGGTCAGCATAACCAAAATGCGGTACACGGATTTCAATGTCCGCCAGTCCTGCCATTTTACCGCCGTCTTTACCTGTCAACATTATAGATGTCATGCCTTTGGCTTTTGCTGCTTCAATCGCACGAAGAATGTTGCCTGAGTTGCCAGATGTCGACAAACCAAACAATACATCGCCTTTAATGCCTACCGCTTCAAGGTAGCGAGAGAATACAAATTCGTAACCAAAGTCATTACTCACACAGGAGATATGGCTAGGGTCTGAAATCGCAATCGCAGGGTAACCTGGACGGTTTTCGCGATAACGACCTGTCAATTCTTCAGCGAAGTGCATTGCGTCACAGTGGGAGCCACCGTTACCACATGAAAGCACTTTACCGCCTGCTTTAAATGAATCCGCCAGCAGCTTTGCAGCAGCTTCAATGTTCGCAATGTTCTTTTCGTCTTTTAGAAACGTGTCTAGCACGCTTGCAGCTTCCGTCAGCTCAGAGCGAATAAGGTCTTGGTACATGGGCTATTCTCTTTTTTTATGTTGGATGACATGGGGCAAGCCGCCCAAATATCTGTCGAGCCAGTGTACCTGTAAACACTGGAAGCTGTCGATATTCCCATGACGGTTGTGATTGTTGTTTGAAAACAATCAACTGAAAAACGCATTAGAGTAATTTCTCTAACGGATGAAAGACGGAGCACATTTTTACCGGTCATTGTTTTACATTCTTGCAAAAACCTGCTTACAATTAAGTGGTATGACCTCTTACCATTTAGTGACGGGTTGCTGGAGAAGGAGAACCGAAAATGGCAACAACCCTATACCTGATTACGTTTGCCGCCATCATGGCTGTGATGGCTTACCACCGTGCTGGCTTGAAGCTGTTTACTGCTCTCGCTGCTGGTTTGTTAATTGTTGGATCAATCATGGGCATCGTGGGACAAGTCACGTGGCTTATTTTTGTTGCCATCGCGATCCCATTGAACGTGAAGTCTTTCCGTGAAAGCTGGTTAAGTAAGCCGGCGTTGAAAGCATTCCGTGGTGTGATGCCTGAAATGTCACAGACGGAAAAAGAAGCCATCGATGCGGGTACGGTTTGGTGGGAGGCGGATCTTTTCCGTGGCGCGCCTGATTGGAACAAACTCCATGACATTCCTGCACCGCGACTCAGCGCGGAAGAACAAGCGTTCTTGAACGGTCCTGTCAACGAAGTGTGTCGCATGGTGAACGAATACCAAGTGACGCATGAGCTGGCTGATTTACCGCCGAACGTTTGGCAATACCTGAAAGACAATAAATTCTTCGCCATGATCATTAAAAAAGAATACGGCGGCTTGGAATTTTCAGCGTATGCGCAGTCTTTGGTATTACAAAAACTGACCGGTGTATCAGGCGTGTTATCGTCAACCGTTGGCGTACCTAACAGCTTGGGCCCTGGCGAACTGCTTCAACACTATGGTACAGAAGATCAAAAGAATCATTACTTACCCCGCCTTGCTGAAGGTAAAGAGATCCCGTGCTTTGCATTGACGAGTCCTGAAGCGGGTTCCGATGCGGGTTCAATCCCTGATGAAGGGTTTGTGACTAAAGGCATGTGGCAAGGCAAAGAAGTGCTGGGTATGTCGATTACCTGGAACAAGCGCTATATCACGCTCGCTCCTGTTGCGACCGTGCTGGGTCTTGCTTTCAAGCTGAAAGACCCAGAAGGTCTATTAGGTGACACCAAAGATCTTGGTATCACTTGTGCGTTGATCCCGACCGACATTGAAGGTGTTGAAATTGGCCGCCGTCACTTCCCACTAAACCTGCCTTTCCAAAACGGTCCAACAAAAGGCGAAAACATTTTCGTGCCTATTGATTTCATCATCGGTGGCGCGGAAATGGCCGGACAAGGTTGGAGAATGCTGGTTGAGTGTCTGTCTGTTGGTCGAGGTATTACCTTGCCTTCAAACTCGACGGGCGGCTTAAAAACTGCTGCGTTGGCAACCGGGGCTTATGCACGTATTCGTCGTCAGTTCAAATTGCCTATCGGTAAAATGGAAGGCATTGAAGAGCCATTGGCACGTATTGGCGGTAATGCCTATGTGATGGATGCGGCTAGCGCCCTGACTGTTGCCGGTATCGATTTGGGTGAGAAACCCTCCGTTATCTCTGCCATTGTTAAATACCACTGTACCCATCGCGGCCAGCGCAGCATCATCGATGCGATGGACGTTGCGGGTGGTAAAGGCATTTGTATTGGTCCGAAAAACTTCTTAGCTCGTGGCTATCAAGGCGCACCGATTGCCATTACGGTGGAAGGTGCAAACATCCTCACACGTTCGATGATCATCTTTGGACAAGGTGCGATTCGCTGCCACCCCTTCGTATTAGCAGAAATGGAAGCCGCTTACAAAGACGATGAAAAGCAAGCTCTGGCAACGTTTGATCAGGCGCTGTTTGGCCATGTTGGCTTCGTCATCAGCAACCTAATGCGTTCGGTCTGGTTAGGCCTTACAGATGGTCGTACTTCAAAAGCGCCACGTAAAGATGCAACCACTCGTTACTTCCAGCAAATGAACCGCTACAGCGCCAATTTGGCACTTCTTGCGGACATTTCCATGGCTGTTCTTGGCGGTAACTTGAAGCGTAAAGAACGCCTTTCTGCGCGCCTCGGTGATGTGCTTAGCCAACTGTACCTCGCATCGGCAACAATGAAGCGTTACGCTGATGAAGGCTATCAGAAAGATGATTTACCGCTTGTGCACTGGGGTATGCAAGATGCACTTTATCAAGCTGAAGAAGCTTTGATTGAGTTCCTCGCAAACTTCCCTAACCGCTTGGTTGCAGCACCATTGCGTGTCCTACTGTTCCCATTTGGTACACGCAGAACGAAACCAAGTGACAAGCTGGACGGCAAAGTCGCTCAGATCCTTCAAACCCCAAGTGAAGCACGCAGCCGTATTGGTCGAGGCCAGTTCCTAGAGCCTTCAGAGCACAACCCTGTAGGTAAGATTGAACAGGCACTGATGGACATTTTGACCGCGGAACCGATTTATCAAAAAATCGTTAAAGCGACAGGCCAAAACCTTCCATTTATGTTCTTGGACAAGGTGGCAGAGATTGGCCTGAAAGAAGGCGTGATTAATGACAAAGAAGCGGAGCAACTTCGCATTGCAGAGGAAGGGCGTTTAGAGACCATCAATGTTGATGATTTCGACCCGGCAGAACTTGCGGCTGCAGATACCACGCTAAACAATGTTATTCATGCTGCATAAGTAACATGTCGCTCACGCCGTTTAGGTGAAAAGCGAACCATAAAAAAGGAGAAGCCATGGCTTCTCCTTTTTTGTCTCTCACACTGCCGTTCGCGAATATTGTGGCTCAGTTTATGCCGCTTTATCTGACTCTTCAGGTGGTGCTTCCAGTTCCCCTTCCATCTCCGCAGCGAGTTTCTTGGCCTTGATCTTACGGATGATGAACCAGGTTAAAATCGCAAGCACAAGCAACAGGATGTTCCCGCCAATGATGGTAATCAACGCCATCTTGCGGTCTTCTTCACGCTGAATCGCCGCCTGCTTTTCTTCTTCAATGCGCGCACGCTCTGCCTCTCGCGCTTCGCGTTCTAACTTGGCTTGCTCTATCGCTTCATAGTCAGCAACCGCGAAGGTTTGTTCTGGCAACTCAAACACCAAAGGACGGCTTGAAAGCTTGTCTGTGCCGTACAACCATGCATGCCATTTGTGGCGTCCTGGCACGTCGAAATTATCGATATCAACGGTCAGGCGGGTATAGTCTTTCGTTGCCTGCCCTTGATAGACAGAGGGCTTGCCGTTGGAATCGGTAAACTCGACATGGGTGGCAATGGTGCCAGGTTCAACGCTCGCCGTGTCGGACTCTACCAAAAAATGGTGTGGCAGGGCTTTCTTACGGCTTTGTTTAAACGTAGCCATTAGCGGCGTGGGGTACACCAACACTTCTTGTTCAAGGGTTCGGAAGAAAACGCCATTGCCTGATGTAACGCGGGCGCGGTATTTCCCCGGCGGCACATTGATAGGCAGTTCTACGGTAAACATGCCGTCACCCGCCACCTCATCAAGGCCAGCACCATCGTCTTTAAATTGCCCGAGAGATTGAGCTTGCGGGCGCTGATCAACGGGAATGCCTTCCACGCTCCCAATGAACTCAGTGAAAGTGACACCCAACTCAACGCTATCCAGAAAGTCTCTGAGGTTTAGTGGGTTACCCGCTTGCATCAGTTGCGCGGTGAATTTGAGGGTTTCACCTTGGTAAAGGCGATCGGGGAAGGTGTCTACCTTCATGCTTAATTCAGACAGGATGCGGATTTTGTTCTCAGGCGTGACTTTGCCTATCGCCTGCCATGGTCCGGGCATGGGATTGAAAACGGAGACAATGTCCATGTCGGCCTCAGTGTGCCATGAGACATTGTCAGGGTGTCGCCATTCATAAAGCTTGGTTCCGTCCGGTTGTATCAGCACAACAGGACGGCTCGCTTCTTCACGGTAAATAACGAAAGCAACTTGAGTGATGGTGGAATCAATTCGGAATCGGTTGTTGAGCAACCGTATATCGCGATCAGATGTCTGCGCGGCCGATACGTTGAACGACATCAGCAAAACGAGCAGAAGCCCAGCCCACCCTCTTTTCATACAATCTCCTGTTGCCTCCACAAGCAGCTGCCATTTTTCTCTATGGTATCAAGCTGCGCGTTATGCTCTTGTAGTTCATCGGCCGATGCACGGATAATCTTTAGCGATTTCGTACCCGCTTCTACACGACGAATAGATTCGCCATTTTGCGAGTTCTCGTCGCTGCCGCTAAATGCCAACGACGTTTGCCCACCAGTCATCAACAGATAAACATCTGCCAATATCTCGGCATCAAGCAATGCGCCGTGGAGCGTTCGGTGAGAGTTGTCTATGCCATAACGATCACAGAGAATATCGAGGTTATTTCGCTTACCCGGAAATATCTGCTTCGCCATCGCCAAGGTATCGGTGATCTTACAGAAGTCTTCTGTTTTACCGATGCTTGGATCCAGTGTTTGGAATTCATGATCCATGAAACCGACGTCAAAGGGCGCGTTATGCGCGACCATTTCAGCGCCTTTGATGAATTCCAAAAACTCTTTGTGAATCTCGCCATATTCAGGCTTATCAACTAGGAACTCATCGGTAATACCATGAACACCGATGGCCTCAGGATCGATCTCGCGATCTGGTTTGATATAGACGTGGAAATGCTTACCGGTGAGTTTGCGATTGATAATCTCAACGGCACCGATTTCAATGATTCTGTGGCCTTCGTAGTGAGGACCACCTTCACGGTTCATACCCGTGGTTTCTGTATCGAGAACGATTATTCTGTCGTAACTGGCTTTCATAGCGTCACTTGTGTCAGACTTGGCGATTAATTTACACAGATACTAGCAAATATGGTCAAGCAGGTAGAAATTTTCACGGATGGTTCTTGTCTTGGTAATCCTGGACCTGGTGGATATGGCGTTGTTATGCGCTACAAAGCGCATGAAAAAGAGCTTAGTGAAGGCTTTGACCTAACGACCAACAACCGCATGGAGTTACTGGCTGCCATTGTTGGTTTAGCAACATTAAAAGAATCTTGTGACGTAACCCTTACGACGGACAGCCAATATGTACGCCAAGGCATTACGCAATGGATCCACAATTGGAAAAAACGCGGTTGGAAAACGGCAGACAAAAAGCCTGTTAAAAATGCCGATTTGTGGAAACGTCTAGATGAAGAAACTCAGCGCCATCGTGTGGATTGGCAATGGGTGAAAGGCCATGCTGGTCACCCTGAAAATGAGCGCTGTGACGTGCTCGCTCGAGCTGGCGCAGAAAAACCAACACAATCCGATACTGGCTACCAACCAAGCGAGTAATCCCATTCAAAGGACGTTTCGTCCCTCACCTTTCGACAAACGTGTTTAAACGTCGCCAGATCCCGTTCTGTAATTCACACTGACTGGCGATAAACGCTTTCGCAACTTCCACTCCGGTTTTATCGGTTTCAATGGATATGTTCGCTTTCTTGCAACGATAAAATACAGCGAACCGATGGCAGGTAGCAGCCCAGAGCATGCATTTTCAAACCACACGCCGCACGTACGGTGCTTTGTGGCAGGAATTAACCCGAAGCACGAGAGCTCGACGATTTCGTAATTTAATACGCCTAACCAGTCCCGCACCCTCAACGGTGTGAACATCCGCCCATTCCAAGGCATTCGATTTTTACGCCAAGGGATCA
This sequence comes from Enterovibrio sp., assembly GCA_042096095.1. Taxonomy (GTDB): domain Bacteria; phylum Pseudomonadota; class Gammaproteobacteria; order Enterobacterales; family Vibrionaceae; genus Enterovibrio. The sequence goes on from JBELME010000034.1 coordinate 17,310, forward strand.
GTCTCCCAACCCCCATGATACTGCTAGGGTTTACGCCCGTAATCACGAGATAGCCATCGTCGATCATCACTCTGTCGATTTCGCGAAGCAGTCGGTGGGGGTCATCAGAGTAGTCAAGCTGGTTTGCTAGCACACAAACGTCGAATGCTTTATCAACGAAAGGAAGGTCATAGTTTTCAGATTCGACATTGCGAAGGGGGTTTAACTTGTCGATACAGACTTGGTGCTGAATGTTACAATGACCACTTACTAACTCACAACTCAAGCCACCAAGCTTTAGCATGTGATAACCAAACATTTTGGGAAGCCACTCATCCAGACGCGTTTGAATGTGCGCGCACGCCCATTCGCCATGCGCGAATTGATCCCATGTATAAGGGTATTCTAGTGGACGTTGGCTGCGAGCTGGTTTCATAAATACTATGTTATAGCTGGAGAATGAAATGCTATCTGTATCAAGCATACCCGCATTCAATGACAATTACATCTGGCTGCTAAAAAATGATGACAATCATTGCGTTGTCGTCGATCCTGGTGATGCCAACCCCGTGCTGGAAACGTTACAAAACCTTGGGCTGACGCTGGATGCGATTCTGATCACCCACCATCACGCCGATCATGTTGGTGGTGTACCTGCTCTTAAAGCAGCCTTTCCCGCGATTTCTGTCTACGGCCCAGCCACTGAACGCTTCCCTGATGTGACACATCCCCTTAGAGGTGATGACACTTTCACACTCTTCAATACCGCATTCACCGTTATGCATGTTGCTGGTCATACGCTAGACCATATTGCCTATTACGCAGATGACATGTTGTTTTGTGGCGATACCTTGTTCTCGGGTGGTTGTGGTCGATTGTTTGAAGGTTCACCTGCACAGATGCTGTATTCATTGTCTACTTTTTCAGCCTTGCCTGATAAAACTCGCGTCTTTTGCGCTCACGAGTACACAGAATCAAACTTGAAATTTGCACTAGCCATCGAGCCGAATAACACTGAACTGAATCAATATGTTGCAGATGTTGCGAATTGGCGCTCACAAGGGAAAACCTCGATCCCTAGCTCTATAGAAAGAGAGAAAGCCATTAATCCTTTCCTTCGCGCACATCACCCCTCTGTGAAAGACGGGGTTAAACACAGAGCTAAAGATATGTCAGATCTAGAAACTTTCACCGCACTAAGGCGTTGGAAGGACGAATTTTGACATTAGTCACTTGTAAGCATTGCTATAGGCCGCTTATTATCAGCGGCTATTTTTTGAAAGGTTTCTAACACATGAAGTTCCGTTATGTATTAGTAGGATCGATGTTCCTCGCAGGGTGCCAACTTACTGGGCAGGAAGACGTCGCCACCACGACTAATACGCCGAAAGAACCAGATGCGGCGATCACACAAGACGTTGCGGAAGCACCAGCTATTGTTGTTGAAACAAAGCCTGAGGCACCTGTCGTCACGCCACAGAGCCAAGATGACGTTTGGGAACGGATCTCAATGCAGCTTGAAATGCCTGTCCCTGACAACAAGCGCGTAAATTACTATCGCAATTGGTATCTCAAGCACCCACAACACCTAAAGACTGTTGCAGAGCGCGCTGAGCCTTTTCTTTTCTTAATTACTGAGAAAGTAGAGGCCCGTGGCATTCCTCTGGAAATCGCCCTTCTTCCCGTTGTAGAAAGCTCATTCGATCAATTTGCATACTCCCATGGTCGAGCCGCTGGTCTTTGGCAATTTGTGCCAGATACGGGTCGTCGTTTTGGCTTGGAACAAAACTGGTGGTATGACGGTCGCCGCGATGTGGTTGCCTCAACAGACGCTGCATTAGATCTGCTTGAGTACCTTCATAAGAAATTTGATGGTGATTGGTTACATGCTCTTGCAGCCTACAATACCGGTGAAGGTCGTGTATTCCGTGCTATTCGAAAGAATAAAGCTGCTGGCAAACCGACAGACTTTTGGTCACTCAACTTACCAAAAGAAACCAGCGGATATGTGCCTAAACTCATCGCTGTCGCGGATGTGGTGAAGCATCAAGATAAGTATGGCTTACCACTGCCCGCCATTGCTAATAAGCCCGTGCTAGATACGGTCGAGCCAAAGGTTCAAATGGACTTAGCGTTAGCCGCAAATTACGCGGGTTTGTCGCTGTCTGAACTTCAAAGCCTAAACCCTGCTTACAACCATTGGGCAACCTCGCCTGATGGCCCGACCCACTTATTGCTGCCGAATGAGAAAGTGAGTCGATTTAAGCAAAAACTGACTGAGAACAATAATCAGGGCATCAAGGTTACGCGCTACAAAGTGAAAAGCGGTGATTCTCTGGGCTTGATCGCTCAGCGTAACAACACCACAGTGAAAGTGATTCAGCGTGCAAACAATATGAAAAGTACGACCATTCGTGCTGGTCAGCATCTGATGATCCCTGTTGCGTTGAAAGATGAGAATCAGTATTCACTCAGCGCTCCTCAACGCTTAGCAAAACTAACAAGCAAAAAGCGTGGCGACTACAAAGTGTCTTATGAGGTGAAAAAAGGCGACAGTTTTTGGACGATCGCGCGCAAGTACGATGTGTCTCATAGCGCTTTAGCTCGCTGGAATGGCATGGCACCTAAAGATCCGCTTCGTATCGGCCAAGAGCTTGTTGTTTGGAAAAAAGGCGCGGAAGGCGAGCGTATTCGCACCATTGTTTATCAAATTCGTGAAGGCGACTCACTAAGTAGTATTGCTGCACGCTACAAGGTATCAGTCTCACAGCTAGTAGAATGGAACTCTCTTAAGAAGAATGCGTATATCAAACCAGGTCAAAAGCTGAAGCTGTATATCGATGTAACGAAAGTCAGCGCTTAGCACCCTATAGAAAAAAAGCGATACCTGTGTATCGCGTTTTTTTGTACCCAAAGAATGCTTAAACGCATCAATTGACTTCAAACGAAAAATTCGCCGTCATCATGGCATGATCAGAGGTCGAAGTGCTTCGACTGCTCGCCTCATTCAGCTCTAAATCTCGATAGAAAATATGATCCAACGGCAAACTAAACACCTTTAAACGCGCATCAGTATTAAAGACTGCTTCTTTTAAGCCAATGCGATTAAGCTCAGCCTTAACCGTCTTCAACCGCATTTCACTCCATGTATTGAAATCCCCAGCTACAATCACCGGGCCATCAAGCTTTATCACCGCTTCAACCAATGCATTGAGCTGCTCACGGTATTCCTCTATCCCAAAGGTAAAATTAATACTGTGGATATTAATAACAGACAACGTTTGGCCATTTGATAACGGAAACTCGCTATACAAAGCACTTTTAGGCAAGCGTAAGTAAGGCTCTACTTTTGTGTAAGCACAGACTTTTTGAGGGACGAGTTCCGACAGCGTCATCACGCCTGCCACTTCATCATTTACAGAAAACGCAAATGCCTGATTACTGTGCCATTGCCGTGCAGAAATGTAATGCTGCAGATCTTGAGATGACTGTGCCTCTTGAAGGAGTATCAAAGAAGATGTTTTGGACAATGCCAACAACTCATCTTCCCACCCACCCAACTGCTGCTTGTAAATATTCCATACAGCGATGCTAAGCGGCTTACTCACCTCAATGGAAGACGATACAGAATAGTTTAAACACCGCACGTCCTTCTGGCTGCTTGCCAGCCTGGGCGCTTCGGGCACTTCAAGCATGTCATACATCCATACCGATATCGCACCAATAAGGGTCGCCATGCCAAGAATAAGCCAACGTTTTTTTAGCGTTTTTTTCATTACAAATGTAGCCGTGGTGATAACCAAAAGAAGTCTGTGAATCTCAGTGGACAGCCCTGAACATCCGCGGCTTCTCACACCTAAATTCTACCAGCTCATAAGCCTCTATCACCAACCTAAATATGAAACGCCCGCAAATAGGCAGAAAGTTTTATGAATTCGCAGAGTTAACGGGTAATAGCAAGTCGCATTCGAAGGATAATTACGCCCTAGTATTTTAAAAGGGGCGTGTAAATTAAGGCTTAGATGTTGGCAGAGAAGGTAAGACTCTACCGGACTGGCGTTCCAGCTCCCAACATCACTTTGAAAAAGTGACTGAAACGAAAAGGCGCCGGTATTTCTGCCGGGACGCGCAGTCTGGATCCCTAAATGTGGCAGGGGTGGAGTGATTCGAGCGGGCTGGCGTTCCAGTTCCCGACATCACTTTGGAAAGTGACAAAAACGAAAAGGCTTCGGTATTTCTGCCGGGACGCGCAGTCTGGAGCCCTAAATGTGGCAGGGTTGGAGAGATTCGACCGGGCTGGCGTTCCAGCTCCCAACATCACTTTGGAAAGTGACAGAAACGAAAAAGGCTCCAGCATTTTTGCTGGAGCCTTAAATGTGGCAGGGGTGGAGAGATTCGAACCCCCAACACGCGGATTTGGAAAACCGATAAATCAACGATTTTTTAACGACTTAAAAAATCAAAATCTTTCAATAAGGGCGTATTAAGTTGTAATTAGTCGCGAGGAAAACGCAACGCCTTCAATGAGCAATTTTTTGCCCAAAATGCCGTGATGATTTTTTATGCAAAAAAATGAGGTCTATTTTAAACTGTTTCGCCCCATTTCGTGTCAGTTTCATTTTCATTTTCAGTACGACATTGAGCACTCCCTGCTTACCATACTTTTTCTCATTCAAGCCGCACTTTTTACTGTTGGCGCATACCACCTACCCGAGTATGTTGCATAATCCCAAGTAACAGATATCGCAACGTAATACGAATTCACATTTAGGTGGTGCGTCAAATGCTTTTAGATACAGCACATGCAGATGACTTTTTATATAAATATCAGTTACTCATGGTCTACTTAAATGATGGTGAGATCCCTAATGGCAAGGAGGGCTTTGCTGCTATTCGTCCAGAAATTTACGAATGTTTAGACGAGCTTGAAGAATCTATGCTTGAGGTTGTGGGCTCTGAATTTCTTTCAAACTTGAGGGAGGCAGCCTTTGGTGAGTTTGTTTACCTAAAAAAATACAAAGAGGGTTATGTGTTCAAACACATTGAAACCGGATGCTACTATCAAACGTTAACGCTCACGACCCCACTTGATGAAATGCTGGATGAATTTATCGTAGTAAATACAGCTATCGTTCCGTTCAGAGGAAGCTTTGTTTGCGATGGTTTAATAACATCAAGTAATGTGGCTTTGGGTAAAGGTCTTATGAAAGAAGTGAGAGAAGGTTACCATCAAGCCAAAAAAGATGGCTCGTTACGCAGAATCACATAAAGCCTCTTGGTCGATCTTTTCTGGCACGTTTCTGCCCC
>JBELME010000035.1:0-22553 GCA_042096095.1 Enterovibrio sp.
GTTCCCGATCCGATTGGCCATTGGCTTTCACCAAGGTGCAGTGGACAATAGCTTTGTGGCGGTGATCTCTGATATCTCCGAACAGCGTCATCTTGCATGGGCGTTGCGAGAAAATGCCAAACAATACCGTTCTTTGATCGCCAATTTACCCTGTATGGCATTTCGTGAAATGACAGGTGGCACGCGGCATATGGTGTACATCAGTGACGCGGCGAAATCGATCACCGGATACAGTGCATCCGTGCTCACCGGAGAAAATGGGGTTTCGCATTTCGTTGATCGTATTCACCCGGTTGATGCGGCGAACTACCGAAAAGTGCGCGAAAATGTGTCCCGCCGAAACGGAAAGTACGACTGTGAATACCGTTTCTCGACCCGTGGCGATGAAGAAAAATGGTTTTGGGAAATTGGCCTGAGTTATCGTGCGGAGGATGGCAGCATCTGGATTGATGGCGTCATTGTTGATATCACTGATAAGCGTCAAGCCGAGGAAGACGTCGAAGAGAAGGTGCGATTGGCCGAGAAGGCCTCGCAATCGAAAGCCTCCTTCCTTGCTAACATGAGCTACGAATTCCGCTCGCCCATGAACTCGATTTTGGGGTTGGCAGACATCCTCATTGATGCGGAAAAAGATCCGATTCACCGACATCACCTTGAGGTCATTAAAGAGTCGGGCAACAGCCTGATGAAACTTATCAATGACATTCTTGATACCTCCAAACTCGAAAGCCAATCCTTACCGCTCGACGTGGGTGAGTTCTCACTGGTTCAGCTTTGTCGGCAGATCGAATTCATCGCTCGTGAGACCGTGCAAGCACGCGAACTTCACGTCAGCCTCCATTACAGTAACGCGCTGCTTGATAGCTATGTGGGAGATTCTCGCCGTATCAAGCAGTTACTACAGAACATGATGCGCAGTGCGTTGACCAATACCGAGAACGGTAATGTGTCTTTGCATGTCCTCCCCATGAATGACATGGTGCGGTTTGCGGTTGCCAGCTATGCGGTGCAACCGAATGACATTCTAGAAAAGAAAAGCGTTCACACAGGACAAACCCTCTCCGCTACCTTGGTTACCCAGCTTATCGAATTGATGCGAGGGAATTTATGGTTTGATGGTGAGTCCATTCAAAACTCAGTGGTGTACGCCGATTTACCGCTGATTGCTGTGCTGCACGGCGCAAAATCTATCGACAGAGACACGGTGCCGCATTACGCCTTGCCGCCGCTTGAGGTGTTGGTGATTGATGATGTTCAGCGCAATCAGCAAGAACTTCGCGACATGTTGCTGCGCCAAGGGGTGAAAGTCTTGACCTTCACTGACATGGATGCCGCGGAAGATTTAATTCGAACGCAGCAAGTCGATGTGGTGCTGATGGACGCTTATGTGTCGGAAGAGGTATACCCATCACCAAGAACGCTCCGTGAGTGGGCGGGAGACTCACGCAAAGAGCCCGTTAGGGTGATCGCCATGAAGCTGGCCGTTGATCCAACCACCATCGACGAATGGCAGGGGCGCGGATTTGATGACGTCATCAATAAACCGTTTGAGTGCGAAGCGGTATTTGAGGTGCTGAAGCGTTGCATGGGCATTGATGAGAACAACAATGTCACTGTATTGACCCAACCCGTCACCCAAGAAGAGAAAGTCTATTTCAATGAATCTTGGGCATTCCAGCAATGGCCGACGTCAGACATTCTTCTCAGCATTGTTAGAGAGTTTCGCCAGAACTACCTTGACATGCCGATCGTGGTTAAACGTATGGTGCAGGAACAGCCTGATAGCATTGAGGACTACTTCAAAACGGCCATTGACGCTGCTGAGTGCATTGGCTTTGAAAAGCTCCCTCATGACATGAGGAAACTGCTCTCCGCGTTGCAAGACGGGGATGTATCTGAGCTTGGTTATCAGTTGGAATCGTTGAGCGACTGTCTCTCTGTATCGTTCGACAATGTGTTGGCCTACCTCGGCGTGCGCAGAGAAGAGCTGAATGATGCGGAGACCACTCCCATGGCACCAACAACCTTCAACAAGAAGACCGAAGAGTTTGTGTCGAAGCTGGCGGAAGGCCAGTTCGATGATGTGCTTTACAAGGAATTGGTGCCCGCCATGGCAAGCTATGTCGAGCCTCCTTTGTTGGCAACCTTTGTCGCCGCTATCGAAAACTTCGAGCTGGACGATGCTTACGACATCTTCCTGACAGTGTTGGAACACGTGCCCGCAGCGCAAGAATCTGGAGTACAAGGTTATGGCATATAAAGTGCTGGTGGTGGATGACGAGCCGAGCAATCTGCATGTTATGCGCACGATACTGCAAGAGCAATACACCCTTATTTTTGCCAAAAGTGGGGAGCGTGCCATTGAGCTCACCATGCAACAAAAGCCGGATCTCATCTTGCTCGATATCATGATGCCGGGCATGAACGGTTATGAGGTGTGCCGTATTTTGAAACAAGAGCGCACCGTGAGCCACATTCCCATTGTCATCGTCTCTGCGCTTGATGAATACCAAAGCGAAGTGGAAGGCTTGAAGAGCGGGGCGGCGGATTTTCTGATCAAACCGGTGTCGCCTGAATTGGTGAAAAGCCGTGTGGGACACCTATTGGGGGAAGCTCGCGCAACGGCCATGCGGGAAAATTATCAGTTGGTGATGAATCAAATCGCCGCAGTGGCGGCGCTACACAGCAACGAAGTCGAGATCTCTGCGCCGCGCATTGCACAATGCTGCGAATGGTTGGCCATCAAATACGGTTTAACCAAAGCCAAAGCTGAAGACATCAGCTTGGCCTATCCGCTTTGTGCCTTGGGAGAGCTATGGGATGACGGGGGCGGAAATAGCACGCCGGATTGCCGCAGTATGTTGCTACTCTCAGAGGCCACGAATGGGTTTGCTTCTGTGTCGGTGAGTCTACTGACATACAAAAATACTCGTTGGGACGGTTCAGGGTTCCCTGAAATCGAAGGGGATAAAATCCCTGAAGAATGCCGTGTCGCCATTGCGGCCGAGCTACTTGATAAAGCCATTGAAGGTTGTGATGGCAACATTGAAGAGCGGGTTCAGCGTGGTATCAATACGGTGACTCAAGAAGCGGGAACCCTGATTGACCCACGCATTATTCACTTAATCGACGAACACAGTGACGAGCTGACGGGCCTTTATCGCGAGTGGCTTCACAACCCTTGGCCAACCCCGATTTTGCCGATTAATGAGTTTTAGCGACACCATCTGGTGCAGTCACGAGAAGCTGTGATAGCATTTGCGCCCAATCTCGCTGATGTAAAGCGAGAGGGATGTGATGGGAATGCTTGTGCTGTTAATTATCGATAATTACGACTCTTTTACTTACAACTTATATCAGTATTTCTGTCAGCTGGGCGCGGACGTTGTGGTGCGCCGCAATGACACCTTGACGCTGGCTGATATTGAGGCCATGTCGCCGACACATCTCGTTATTTCTCCTGGTCCTTGTACGCCTGATGATGCGGGCATTTCCCTTGACGCCATTCAGCATTTCGCGGGGAAGTTACCGATTTTGGGGGTGTGTTTAGGGCATCAAGCGTTGGCACAAGTTTTTGGCGCCAACGTGGTGCGAGCGCGCCAAGTCATGCATGGGAAAACCAGTCCAGTTGTGCATCAAAACCAAGGTGTCTTTCAAGGTCTGAATAATCCGCTTACCGTCACACGATACCATTCGCTGGTCGTAGAGCGCGCCTCCTTGCCAGACGCGTTTGACATCACTGCGTGGACAGAATGTGATGGCGAGTTTGATGAAATAATGGGAATTCGTCACCGCGAATTGCCGCTTGAGGGCGTGCAGTTTCACCCTGAAAGCATCATGACTGAACAAGGCCATCAACTGCTCGCAAACTTCCTTTCTTCAAGCGTTTAATCTCCGATTTATGTGCTTTCATGCTCAACGCGCCGTCCGCGCGCGTTGTTGAAAGACGATCAACTTCACCGATTTTACATTTTCATTTCGCTGTTTTTTTACCGTTAACACTGAAACCTTATTCAGTCTGCGCGGGACAGGTCACCTTTCTTTCCCACAAGGAAAGACACTCTTGCCACTTCCTGTATTAATTAATCGTCCCATATTGCGCATAAATATGGCCCAAGGGTGAATTTCCACGATACGTCACCAACGAATATAAAATTATCTGCTATTGATGCGGTTAACGAAATGTAAATACTATGCTTATAGCAGAATCGACAGAAGGATATGAGCGATGACAGCCGAACATAAAGTAGAACGTAAACTGTTCGATGAAGTCATGGTGCCATGCTACGCACCCATGACGATGATTCCTGAAAAAGGAAAGGGCGCGCGTATTTGGGATCAGGATGGCCGAGAGTACATCGATTTTGCTGGTGGTATTGCCGTGAGCTGTTTGGGGCATTGTCACCCCGTCATGGTGAATGCGTTGAAAGAGCAAGCTGAAAAGCTGTGGCACCTCAGCAATGTCATGACCAATGCGCCTGCATTGCGCTTGGCGAAAAAGCTAACTGAAGTGAGCTTTGCTGAGCGTGTCTTCTTTGCAAACTCGGGCGCAGAAGCCAATGAAGCTGCATTGAAATTAGCGCGTCGTTGGGCGGTAGATGTTGATGGCCCAGAGAAAAGCGAGATCATTGCCTTCACACAAGGCTTCCATGGTCGCACGTTCTTCACCGTAACTGTCGGTGGTCAAAATGCGTATTCAGACGGGTTTGGTCCTAAGCCAGGCGATGTCACGCACTTGCCGTACAACGATTTGGAGGCACTTTCTGCCGCCATGTCTGACAAAACGTGTGCCATCATGATGGAACCGCTACAAGGCGAAGGTGGCATCATTACGCCTGATCCTGCGTTCTTGAAGGGTGCTCGCGAACTGTGTGATAAACACAAAGCACTGCTGATTTTTGATGAAGTACAAACCGGTAATGGCCGTACAGGAACGTTTTACGCCTACGAGCAAACCGGTGTGACGCCAGACATTCTAAGCACTGCAAAATCGCTGGGCGGTGGTTTCCCGATTGGTGCCATGCTGACCACCGAAGCGCTGGCTGCGCACATGAAGGTAGGCACGCACGGTTCGACGTATGGCGGTAACCCGCTGGCATGTGCAGTAGCCGAAGCCGTGGTAGAAGAAGTCAGCAAGCCAGACGTGCTGGCTGGCGTGAAAGAGCGTGAAGGCTGGTTCCGTGAAGGGCTTGAAGAACTTAACGCCAAATACAACATGTTCAGCGAGATCCGCGGTAAAGGGTTACTGATCGGCGCAGCACTCAATGGTGAGTGGCAAGGCCGTGCACGTGATGTGTTGCTGGCAGCTGGCGACGAAGGGCTGCTATTGCTGGTTGCAGGCACCAATGTTGTGCGTATGACGCCATCGCTTGTTATCACCAAAGAAGAAGCCGAGGAAGGCTTAGCGCGTCTTGACCGCGCACTTGCAAAACTCGCGGCAGCCTAAGCTGTCGCCATTGTGGCGTTCCCTTGAACGCCACCAAAGTTTGCTGCATCAGGAGGAAGTAGGATGCTGGTAATTCGCCCAATCAGAGAATCTGATTTTGACGCGCTTATGTTGTGCGCGGAAGAGTCTGGAATTGGTTTTACCTCGTTACCGGTTAACGAAGAATTGATTCGTGGTCGTATCGATCACTCTGTTGAAAGCTTCGCACGTAACGCAACATCTCCAGGTACAGAAGGCTACTTGATGGTGGCTGAAGATACCGAAACGGGAGAAATAGCAGGGACGACAGGGATTGAAGCGGCCATTGGTTTAGAGAACCCTTTCTATAGTTATCACATCAGTAAAGTGGTGCATCACTCGCGTCGCTTGAACGTGCACAATGTGGTTGAAGTGCTGACATTCGGTAACAACTACACCGGTGCGACAGAAATCTGTACCTTGTTTTTGCGCCCCGAATTCCGCGGCGGCTTGAATGGTCGTTTGTTGTCTAAATGCCGCTTTTTGATGCTGGCACAGTTCCCCGATAAATTCTCCGACATCATCTTTGCCGAAATGCGCGGCGTGTCCGACGAAGACGGTAACTCTCCGTTTTGGGCATGGTTGAAAGAGCATTTCTTTTCTATCGAATTTACGTTGGCAGATTACCTCACGGGGATTGGTCAGAAAGGTTTTATTGCAGACCTCATGCCGAAACTGCCGATTTACGTCAACCTACTGAGCAACGAGGCACGCGAAGTCATTGGGCAAGTGCATGAGAAAACGCGTCCAGCGTTGCGTTTGCTTGAAAAAGAAGGCTTTAGCTGCCGCGGGTATGTCGACATTTTCGATGCTGGTCCGACGGTAGAATGTATGCGTCAGAACATCGATTCGATTCGTCGTTCATTCACTGCGAGGGTGAAAATTGCCGAGCATGGCAGCGCGCAAGATTACCTTATCTGTAATAACGATTTTCAATCATTCCGAGCGACTGCGACAAAAATTGGCGTTGATGTAGAGCGCAATGAAGCGCTGATCAGCCAAGAAGTAGCTGATGCCCTTTTGGTCAGTAAAGGCGATACGGTGCGATTGGTTGCGCTATAAGCCGCTTTTTGCATTGCTTTAATGAACGCCTCGTTCGTGATGGTGACAGGAGACACTCATGACACAATGGATTGATAACCAAGCGGTTGCTGGGAAGGGCGATGCCTTTCAATCCCTGAACCCGTTTAACAGCGAGTCTGTGTGGGAAGGAAAAGCAGCGACGCCAGAACAGGTAGAGTCTGCGGTGTGCGCTGCTCGCGCGGCATCTTCAAGCTGGAAGAACACCCCCTTTTCTGAACGCCAAGCGCTGGTGGAAAACTTTGCAGAAAAAGTAAAAGAAAACAGCGAACACATCGCGAAAGTCATTGCTGAAGAAACCGGGAAGCCTCTTTGGGAAACGCGGACGGAAGCTGCGGCCATGGTGGGTAAAATTGCCCTTTCATTGCGTGCACATCAAGAGCGTACGGGTGAGCGAAGCAAAGACGTTGCGGGCACGCAAGCGGTGCTGCGTCATCGTCCTTTGGGCGTTATGGCCGTCTTCGGGCCTTATAACTTCCCCGGGCACCTGCCGAATGGTCATATCGTGCCTGCGCTCTTAGCGGGCAACACCATTGTCTTTAAACCGTCAGACCAAACCCCGAAAACCGCAGAAGAAACCATGAAGCTTTGGATTGAAGCTGGCTTGCCAGAAGGCGTGATCAACCTTGTTCAAGGTGCACGTGAGACGGGTGAGGCCTTGGCGCAATCAAAAGGCATCGATGGCCTGCTCTTTACGGGCAGCGCCAATACAGGGCACATCCTGCACCGTCAGTTTGCGGGGGAGCCGGGCAAAATGTTGGCACTCGAAATGGGTGGCAATAACCCGATGGTGATTTCTGAGCAGTTTGGCGAGATAGATGCAACGGCCTATACCATCATTCAATCTGCCTTTATCAGTGCAGGCCAACGTTGTACCTGCGCGCGACGCTTGTATATTCCGCACGGAGAGCGCGGTGATGCGCTTCTCGCGCGTCTGGTTGAGATGACCAAGCAGATTAAAGTGGGCGGCCAATTTGAAGAGCCTGCGCCGTTTATGGGGGCACAGATTTCTTTGGCAGCGGCGAACGGTATTCTTGCTGCGCAGGAAAATCTAGAGTCTCTAGGCGGTGAGGCATTGCTGAAAGCAACACTGCTTCATGATGCGGTGGTCTCGCCAGGTATTATTGAAGTAAGCAAGGTGGAAGCGCTGCCAGACGAAGAGTACTTTGGCCCCTTGCTCCAAGTCGTGCGTTACAATTCGCTTGAACACGCGGTAGAGCTTGCTAACGACACTCGCTATGGCTTGTCAGCAGGCCTGATTTCAACCAATGATGCTGAGTGGCAATACTTCCTCGACAACATTCGCGCTGGCATTGTTAATCGTAATCGTCAATTGACGGGGGCGAGCGGTGATGCGCCGTTTGGTGGACCCGGCGCGTCAGGCAACTTACGTCCGAGTGCTTATTATGCGGCGGATTACTGTGCCTACCCAATGGCATCGATGGAAGGCGACGATGTGTCCTTACCGGGGCAACTTAGCCCAGGGCTATCGTTGTAACTGTTGACATCTTACAGCCTGTAAAGTGCCTTGCTTTGCAGGCTGACTCAAACCCGCACCACTTTACCGATGAATATCGCTCTCTAGGAGGATGTGATGGAACGCGTTCATGCTTTATTTGATGCGCTTTGGCAGGATTACACCACGAGACTTTGCCCGTCTGCGGCGAAAGTACATACCTTGTTGAAAGAAGGCTCGCCGCTGCTGAATGACCATATTGCACTTCGCACGTTTGCGCTGCCCAAGGTGGGGTTAGACAGATTGGCTGCGCCGTTTATCGCGATTGGCTATGAGCCCAAAAGTGAGTACCACTTTGAAAGTAAAAAGCTGTACGCGCACCACTATCAACATCCAAACCCTGATGCGCCGAAAGTGTTTATCAGTGAGCTCTTGGTCGGTCAATGTTCCACTGAACTGCAAACCGCGGTGAGAAGCTTGGTGGATCAGGTTGATGATGATGCGATGAAAGATCCCTCTTTCTTGTACAGTGGCCGTCCTTGGTCGTTGGACAGCAAAACCTATGACATGCTGGCGGCTGAAAGCGAATATGCAGGGTGGTTAGCGGCGCATGGTTTTGGGGCGAACCACTTTACGGTGAGCGTAAACCAGTTGAGAGCGCTTGATGAAGTGAAAGCGGTGAATGATTTATTGCGTCAGTCTGGGTTTGCTATCAATGAATCGGGTGGAGAAGTGAAGGGCGACCCACAAGTGTGCCTTGAGCAATCTTCAACAATGGCTGATAAAGTTTCTGTGAGTTTTAGTGACGGAGAGCGAGACATTCCGGGGGGCTTTTACGAGTTTGCCAAGCGCTATCCGCTGGCTGATGGGAATTTGTATCAAGGGTTTGTTGAAGCGTCTGCGGACAAGATTTTCGAAAGCACAGACAAATAGGGAAGCACTCGAGGTCAGTAAGACGATGAGTGTGTTTGATAGATAAAGCTGCGCCCATGCAGGCTATCGAGTCTGCATGCTAGCTAGGTACTTGAGCGGATTAACAAAGAGAGGTCGGCAGGTGTGTCGGCCATTCTTCATTATTGGTGACGCTTTGTTTGTTGCCATCCTCACCCAGTAAACGCTGCATTTGATAATGGGTGGGACCACTAAATCCCGTCAGTTCCGTCGTGCTTGCCTGCACCCAACCAGGGGGAGAAGGTGCTGACCCAACAGCCAAATTTTCGATGTCCATTTCTACTTTCCTTCGCTATACATGTTATGCATAAAAGTGCGTACATATCCTGCATTGAAAGGTAGCATATGAAATGTATTGCTTATGAAAAAATGAACGTTACACAGATCACATGATCAACAAATAAATGTTAGTTGCGCCGAAATTTGGGCATAAAAAAAGCCACGTTAGCGTGGCTTTTTTTCATGACCGAAAGTGGGTTAGCGAGTGCCGTATACCACGATGGTTTTACCGTGTGCAGAAATTAGGTTCTGCTCTTCCAACATCTTCAAGATGCGGCCAACGGTTTCGCGTGAACAACCAACGATTTGACCGATTTCCTGACGAGTAATCTTGATTTGCATACCGTCTGGGTGAGTCATCGCGTCTGGTTGTTTTGCCAGATTCAACAGAGTCTGAGCAATGCGGCCTGTTACGTCCAAGAATGCCAAGTCACCGACTTTTTGGCTAGTAACCTGAAGACGACGAGCCATCTGTGAAGACAGGCGCATCAGAATGTCAGGGTTAACTTGGATCAGCTGGCGGAATTTCTTGAATGAGATTTCAGCGACTTCGCACGGTGATTTAGCGCGAACCCAAGCAGTACGCTCCTGATCTTCCTCGAAGAGGCCCAGTTCGCCAATGAAGTCGCCCTGGTTTAGGTAAGAGAGGATCATCTCTTTACCTTCTTCATCCTTGATTAGTACAGCCACAGAGCCTTTAACAATGTAGTAAAGTGTCTCAGCTTTTTCGCCCGCATGAATAAGCGTGCTCTTAGACGGATACTTATGAATGTGGCAGTGTGAAAGGAACCACTCTAATGTTGGGTCAGTTTGAGGTTTTCCTGGAACCATATATCTCATTTCCTCTGCAGTTGTTGCCTGATGAGTCTTCCTTAGCCCACCGTCCTGCGGCACAAGTCCGTGGGATAGCATAAAGTTTCAGCAGTCAGGCTACAAGCTCTCTGTTTGAGTCATTGAGTTTATCCTTTTTCCTGCACGATTTCTTGATTTTGATATGGACTTCCTCTTCAATTAAAGGCTAAAAACGTGGACAAGATCACGACCCTGAAAGTAAGTAGAGGAATGATATGCACTCAAGCGTCAAATGGAGCGGAAATAAGACCTTTGTTGGTTTGTCGAATTCGGGTCACAGCGTGGTCATGGATGGCAATGGTGGCGAGCATGCGCCAAGCCCAATGGAAATGGTGCTGTTAGGCGCGGGCGGTTGCAGCTCTGTCGACGTAGTGTCTGCACTTGAAGATGCAAATCAGGCAATTGCAGGTTGTGAAGCCATACTTTCTGCTGAGCGTCGCGAGCAAGCACCGCGTTTGTTTACCAAGATCAACATTCACTTTGTCGTGACAGGCACGGCGTTTGATGAAGCGCTTGTGGCAAGTGCGGTGAAAGACAGTTTGGAGAAATATTGCTCAGTGTGTTTAATGCTAGGCAAGGGTGTCGAAATGACACATTCTTACGAAATTATCGCTAGATAGCGAAAAAGGAGGGAATACCCTCCTTTCTCTTATTATTTGATTGTCTTGATAATTATGCAATTTTCTGCGACCTGACAGAACACTTCTCTCTTTTTGTCGCACAATTAATACCGCAAATCTATCGACTAGCTGATTTTCCCGGTTTCGATCAATTGCTGAATCAGCGGCCTGATAATCAATTCCATCGCAAAACTCATTTTCCCCCCCGGCACGACCAAGGTGTTATGGCGAGACATAAATGACCCTTGAATCATCGACAACAAATAAGGGAAGTCGACTTTCTTGATGCCACGAAAACGGATCACTACAAAGCTTTCGTCCAAGCTTGGAATGGCTTTCGCGTTAAGTGGGTTTGAGGTGTCCACTGTAGGCACGCGTTGGAAGTTAATGTGTGTGCGGCTAAATTGCGGTGTGATGTAATTCAGGTAGTCATCCATTGAGCGCACAATGGAATCCATCACCGCTTCACGTGAATGACCTCGGTCACGGGTATCGCGAACGAACTTTTGTATCCACTCCAAGTTTACGATAGGCACCATGCCAATCAATAAATCCACATGCTGTGCAACGTTGATGTCGCCATCGACAATGCCGCCATGCAGTCCTTCATAGAACATGGTGTTGGTGTTGTCGGGTAAATCTTGCCACGCAGTAAAAGTGCCGGGCATTTGGTTGAAGGGCACAGCTTCATCAAAGGTATGGAGGTAGCGGCGGAATTTACCTGTGCCATGCTCGCCGTATTCACGAAAGAAAGCTTCAAGCGTCGGAAAGTCGTTGGCTTGTGGGCCAAAATAGCTAATGTGTCGTCCTTGCTCTCGCGCTTTTCTGATTTCAACGTCCATTTCCGGGCGTGTAAAACGGTGAAAGCTGTCGCCTTCTACCCACGCTGCGTTGATGTCCATCATGTTGAAAATTTTACGGAATGCATCAGACGTTGTGGTTGTTCCTGCGCCGGACGAACCGGTGACTGCAATGATGGGGTGTTTTGCAGACATGACAAACCCTGTCAATTTTAATAGATAGCCAACAATTAACAGGGTGTAGAGGTGAGGTCAAGCGCGTGTTATGCGCTCAGTGATCGGGTCGATTTGATATCGACCGTTTCGTGTAATTCAGAATAAACGACTACGGCTTCTTTGCGTTTGAGCAAGTTGTAGACCTGCTCAACTTTCTCTTCGAAGCTGGCTTCTTGTTCGCCGTAGTCCGTGCCTTCACGTAATACAAAATGCTCGACTAACCCTCTCAAGGATTCTTCGGGGATTTCTTGCCAAGGAACAATCATGTGCGGATACCTACAAGGTTAAACGGTGCCGAAAGGAGGCAGAAAACACGATATCTGAACTGTTGTCATGATTAAACATGTTTTCAAGTGCCCCCAATTCTATCGCACTGTTGCCAAAAAGGTAGCGATAGCCCAGCGCGAATTCATGGACGATGTCAGTTAACTCAGTAAGGTGGTTATCGTGTGCTTTGCCCGTTGAAACAAGATACTCAGCAATAAGTTCATGGTGTTTTAACCATTGGTATTGGTAACTAACACCGCCGTTAACGCCCCATTGACGAAGATCGATGCCGTGCTGCTGATTGTTTGGTCGATGCACGAGGGAAAGCATGGCGGCAACTTTATGTTTTTGCTTCTTGAAGCCGTAATTAAGTTGCAGGGATTGTTCAAACGCTGTGTTCTCAAATTCGCCTGACGCGACGCGGTTGAAGAAGAGCGTCGCGCCAACACTGAGAGCATGGTGGTCGGTACGATACACAGTGTGTTCAGCGTAAAGGTTCACCGCGTTGACCACGGCATCCCCGACAAAGTCTTCACTGGGCGTTGCTTGATAGTCGGGCAAATAGACATAGAACCTGTCTTCATCGACCTCAGTGCGACCATTTTGATCGATACCAAACACGCTGTGGAATTTCTCTGTGAGTCCGTCTAATCGATTGTTTGCGGCATACCGGTATTGATACCAAAGCCCGACATTGGTGTCGTCGGAAAGTGCATGAAGCATCCCGAGCATAAATTGGTTGTGGTAGTAGTCGAATTGATACTCAGGGGTGTTGGCCCAAATGCTTGCAAAGGTGCCTGTCGCGAAAACGTCGGTTTCGTTCGTTGCTAATGCAAAAGGGTCAAAAATCATAGGAGTAAGCCCCGTGATTTGGAGTGGGGCTTGTGTTTGCATAATCAGTGGACCGAAGCGGACAGCTTCAGTCTCTTGGTGAGGGGCAGCGCATGCAGATGCTGCAAATATGCCGCCTACCATGGCGTAAATTACAGTGCGAGAAAATGTCATACTTCACCTCTCTCGCCCTGCTTATTATGGCTATGTTAGGTGCAGGGCCAGCCAGCGGGGCACTTCTTTCTCAAGCCAGAATTCAGGGGCTTGAGGCGTGCCAGACACAAATCCAACATGACCGCCGTTTTCAGTAAGGTGATACTCAATATTGTGAGGTAAAGGCGTTGTCGGTATCACCGCATCAGTCATAAAAGGATCATCTTTAGCATGGATCACTTTTAGCGGTGTCGCAATGTCGTGCAGTACGCCTAAGCCACTGCATTGCTGATAATAATCTTCTGCACTTTTGAATTGGTGAAGCGGGGCAGTGACGGTTTTATCAAACTCGTACACGCTCGAGATCTGGACTTTCTCGCCACTTTTCCAATGGCCAATTTCTGGGTGGCGCTGCAGTTTGTTGACCAGCGAGCGATTCATTGAGCGCAGTAAATACGCTTGGTATACCTTCGAAAATCCCTGTTGAATGCGGTTTGAACATGACAGCAAATCGAGGGGAGCGCTGATAACGCAACCCGCTTTGATGAGCGGATCGTGTTTAAACTCCGCCAAATAGCGCACCAGCATGTTGCCGCCCAATGACACCCCAACTGCCACACGGGGTACATCTTGGAAGTGTTGGTTGATGTGCTCCAAGAAAAACCGGGCGTCGCTGGTTTCGCCGGAATGGTAGCTCCTTGGTCTTTTATTGATGAGGCCGCTGCATCCTCGAAAGTGCATGAGCACACACAGCCAACCTTTATCTTTGAATGCCTTCATTAATCCGTTGGCGTAGGGGCTATAGAAACACCCTGCCAATCCATGAAACAGCACCACGAGCGGTTTTTCTTCTGCGCTTTCTGGGGCTTCCGTCCATGCGAGGTCGAGAAAATCGCCATCAGGCGTATCGATGCGCTGCCAAACAGGTTCAAACAGCGCTTTGCGCCGAACAAAACGTGGCAGTAGGGTTTGCACGTGTGGGTTACTTCCCCACTTCATGGGCACGAAGTCGTGAGGTGTAGTGTGGTCTTGTGCGACAGAAGCCGTCGCTGTTTGTGCTGTCATTCTCGGGTTCTCACAACGCAAAATCGGACAAAGGCGGGTTCGCCAATAAGTCAGCCAGTTCATGAAGGCCTTTTTCCAGCGTTTCTCTGTCAGGTGGCGCACTCAATGCAATACGTACGTAAGGCGGCGCGGAATAGCCTGCTGGCACGAACAGTTCTGATGATTTCACTTCGACGCCTCGGGCTTTGCTTTCCGCGAGGAATTCGCTCAACGACCATTCATCGGGCAGCCGCAGCCAGCCATGAAAGCTGTTGGGATGATAGCGAAAATCGACGTCTTTTAAATACGCTTGCGCGATGCGCCAACGGGCTTCCATTTGATCGCGGATCGTCTCGAGTATCTGATTCGCTGCCCCATTTTCTAACAGAATTGATGCCATGGCGGTAAGCAAAGGGCTGATCATCCAGCTGTGATTTTGAAGCGCGTTCACGAAGTGTGGGTAGTACCGCTCTGGAAGTTGGAGGAATCCCAGCCTGAGCCCCGGCGCTAATGTTTTCGCTAACCCTCCGACGTAGATAACGTCATCAGGGGCGAGGTTAACGATCGGGTTTGGCCTTTCTTTGGGCAGGATGCCGTTGATGTCATCTTCCAATATCACCAATTGCAACTCGCGACAGACGCGAATGATGTCATGACGTCTTTCTTCGCTCATGGTGGCAGTGGTGGGGTTTTGCAGTGTTGGCGTCATGTACACCAAACGTGGCTGATATTGTTGATACGCCGTTTTGAGAGATTCAGGCAGCATGCCCTCGTCATCCATTTCGACAGGTTTAACCGTTAATCGAAGTTGTTTAGCAAGGCTCAATAACCCGGGGTAAGTGAGTTTATCGGTCAAGATGGTATCGCCAGCTCTACATAGGGTGACTAAGCAAAGCTGCATGGCGTTTTGCGCACCTGAGCAAAAGAGCAGGCGGTTGGGATCTGTTTTCACGTTATGTTGTGCAAGCCACTTAGATAAAATCTCACGATGATGCGCGATGCCCATCGGGGATTGGTAGAGCATCAAATTATTGAGCTCATTGGGGTGCGCGGCGAGTTGTTGAAGCGCTTCCGATATCAAATCAGCACGATTAATGGCTGGCGGCACATTGTAGCCAAAGCTCATGATGCCTGGCGTCGGCGGTGGTGCAAATGTCCAAAGGGGTTTGTCAGCATGGCAGATATAGGTACCAGCACCCACTTTGGCTTCCACGATGCCACGCCGCTCTGCTTCTGCATAAGCACGCGTCACCGTGCCTACGGTGACAGACAATGCATCGGCGAGTGCTCTGTGGGTGGGGAGCTTTGTCCCCGGCTGCAGTGTATTGGCCGCGACTTGCTCGGCAATCGCATCAGCGATCTGTCGATAAAGCGGCAACCCTTGCTTATCTAACGTAATTGTCATGATTGTCATGGTGACAATAAACCTTTTGATCCGATTTTCTATCCCTGTTAGCGTTATTTTTAACCACTTTTGGTGGCTTTTTCAACAATGTTGTGTGGATTGTATCGATACAATGTGAGCGGGGAGACAATGCATGATGGAAGTTTCGTTTTTAGTCACCTTAGCGGTATTTGCCGCGACCATGACGGGCACGCCAGGGCCGAACAATATGATGCTAACCGCGTCTGGGGCGAACTTTGGCTATCGCCGCACCGTGCCACACCTGGTGGGCATTACATTAGGTGTTGCTTCGCTTATTGCGGTCGTGGCGGCAGGACTGGGCGTGGTATTTAAAACCTACCCGATGGTGCAAGAGGGGATGAAGTTAGCGGCCAGTGGTTACTTATTGTATCTGGCATGGCGCATTGCGATTGCTGGCGCGCCATCGGAAAGCGAATCGTCTGATCGCCGCCCTATGACATTGATGGAAGGGGCATTGTTCCAGTATGTGAACCCGAAGGCATGGGCGATGGCCGTGAGTGCTGTCGGTACATTTACCTTGTCAGGTGGCGACTATTGGTGGTCTGCGCTGGTGATTGTTATGGCATTCATGGTGGTAGGTTTTCCGCTGACGTCACTATGGGCAGGGTTCGGCGTTTGGGTTGGCAAAGCGCTTTCAACAGAGCGAAGCTGGGTTATTTTTAATCGCGTCATGGGCGCATTAACCGCCTCGTGCTTGTTATTCATCTGGATGTGATGATGTGATGGCGAATCTGATGAAGGGCGGTTTAACGGGTATTCAGCCCTTTCATCAACGTTGGGTATAGATAGCGGGCAGCAATATCCAGTTGCTCGCAATAGAGCTCAACCGTCGAAGGGCCCTGATCGAGCCAAGGTTGTTGATTGATACACGCGAGCAGTTCTTGCTGTTGAAACTTTTCGAGGGTGAGTTCGTAGTTCAGCATCTTTTGATACGCGCCACGCGAAAGCTGAGGTTTGAGATCTCGGCGCATTAATCGGTAGCGCGTCAGTAAGGTTTCTGAATGGGTCAAGGATTGTCGAAGCGCGGCAAGTGAATGCGCAGACAGTGTAAAGCCTGCGTCTTCAAGCCAAACGAGCAATAAGGCCAAGTTGACGTTGCCCTTAAACGTGTCTTGCAGTTTAAGGCTGGCGTGTTTGACCTCTTGCTTGCTGTAATGGTGGAGGCAAAATTGCCACAACCCATCAGGCGTGGCAGCTTGCTTTAGCGGGCTTGGAACGCCGCTTCCATTTCCTCCAGTTGTTCCTGAAGTTCCATCCATTCCAATTCGACCTCTTCCAACGACGATTTCGCTTCAGCCTGTTTACGTAACACGTCTGTTAGCTTGTCCTTGTTCGCCGCTTCGTAAATTGATGCTTCTGATAGGGCTGATTCAGCCTCGGCGATTGTCTCAGAGAAATGCTCGAGTTTTGTGTCTAACTTGTCAATTTTTTTACGAATTGGCGCGGTTTCGCGACGGAACTCAGCTTCGAGACGTTTTTGCTCTTTGCGGTTTACTTGCGCGTTTTCGCTCACTGGCTTTGCGGATTCAGCCTGCTCTTGGCGACGCTCTGCGCGTTGCTGTTCCGCGAGCCATTGGTGATAGTCGTGCAGATCACCATTAAACGGTGCAACTTGTCTGTCATGCACTAAGTATAAATCGTCTGTGGTTGCACGAAGTAAATAACGGTCGTGACTGACAATAACCATGGCACCTTCAAACGATTGCAGTGCGATGGTCAACGCAGAGCGCATGTCCAAATCTAAGTGGTTGGTCGGTTCATCGAGCAGCAAGAGGTTCGGTTTTTGCCAAACAATCAATGCCAATACGAGACGGGCTTTTTCACCACCGGAGAAAGGACCAATCATCTCAAGGGCTTTGTCGCCGGTAAAGCCAAAGCTACCCAAGTAGTCGCGAAGCTGTTGCTCGGTTGAAAGCGGAGCAAGACGGTTCATGTGCTGCAGCGGGGTTTCATCGTTACGCAGGGTTTCCAGCTGATGCTGCGCGAAGTAACCAATTTTCACGCCTTGGGAGTAACGCAGTTCACCTGCTTGCGCTGGCAGTTCGCCAGACAGCAATTTAATCAGTGTGGATTTACCCGCACCATTTCGACCCAGCAAACCGATGCGGCTGCCCGGCACCAGGTTCAAGTGCACTTTCTCTAGGATGAGGTTGTCGGTATAACCCGCAGCCACTTTCTCCATCATTAAGATAGGGTTTGGCAGCGCGGCAGGTTCACGAAACTCAAAGCTAAACGGGTTATCAAACTGCGCAGGCAGCACTTTTTCCATACGCTCAAGCGCTTTAATTCGGCTTTGTGCTTGGCGTGCTTTGCTGGCCTTGTAGCGGAAGCGATCGATATACGATTGCATGTGCGACATTTGCTTTTGTTGCTTCTGGTACATGGACTGTTGCAGTACCAGTTTCTCGGCGCGCATGGTTTCGAATGCTGAGTAGTTACCCGTGTATTCATTCAGCAATTGGTTTTCGATGTGAATGATGCGGTTAACCACAGGATCTAAGAAATCGCGGTCATGGGAAATCAACACCAAGGTGCCGCGGTAGTTCTGCAACCATTTCTCAAGCCACATGACCGCATCCAAATCCAAGTGGTTGGTCGGTTCATCGAGCAGCAGGAGGTCAGAGCGGCACAATAGTGCTTGAGCAAGGTTAAGGCGCATGCGCCAACCGCCCGAGAATTGGGTAAGGTTCCATGCCATTTGGTCTTGGCGAAAGCCTAGGCCGTCGAGTAGCTCTGCTGCGCGGGCACGAATGCTGTATCCGCCAACCGCGTCAATCTTGTCATGCAAAATCGCAACCTTGTGGCCGTCATCGTCGATTTCGGCTTGGCGAAGGGCATTTTCTAATTGGCGATATTCACGGTCACCGTCAATCACGTACTCAATGGCTTGACGTTCTAGTGCTGGGGTTTCTTGCGCGACCCACGCAAGCTCCCAACCGCTTGGGAAGTTGCAGCTACCTGCGTCCAAGGTCATTTCGTCTTTGAGCAACGCGAACAGCGTTGATTTACCGCAACCATTCTTACCCACTAGACCGACTTTATCGCCCGGATGAATGGTAGCGGATGCTTGATTAAGTAGCGGTTTGCCGCCGCGAAGAAGCTGGATATCAGAAAGTGTGATCATGACTACTTGGCGGCTCCGGCCGCGTGCAATGGGGTAAAAAATTCTCGCGCAGTTATACCAGTTAAGCACTGAGGCTGCCAGCCTACCGAGTGACGCGCCTCGATCAGTCCGTGAAAACCCGCGCCAATTACCGTATGGTGGAGGGGTTCAGACAACACTGCGCG
Source organism: Enterovibrio sp. (assembly GCA_042096095.1). Taxonomy (GTDB): domain Bacteria; phylum Pseudomonadota; class Gammaproteobacteria; order Enterobacterales; family Vibrionaceae; genus Enterovibrio. Next base: position 18,728 of record JBELME010000035.1, read on the forward strand.
ATGAGGTGTTATCTCTATGCAACGGGTCCACATCGGGTTCGGGTTGCTTGGGTATATACCCAAGCAACGTGAAGATGCCTGCATTCAGAGGTTATCAATGCGTTCATTTCGATGCAAATTCCATGAGGAATAGTCATTCTATTTCCGTGGAATTTAACAAAGAAGTGGGCGCATTGATGGCCTCCCTTCGGGCGAGTTGACTGACGCCGCGCTCTTTGTTGCCCCTTTTTGATGGAGATGGCTACACCTGCAAAGGGACGCCGCGATCACAACGCCAGTCAAGCTCGCTGAATCCTGCATTTTCAGGTAGCTTGGGTATATGTGTCATTATAATAAGACTATAAAAAGAACCGTTTATACGGCTAAAAGGATTTTGCTGCGAGATGGAAACCACCAAAGCCTCACTTTTCCGATCCAAAGTTTTAGTGCTGTTTGCGCACCCAGACCCTTATGAGTCTGTCGCGAACAAGAACATGCTCGACTCCGCACGCCAGTTAAACCACGTGACCGTTCACGATCTCTACGCCACGTACCCTGATTTCATTATTGATGTTCACTACGAACGTGAGTTACTGCTCAGCCATGATGTGATTGTGTTTCAACATCCTCTTCAAATGTATTCCTGCCCCTCGCTCCTAAAAGAGTGGATCGATGTGGTGCTCGGAAAAGGCTTTGCTCACGGCGGGGGAAATGCCCTTGCAGGGAAAACGTGCCGTTTTGTTGTCACCACGGGGGGCGCGGCAGAGGCTTTTAGTCAAACCGGTTACAACAAATACAGCATGGCGGAATTGCTTCAGCCCTTTGAGTTGACGGCCTTGTTGTGCCAAATGCGTTGGGTTGAACCTTTGGTGCTGCACTGGGCGCGTCGCGTGACGGATGATGACCGAGCGGCGCACGCCGAGTTGTATGCCGATTGGTTGTGTAACCCTGTGGCGGAGGTAGTTTGATGGGACATAACTACCTGCTTGATGCGCTTATCTTTCTTGCGGCTGCCGTTGTGGCTGTGCCGTTGGCGCAACGTTTGGGAATCGGCTCTGTATTGGGGTATTTGATCGCGGGTATCGTAATTGGTCCTTGGGGGTTGAGGCTGATCAGCGATGTTGAAGCGATTTTGCATTTCGCTGAATTAGGCGTGGTCTTGCTGTTGTTCTTGATCGGCCTTGAACTGAACCCGAAGAAATTGCTGCAAATGCGGCGACCCATATTGGGGCTGGGGGGAAGTCAGGTCTTCATCAGTTGTGTGGTTATCGGCCTCATCGTGTACTCATTTGGCGTGAACCGTGTGGATGCGCTGGTGGTCGGAATGGGGTTGGCGTTGTCTTCCACTGCGATTGCGATGCGTATCATTGAAGAGCAACACTTGATGCGCAGTGAATCCGGTCAATCGGCCTTTGCGGTTTTACTGTTCCAAGATATTGCCGTGATCCCCATGTTGGCTGTTTTACCTGCGTTAACCGGCGGGGCGAGCGGCAGTTGGCTGGATGTCGGTATGATGCTAGGCGCGATCGCTGCATTGCTGGTGGGGGGGCACTACTTGTTGCGTCCCATCCTGCGCTGGGTGGTAACGAGCCGCGTCAAAGAGATGTTTACCATAGCGGCGCTGATGTTGGTTATTGGTATTGCACTTGGTATGCAGGCGTTAGGTTTGTCCATGGCACTGGGCACATTTTTGGCAGGTGTGTTGCTTGCGGAAAGTGAATACCGTCATGAGCTTGAAGTGGCGATTGAGCCGTTCAAAGGGCTATTGCTGGGCTTGTTCTTTATCGCGGTCGGCATGGCCGTTGACCTGGGCTTGCTGTTTGAATACCCGCTAGAAATTCTCGGCGCGGTTGCGGCGCTTATCGGCGTGAAAGTGGCCATCATATATGGTCTGGTTCGGCTCTTTGGTGGCAGCGCAAGGACGCGGAGCCAAGTGGCGATTCTACTTAGCCAAGGTGGTGAATTTGCGTTTGTTTTGTTTACGGCTGCACGTGGAGAGGGGTTACTTGACCCTTCATTGAATGCGTTCTTGCTGGTGGTGGTGAGTTTGTCGATGATGACCACGCCGCTAATGCTGTTACTGCAAAAAGTATGGCTTGCACGGAAGATGAACGCAGACGTTGCCGAGCCGGAAAATGACCAGTTCGATCATGAAGGTGATCGCCGCGTCATCATCGTTGGCTTTGGACGTTTCGGCCAAATGGTTGGGCGTTTGCTCTTTGCCAACAAAATTAAGCTGACCATTCTTGAGCAAGACCCTTCTCAAATCGCCTTCCTAAGACGCTTCGGCTACAAGGTGTATTACGGCGATGCCACGCAACTTGATTTGCTGCGTGCCGCAGGGGCGGCAACGGCGGAGGCTATCGTGGTGTGTACTGACTCGCCAGAGGAAGTGATTGAAGTGGTGGACCTCTGTCAGCGCCACTTCCCGAACCTGAAAGTATTTGCCCGAGCACGAAGTCGTGTTGAAGCCAACCAACTGTTAGGACATAACGTGACGGGCTTTTCACGTGAAACATTTTTAAGTGCACTGGATTTAGGGAAACAGACCTTGATCTCATTAGGGATGCACCCGTACAAAGCAAAGCGTGCAGAAGCCTTTTTTAGAAAGTTAGATGAGGTGCGATTGCATGAAATGCAGCCACACCACAGTGATGACGTGATTGGTGCATCGCGCGTAAAAGAAGCACGCTTAGAGCTTGAGGAGTTGTTTGACCTCGAGATGAAAGGTGACACTGAACGCCACCAAAGCTGGAATCGAGAGTAGCATCGGCGTGTTCGGTTTGATGAAGACGTACAAGGAAAGACATGAGTAAGAAACGATTTATTGCAGGTGCAACCTGCCCTGAATGTAAAGAATCCGATACGCTTCGCTGGTGGAAAGAACACCACGTTGAGGTGATTGAGTGCGTGAAATGCGGGCATGTAGACCGCCGCTCTCCGATGTCGGAAGAGAAAAATGAACACCGTCCGGAAGAGCAGGACGCACAAGTGATCGGGATATTTAAACCGCAGTGATAGTCGCGGAGGAAAGTTTTCTGTATTATCGGCGCCGAATTAACCAGGTGGTCATCAGGGAATAAATTTCCGCGATCATCCGGACTTGAATAACTGCTTCCGGAGTTAACATGAAAGTCACTAAAGACGTGGTAGTAAGCATTGCTTACCAAGTAAAAAATGAAGACGGTATCTTGGTTGACGAATCAACCCAAGCGTCTCCACTTCAATACCTGCAAGGTCACAACAACCTGATCGTTGGTCTAGAAAACGCGATTGAAGGCCGTGAAGCTGGCGATGTATTTGAAGTGACCGTAGCGCCGGAAGACGCTTACGGCGAGTACTTGGATGCAATGGTTCAGCGTGTTCCAGCTGTCGTATTCCAAGGCGTTGATGAAATCACTGTAGGTATGCGCTTCCTAGCGGATACTGACCAAGGTCCAATCCCAGTTGAAGTTACTGAAGTAGACGGCGACGAAGTGGTTGTTGATGGTAACCACATGCTGGCTGGCCAAACACTGACGTTCAACGTTGAAGTTGTTGAGCTTCGCGCAGCAACTGAAGAAGAGATCGAGCACGGTCACATTCACCAAGCGGGTGGTTGTGGTCACGACCATGACCACGAAGGTGGTTGTTGTGGTGGCGAAGACAAAGGCGATGATCATGAATGTTGTGGTGGCGGCGGTTGCGGCTCTCACTAATCGCACCTTAACGCATCGCGCTTTTGATTGATAAAACGCCATCCGGGAAACTGGATGGCGTTTTTGTTTTTTGGTTTGGGGCAGGACCTAGGTTCTTATATGGACTCCCTCGGTGATTCAACAAGAAGCTTTTGTAAAACGGATTAAGA
>JBELME010000036.1:0-22319 GCA_042096095.1 Enterovibrio sp.
CCTTCCAGCTTAGCCCGAGGGTTAAGCTGGAGGAGAAGGCTCAATGAGTATCAAGTCGAGACCAAACGACACACGCGTTTTGGTGCGATAACGGCGTCTAAACGAGATTAACGCCTCCACACTCAACAAGACTGATTCCAACACCTGTTGTTGCGAGAAGCTGTCTAAACGCGTGGTTAGGGTTGATTCAAGCAGCTTGGCGGTTTGTAGCGCACGCTCGGTACGCTGACCAATTTGCAGGAACATCCAATCTTGGCCTTGAAGCATGCTCTCGTTACTTAAACCGGACAGTGCAAGCAAGGTTGTGACCAAGTTATCAAGCGATTCTTCAGGCGCTTCTGGTAAGCCACTTATGTATGCGCGATCCAACACATTCAGGTTGTCTCTCAAGCGGTTCAAAATGATTCGCGTATCGGCAGATAACCGGTCTTTCACTTGTTCACCACACGCCAGCATGGCGAGAAGGTTCGATTTGATTGACCCCATCTTGTTGGCGTTGACCACCAATGCCGCCAGTTCTGCTCCTGGGTTTTCAAGCATCTCTTGCGAACCACCGACAAACCCCGGCAGACACTTGGTTTGATGAGACACCGCTTTAAGAAGAATGTCTCTGCTTTCGGGGGCTAACAATTCAATTCCGTTAAGCTGTTTGAACACCACGCGCATCAAGCGAATACTGATTTCCGCGCGTTCTGCGTAACGTCCAAACCAGAAGAAGTTATCCACCACACGGCTCGGCACGTTGGCGTCTTGAAACACCTTGAACGTGGCATCATCCAGAAGCGAAGGTTGCATCACATAAGGTTTGTCTGACGTGACCCATGTGTCTTTGCTCGGGGAGTCAGAGACCACATAATCTTGCGCAGAGTCCGCCACACGGCTTAGGCCGCCCGGCATCACCGCATAGGTATCGTTGTTGGCAACCAAAAAGGTTTTCAGCAAGCTTGGACGGCTTTCAATGCGTTGATTCACCCACACTGGTACATGCGCGCCGGGAATATAGCTCTGGGCCACGTATCGGTCAGGGTTTTCACGAATCATTGCCAAGGTGTTCTGTTTTTCTTCGTCGCTTAGGCTGTGCCCGTAAATCGACTCACCTTGTACGCGGCAATACGCAGGCTTAATGATTTGCTGATCCAAATGCTGCTCAACATCAGCGAGCACTTGCGGATCCCCACACCATCGTGTTTCCACGTTTTTGATCAGCAAAGGCTCGCCGAAGAAGTACTGGCTGATTTGGGGCAGAAACGCCATCAATGCAGGGGATTCCAAGATTGCACTGCCGAGAGGGTTCGCAAGTGCTACGTTGCCATTGCGTACCACCTCCAATAAGCCCGGAATACCAAACATTGAGTTGGCGCGCAGTTCGACCTGTTCGATATCGTTATCTTCTGTACGCCTCAAAATCACATCAACAGGCGACAGCCCATTTATTGACTTCAACCAAACTTTGCCATTTCTTACCGTCAGATCCCCCCCTTGAACCAAGGGATAACCCAAGTAGTTCGCCAGGTAGGCATGCTCGTAATACGTGCTGCTGGATGCCCCCGGTGTGAGCAACACAATACGCGGGGTATCTGTGCGATGTTCCACCAAGCTTGATAGTGTATTTCGAAGTGTATGGAAGAAGCCCGACAAGCGGCGAACATGGCTTTTACGAAACACAGAAGGTAACACACGAGAAATCACGGTACGGTTTTCTAGCGCGTATCCAGCACCCGCAGGTATTTGGGTTTGATCCCCAATCGCCACAAAATGACCATTCTTATCGCGCACTAGGTCGGTGGAATGGAGTAAGAGGCGTTTTCGTTCGTACAATCCAAGTCCATGGCATTGGCGTATGAAATCAGGGTGATTGAACACACGCTCCGCAGGGATCACAGCGTCTTTGATCAGACGCTGATCACCATAGATGTCTTTTAAAATAAGGTTGAACAACTCTGCGCGCTGAACCAAGCCTTTTTCAACCGTGTCCATTCATTTAAATCGATGACATTGGGAATAATATCAAGCGACCAAACACTCGGCGTGAGTGGGTCGTTTTGCAGATCATAGGTCGCGCCATCATCTCGCAAAATGCGCTGAGCACGTCGTTGTAAATCTTCGACTCGCGCTTCTTTGATGATTGAAAAATGCGCGAAAATAGGCTGCCAATGTGGTTTAGTTTGTTGAAACTCATCATATACATCATCAAACAAGCCGTTAGCTGTCTGACAAGGATAAAGAAGGGGCGAATATTGTATCGCCCCATTGGAATCAGAATCTGATTGGCTCATAACTCACTTTGCTTACAGCCCTAAACATTGAAGCGAGTATACCCCACCCGAGTAGACCATGAAAAACCACTGTCTGAAACTCGGGGTTGTGCCGCTGGAATGCTTATTCTACGGGTTTCGTATGCCTATTTTCCCTGTCACAATCTACCCGGAGCTTTACGCAGATCTAAGGTGTAAGGGTATTCATGACAACACTCTTCTTTCGGCGGAGACATCGGTCTTGGAACCTTGTCATGCGGGTAATATTGCCTCATCGCATCAAACGCTGGCGGCGAATCCAATGGCCCTTGTGATAAACCATGATCCCAGAAGCGGCTGACTCGGCGCGCTTCGGCTTCATTGCTGTTCACGGGCAAGGTTTCGTAACTCAACCCACCAGGGTGACTCATGTGGTAGGTGCAACCGCCTACAGACACGCCGTTCCACGTATCAATAAGATCAAAAACCAAAGGCACATTCACACCTAACGTAGGGTGCAATGCTGATGGTGGCGCCCAAGCGCGATAACGCACAGCGGCAACATATTCTCCGTGACGACCCGTCGATTTGAGTGGGACACGACGACCGTTACAGGCCAAAACATATCGGCTTTCTGTTAACCCTGACAAGCGCACCTGTAAACGCTCAACTGACGAATCCACGTAGCGACTCGTGCCCGACAAGGACACTTCTTCACCCAGTACATGCCAAGGTTCAACCGCCCAGCGCAGCTCAATTTCCACGTCATCGATCTGTTTCCTGCAATAGTGCGGAAAACGGAACTCTTCGAACGGCGCCAGCCATTCCAACTTGAAGGGAAATCCGTGTTGTTGGAGATCATCGACCACTTCTTTGATGTCTTGCCAAACATGGTGCGGCATCATGAATTTGTCGTGCAGTGAGGTTCCCCAGCGCACCAAGGGTTTGCAATATGCCTCTTTCCAGAAACGCGCCACTAAGCATCGAACCAATAGAATTTGAACCAAAGACATTCGCGCATGTGGCGGCATTTCAAAGCCTCGGAACTCCAAAATTCCTTGGCGACCGCTGCTAGTGCCTGCAGCATAAAGCTTATCGATACAAAACTCTGAACGGTGGGTATTCCCCGTAATGTCGATCAGTAAGTTACGCATCAAGCGATCGACTAACCAAGGCTCATCGACCATGCCTTTAGGGAAATTCTGGAACGCAATTTCCATCTCGTACAAAGCTTCATCACGCCCTTCATCGGGTCGCGGTGCTTGGCTTGTTGGGCCAATAAACATGCCCGAGAACAGGTAGGAAAGCCCCGGATGGTGTTGCCAGAACGTCACGAAGCTTCTCAGTAAATCAGGGCGGCGAAGCAATGGACTGTCAGCGGGTGTTTTCCCACCAAGAGTGATGTGGTTTCCGCCGCCTGTTCCCGCGTGACGTCCGTCCATCATGAACTTTTCAGTCCCGAGTCGACATTGGTGCGCTTGCTCGTACAACGCTTCAGTGTTGTCGACCAATTCTTGCCAGCTGTTCGCGGGGTGAATGTTCACCTCAATCACACCCGGATCAGGTGTAATCAGGAACTTCTGCAATCGCGCGTCTTTTGGTGGTTCATATCCTTCAATGACCACAGGCAGCGACAACGCCTTCGCCGTGTTTTCAATGTGGTGAATCAACGCCACATATTGCTCAAGCGTGCTGACAGGTGGCAAGAAGAGATGCAAACGCCCTTCTCTTGGCTCAATGCACAATGACGTGCGGATGATGTTTTTGGCCTGTGTCGCGGTCTCAGAGGATGATTGCGTTTGTTGCGATTGACCCTGCTGTGTTTGCCCGTGTTGAGATTGGCTTTGTGAAGACGCCGAGTAAACAGGCAGCGCATCTCTGGCATCAAACGGGTCTTGCTCTGACACCACATCGTGTTGGCTTTGTGCAGGCAACGAATCCAGCGGCAATCGATACCCTAATGGGCTATCACCCGGGATCAGCGTAATCACGTCTGAGCGCATTGGCCAGACTGAGCTGTTCCAACCTGATTCGCCATGTTCAACCGGCAAAATATACCCAGTGACGGATGACAAACCACGGCTGAGTAGCTTCGCCAATCGACGACGCTCGAGATCATCTTTTAACGAGGCTTTGCGTGGGTCAACAGACTCAGGCAGCGAACGTTCTAGCCAGAGGTAATAGAGTGAATCTTCGTACGCGGGCTGCAAATAACGGGGCGCTAACCCAAGCGATTCACACAGCATCTGGCCGAACGCATTTGCATCGTCCACGGTATGTTTGTAGTCGGTATCCACACGTGCAAGTAAATCTGGGTTGCGCCAGAGTGCTTCGCCATCAGTACGCCAAAAACAACCTAACGCCCACCGTGGAAGTTCTTCACCGGGGTACCACTTCCCTTGACCATAATGCAGCATGGCATCAGTGCTGAATTGTTCCTTGAGTTTGATCAGCAGATCTTTGGCAAGCTTGAGCTTCTCAGCCCCTAACGCCTTGGTGTTCCACTGATCGGAGTCCATGTCTTCAGCAGACACAAAGGTCGGCTCTCCCCCCATGGTCAAACGCACATCGCCATCATTTAATTCTTGGTCAACGGCGTAACCCAGCGCTTTGATGTTTTCCCACTCATCGTCGGTATAAGGCTTGGTCACACGAGGATCTTCGTGCACGCGAATCACGGTGTTGCTGTATTCAAACTCGGCTTCGCATTTCTCTACCATGCCCGTAATAGGGGCAGCGGAAATCGGTTCAGCTGTACAGGCTAGGGGAATGTGTCCTTCACCAGCGAACAGGCCGCTTGTTGGGTCTAGCCCAACCCAGCCCGCGCCGGGCAAATACACTTCGCACCAGGCATGTAAATCCGTGAAGTCTTCTTCTGGTCCTGATGGGCCATCAAGGGCTTTCACGTCGGCGGTCAACTGCACCAGATAGCCAGAGGCAAAACGCGCGGCGAGGCCTAAGCTTCGAAGAATTTGAACCAATAACCACGCCGTATCTCGGCACGAACCTTTTTTCAGCGTGAGGGTTTCTTCACAGGTTTGTACCCCCGGCTCGAGTCGCACACCGTATTGAATTTCTGCGGCAAGTTGGCTGTTTAAGCCCACCAAAAAATCAATAATGCGCAATTCACTGCGGTCGACATCAGCTAGCCATGCGTCTAATTCAGAGCTAGATTCCGTCACGTTCAAATACGGAGAAAGCTCTCCACTAAGCTGCGCATCGTATTCAAACGGGTAGTTGTCGGCATACTCTTCAATAAAGAAATCAAACGGGTTAATCACCGTCATATCGGCAATCACTTCCACTTCAAAGGCGAGTTTCTTCACCTTTTCAGGAAAGACTAAACGCGCTTGATAATTACCGAGCGGGTCTCAGCCGCAATATATGCGGCGAGACCGTGACCTCTCGATCAAATTGGTACGAGGTTTTATGGATGATGGCAACGCGAATTGTCATGCAGCCTCTCCATGTTTAAAGCTAAACCAAGTATCACGGATTTCACCTTGAAGCATGATGACCGCCAGTTGAATATCATTGAGGTAATCACTCAACGCTTGGCTAATGCTGTCTTCTTGCTCCACATCATAGGTATTGCTGAGAAGTTTATTCACTTCCGCCACAACACGCTCATGGCGAGGCAAATACGCCGCGGCGTGTTTTATCTGGTTAAGACAAAACGTTTGCGAGCGAGGGAAGTCTTTATCCGTTAGTAGGAACGATGTGGTGTTCACGCCATCAATCCCGATGCGCATGGTGCGCAAGTAGTTCAAATAGGCACTCTGAGATTTCAGTACTTTCGCCCAAATCACTTGTTCAAGCAGCACCTCTTCTTCCGGCTGAGATTTCAATTTAAGTGAAATTGCCGAATCCAAAATGCGCGTGTTCATGTCAGTCCGTTCGACATAACGCCCCGTGATAATGAAACTCCTCGCTTCATTTCGGCACATCGCATTCGCCAGCAACCCGTTGATTTTCTGGCAGCCTTCAATCACTGTATTAAGGTAATCGTGACGATTAGAACGATTCATCCCTTTCCGAATATGCTTGTTCGCATAGATATCCAGCTCGTTGATCAGCTCCCACATTTCCTCAGGAACCACATCACGCGTGGTGCGAATGTTTTCGCGCACCATTTTTAGCGAGGGTAACAACGCACTGGGGTTCTCTTCATCAGCGAGCAAGAAGCGCATCACATTGCGTTCTCGGTCATCGTCATATTTCTTGTCGAATTCCAGCACGCTTCCGTTAATTTCAATCAAGTTATACCAAGACACTTTCACGTCTCTCGGTAAATCGAACAGGAGTTCGTCATACACGCTAACGAGGCGAGCAATGTTCTCTACACGCTCAAGGTAACGAGCGCTCCAAAATAGACGTTCTGCAACTCTTGAAAGCATCACTTCGCTCCTTTTGTTCTAACGATCCATGTGTCTTTGCTACCGCCACCTTGCGAGGAGTTAACAACCAGCGAGCCTTTTTTCATGGCCACACGCGTCAATCCACCTGTGGTGACATAGGTTTTCTTACTCTGCAAAATGAAGGGGCGTAAATCGAGGTGACGCGGTTCCAGTGTGCCAGGCTCGACGAGCGTCGGCGCAGTCGAGAGTTTCAACGTTGGCTGACCAATGTAGTTACGCGGGTTCTCGTTGATCAATTTCACGAAGAGTTCGCGTTCTTCTTCTGTTGAATGTGGTCCCACTAGCATGCCGTAACCACCAGACTCATTCGCGGGTTTCACCACCAGCTTGTCGAGGTTCGCAAGCACATATTTGCGGTCTTCTTCGTCTTCACACAGAAAGGTTTCCACGTTAGGAAGGATCGGCTCTTCATTTAGGTAATAGCGAATCAGCGCTGGTACGTAGGCATACACAACTTTGTCATCCGCCACACCCGCACCTGGTGCATTTGCTAACGCAACATTGCCCGCTTTCCAAGCACGAATTAGCCCCGGAACACCCAACATTGAATCTGGGTTGAACACTTCAGGGTCAATGAAAGAGTCATCAATACGACGGTAAATCACATCGACACGCTCAGGCCCAAAGATGGTTTTCATGTAAACGCAGTCGTCATCGTCCACATACAAATCATTACCTTCCACCAATTCCGCCCCCATTTGCTGGGCCAAAAAAGCGTGTTCGAAATACGCAGAGTTATAGATACCCGGCGTTAACACCACGATTTCAGGTCGGCGTACTTTTCTTGGTGACAAGGCTTTAAGTGTGTTGAACAACTCTGCGGTGTAAGAATCGATGGGGAGAATGTCATCGTTCTCGAAAAGCTCAGGCAAAACACGTTTAGTGATCGCACGGTTTTCAAGCATGTAAGACACCCCAGAAGGGACACGAAGGTTGTCTTCAAGTACATAGAACTGTCCATCGTCTGCGCGGACTAAATCGGTACCGCAGATATGTGCCCACACGCCAAACGGCGATGACACGCCAATTCACTCAGGAAGAAAGTTTTTGGATTCTTCAATAATGTGCGCGGGGATCACGCCATCTTTTATGCAGTTCTGATCATGGTAAAGATCATCAATAAATCGATTGAGTGCGGTTAAACGTTGTTTTAGTCCTTTTTCCGCCACGGCCCAGTCTTCGGCATCTATGGTTCGGGGAACAATATCAAACGGCCACGCGCGGTCTATGTTTCCTTCTTCGGTATAAACAGTAAAACTGATGCCCATATCTTGAATCGTCGCTTCGGCAGCGAGTCGACGTTTCTCTAACTCATCAGCAGGCAAATCGTCGAGATAACTCATGAGTCTGCTTGATGAGATTCTGCTCTTTCCTTCACTGTCGATAAGCTCGTCGAAGAACTCACCGCAGTTGTACTTATCTGATAGCGTGCTCATAGCGGACGTCCTTCTTTTTGCAATCCAAGCAAATTTGCAATAACTGCATTTTCCAATGTTCTTTATGATGAAAGGCGAGGTTTTAAGCGTTTTTTGTGACTGTTTATTTAAACAAGTGATTTAATTATTTTGAAGCCATCTCAATAAGTTAACGAATGAATCATCTATAAATCAGCACTTGTAAAGAATTTGGACAGAGTACGGAGGAATACACACTTAGAGGGCTCAAGAAGTGACGATTAAAGGTGGCCGAAGATCTAAAATGTCGCAATATCACTTTTGATACTGGGTTTAATTTAGAAAAACCTAAAACGAAGAACAACTTAGCGAAAAGTGCAGCAGGAAAGGTCTAGATAGGAACGATTTCTGTTTGAAACAGAGTGCGTAAGGTTCAGCAAATGAACGAGCAAACCATCGTGAAATCTGGCGCGTTCGGATCATCGCTCTCTTCCCGTTTGACGCGCAGATGTTTACTTGGCTTCCTTCTTACATTTTTCATCTACTCCCATCCGGGACTCTACGGCAATCCTGCGTTATCACATTACGCATTTAATAATGACAATCATTCGCATTAATATTGCATTTTGAAATTGTTATGTTATAACATTTCGAAACAGTCAATTCAGGCTGACAGTACAGCGAGGATTAAACAATGAAACCAGGCATTCACCCTGAATACCGCACCGTCGCATTCCACGATACAGGTGCCGACAAATACATTTTGGTAGGTTCAACCGTGCAAACCTCAAGAACCGTTGAGGTTGATGGTCAGACATACCCTTACGTCACGCTTGATGTGTCTTCACACTCTCACCCGTTTTATACCGGTAAGCAGAAAGTGGTTAACCAAGATGGACGTGTTGCGCGCTTTAACAAGCAATTCGGTGTACTGGGCAAGAAGGCGACCAAATAATGCAAGTACTCAGCTCATTAAAAAGTGCAAAGAATCGTAGCAAGGATTGCCAAATCGTTAAGCGTCGCGGGCGGATTTACGTGATTTGTAAATCCAACCCAAGATTTAAAGCCGTACAGGGAAAAACCAAGAAGAAAGCATGATGATATACCCAAACAACCTGAAGATGCAGGATTCAGCGAGGTTTACTGACGTTATGATCTAGGCGTCCCTTTGCCGATGTAGTGATCTCCATCAAAAAGGGATAACACCGAGCATGGCGTCAGTAAACTCGCCCGAAGGGAGGCCCTCAGTGCGTCCACTTCATCGTTAAATTCCTGTGAAATAGAATGACTATTCCTACAAGAATTTGCCTTGAACTGAACGCACTGATGGCCTCTGAAATCGAGCATCTTCAGGTTGTTTGGGTATAGGGTCTGTTGACCCTAGACATACACAGGCAGAATGCCGCGATCCTTTACCTTTCGGATGGCAAGCTGCGTGTGTATTTCTTTCACATTTGGTAAGCATTGAAGCTTACGCGTGAAGTGCTCATACCCCGTCAGATCCTTCGCCACCACTTCTAATAAATAGTCGTACGCCCCAGAAACCACATGGCAGTTCACCACTTCCTCCATGTCGCGGATCGCTTGTTCGAACTCATCCACCGATGTGACTTGATGATTGTTCAAGCTGACTTCGACAAACATGGTCATGCCAATCCCGACTTTGTCACGCGACAAAGAAGCGTGATACCCCGCGACAATATTGTCTTTCTCTAGCCGCTTTATTCGCCTTGCACAGGGAGAAGGTGAAAGCCCCACTAAATCTGCTAACTCAGCCGTCGTTAACCGAGCATCTTTTTGCATCAAGGCTAAAAGTTGTTTATCGATACGATCCATTATCCACGCGCCTTAAAACATCAATATCTACAACTATATTAGCGATTATCATCAATTTTTGTTCTTTTTATATTCAAATTTGCCACCCTACATCAATGACCCTGCCTGATAATAGTGTTTTCACATCATGAGCAGGGAAGCAACACCATGGGGATAAACGTAAAAACATCAGGCATGTGGGTGTTCGGGAAGCCAAGCTTCAAGAATCTCATATTAGGAAAAGCCGTGGGTTATCTCGCCATGATGGCCACGTTACTGCTTTGGGCGGGGTTCTTTCTTTCGTTAAAAGGTGGCGCCAATTCAGATCTGTTGCCTGCAGATATCGCAATAACCCGATTCCTCGTGCCCGCCATATTATTGTTCCCTTGTGTTTATCAAGCGCGTAGACAGATCGCGGCCATTCCAAAAAAGTACTTACTCGGCATGTTTATCGGCAGTGGGCTACCCTACATGCTGGTCGCCAGCACCGCCATTCAATATGTCCCTGTCTCACATGGGAGCGCGCTGGTTCCCGGAACGCTCCCTTTGTTTGTCACCGGCATTGCCGTGCTTATTTTTCGTCAACCGCTTAGCGCACATCGCATCGCGGGGCTGACGGCAATCATCATCGGAACGGTGTTGTTTTTGTCCACCAGCATCGGCGTGTCCTATGATTGGGCGCAGTCGCAAGGCCACGTATTGTTCTTGGTGGGTAGCCTGATGTGGGCCACATTTACCGTTTGTGCTCGCATCGCGAATCTCAATGCACTGGCTTGTTCTGGGTTATTAGCTTTGGGTTCATGCATCGTTTTATTGGGTGCAATCGCTTCTGGAATACTTCCAAGTACACTGAACAATACTCCTGCGGCTGAGTGGCCTTGGCAGGAAATATTGAGCCATACCTTACTGCAAGGCGTTGGCGCAGGCATTGTTTCGTCATGCACCTTCTTATATGCCGTTAATCATCTCGGCGCAGAACGAAGCGCCGCCTTCGGCAGCACAACACCAGTGATCGCCACACTTCTCGCCATTCCCATTTTTGCAGAACAACCCGATATAGTGACATGCATTGCGCTGGGATTTGTCTGTATAGGGAGCTTGGTAGCGAGCAATATCTTCTTGAAGCAAGATGCATCGATGAACTATCAGCCACCTGTTTATGAAAAACAGTAATGCGTCAGAAACACCCTTTTACGTGATGGTTTGGGAGAGAAGCGGCTAAAATGGCGGGACATTAAGTTGGTCATTTTTTATGCACAGTTTCTGTGGGTAAGTCCGAAGCAAACGATCGCGTCAAGCACTTGCGGATTGCAACATTATTTTGTTTGTTTTTTGTTCTTTTTCTCGCAAGAAACCCGCTCACTGAGCCATTCACGAACAGTGAGCGGATCGTCATAGGACGATAACCCTATGGGTTTTCGCCGTTTTCATCTTTCACTTCTGGCGTTGCGCCTTGAGCCAATTTCAAGCGCACCCAAAGATTCATGTTGATGACGATCGCCGCGATTTCTGCGATCTCTTTTTCATCAAAATAGTTTTGAAGCGCAAGGTGTGTTGACGGAAACGACGACAAATCGTACGCCGTTAAGGCCTCGCAATACGCCAGTGCAGCGCGTTCATCGTTCGAGAACATGTTGCTCTCGCGCCAGCTGGCAAGGTGCGCAATTTTAGCGGCGGAGATGTCTTGGTCATGCGCTGCCTTGGTGTGCAGAATCAAACAATACGGGCACGGATTGATTTGCGCGACACGCAAGCGTAGCAACTGCGCCAGTTGTTTATCTACCTCGAGTGCCGCGGTATATCCCACGCTTTTTGCCATCTGCTTCGCCACGTCATGGAACGCGATCAAATCCGGGTCAAAGCGTGTATTTATGAATGATATTTCCATTTTATTCCCTTAACGCTGTTTCTCTGGCCGTTCACAGGCGTTATTCACCCGCTTGGTCGAGATAATCGCCGTATCCTTCGGCGTCCATTTGGTCTTTAGGTACAAAGCGCAGCGACGCAGAGTTAATGCAGTATCTCAACCCGCCTTGATCTGCTGGGCCATCCGTAAACACGTGCCCTAGATGGCTGTCACCATGCTTAGATCGCACTTCAGTGCGACGCATACCGTGGCTTTCATCAAAATGCTCGGTCACATAGATCTTTTCAATCGGCTTGGAGAATGCAGGCCAGCCGCACCCTGAATTGTATTTTGCCGATGAAGCAAACAAGGGTTCGCCCGACACAATATCGACGTAAATTCCGGGTTCGAAGTGTTTGTCGTACTCCCCCGTAAATGGCCGCTCTGTGGCACTTTCTTGCGTGATTCGATATTGTTCAGGGGTGAGTTTTTCAATGGCATCTTTCGACTTTGAGTAGGTCATCTGTTCGCCCTCTTTTTTGTTATGTCGACATCCTGACAATGGGTATCAAAACAGAAAACCTAACAGGGAGATGTACCACTACTGATACAAAAATTGGTTTTGCGCCGTGGTGTTTTCTATTTGATCATTCGGGAAGACGTCCCTTGGCATTACTCAGGTTTTCTTGACACTAACCTTAGTAAATACAAGGGATAAGTGTGAAATAAAAAGAGAAAAGAGAATGCGTGATTCTTCGCTTTTTTTGCGCACAGAGACGTGAAGTTCGCTGCGTTAAATGCAACGCCTTTCGACTTCTTGATCCAGCAGATACAGATTGGGGTTGACGTCGATGATGACGTAAGCGCGACGCGCCTTGCACCATGCAATGTCAACGAAGATGTGGGCAAGATTATGGGAAGTCTCAAACGGTTCAAGCGACGCCCACCACATCTTAATCTCTTCCAGATACTCATCGTGATAATCACGACGGCTGCAGTAGCAATTCACCCCTTGAATCTTTCCGTGCGACACAGATAGTCGATATTCAGAGCGTTCGCGGAAATCTTGGTTGGGAAACAAATACAGTTTTGGCGTATTTGACGCGCAGCGATAGGCGTGTAATGTCAACGCCATGCGATCAGAAATGGCATTCAGCCAGCACTCCAGCACAGGGGAATAGTCCGCCGTATTGAGTAACGCGTCAGGGATGGTCTGCATCCCTACCACGTCTTTCCAACTCACCACACCCAATTTAGGAAACAAACTCTGGGAAAAGGCGCGGGGTAAAGCGGGGAAGTGCACGGGCATTTGCGTCAACCCAAAGCGCTCTCGGTAACGCGCATTGTTCGACAGTATCGCCAACAATTGGTCATGAGAAACGGGTAAAACTTCAATGGGCTCCGCGTAAAACTGATTCAGCAATACCGAGGGTAAGCATTCAAACTCGGTTGAGACGATAGGCTGAGCGTGTGTTTCAGCAGAAGCAAAACCTTTGCGATTAATATCAAACAAACAGACCTTCCGTGATTATGAATTCAGACGTAATCACAAATTGTTCAGCACAATTTGCATCATCGGCGCGATGAAACACACTGAGTGTGGAGAAACGAGGTTCCCTGTTGCATGTTCCGCTCAATCCGTGAAACGGTATGGGGGAAGATCAAACAGGCATCGTCATCCTGTTTCAATAAAGCACCTAGTCGAGGAAGGAAGACAACCATTCGTAAACACCATACGAACAAACAAACATGCCAACGACTTTACGTATCTAACTCTGCCATCTTTTCAAGCGTCAAAATGTCTTCTTATGTAGACAAAGCCTATAAGAGTGCTAATTCCTTGGTTAGAAGTGCATACAGTTGCTGTTAGATTGCTTTGATTTTTTTAGTCGTGCTTTCTTTCCCAACTCACTTTCTCGCTCGAGAACGGCGTACAACATTGCAGACAGCGCTGCGAAGCGTGGCGAGACTTCAGTCATCAGAGTGATTGGCAACGTGTTTAACAGCCGCGTTTCCCGCCTGCAAACCTTGTAATGCATGTGCGTTGAGGGCCGCACATTCACCAGCAAAAAAGCCAATCGATTACTGATCACTCTCGCCAGTTTCCGTTTCCAGTCCTAATCGTGAGTTATTCCTAGCAACGACGTTGATCGCTAACCGCCAATAACGCCTAAAGAAAAACACGGTCAAGCAAGTACTCGTCCGTTATGCGCCATCGTTAGAAGGGGGCAATGAGATTGGCAACTCTATACCCTCAGCAATGCTGCTAACTAGCAATCAAGTCAATCTATGCACAAAATGTTCCAGATTTGTAGGCAAAAAAATCAATGAGTTATGGAAAGAGAAGAAATAGACAGGCAATTTATGACTCAACATTTAGCAAGTTCTCGCTCGAAATGACGAAAAGTTGCCCGAAGCAAGATCACAAAGAAAGTCGAATAAGTACAATAATTTTAATATGTTAACCATACTAAAACGATGACGTCGGTGCTGTTTTAGATCGGGAAGAAGGTCATAGAAGCGACACCATGGACCACTTGGTTGATAGCACGGTTTGTGCTGTCGGAGACCATTTTCGCCATCATGTCTTGGATAATGATCATTTGGCCAAGGGTACGCTCAAAGCTGTAATTCGGCGTACCGTCGAGTGTGAGCCCATTACCAAGCAGCAATAACTCCCCTTTTTCGTCCTCGCGGGTATTGAGTAACCAAGCAACGGTTTCGAGATTGCGTGCGCTGTTATAAAGCTGTTGCTGGTCAATATCATCGAGAATGAAAAACTCGAGTTGATGGTTATAGCTGCTGCTCAACATACCTGTGACGCCCACCATCAAGGCAAAGACCCTGTCACCCTCAAACCGCTCTGCAAATGCCAAATGAAGGGCATCCACACCATCAACATACCCAAGCTCTGGATAGCCATAGACGGGGCGTTCAATGGTCATGACGGATTCAAGGCGAGAGGTCACGGTTTGGTCGGGGACTTTCGCAAGCTCTCTGGGGTTGCGTTTATAGAGTTTGATCATCAGGCTTTGTGTGAGCGAACGCACTTCGGCGATATGAATATCCGTGATCAAATCCATGTCAGATTTGGCAAGGTTTTTAATGTCAAAAGGACGGCTATTGCTGCTGCAGGCACTCAGCATAAAAACACACATCATTATCAAGCAATGACGAACAAACATCATCAAGCAATGACGAACAAACATCCTTTGTACTCCTTGTACTGAATGCTATACCCAAACAACCTGAAGATGCAGGATTCAGGTTGTTTGGGTGTATACCTTCAAGACTAATCGACTTCACGCAGACAAGTTCGGTGCGTTATCAGAATTTCTCGTGGTCTCTCAAAGCAGACGGTTTTGATTGTCCCTTGTGGTTACCCTCGTGGCTCAGCACCATGATCATCTGTCCGATTTTTCATGGTAATAGCCGTTGTTCTGTAAGGGATCGTCCTTTAGAATCCCCGCTTTCTACATTGAATTCAAAGAGCAATAACAATGAATAAAAGCTTTCTGACGAACGTCATTGCTGCCGCTATTTTTGCTGCTGGTTACTACCTTGACCAACCCATTGCCCTTTATGGCGGTTTGTTTGCGCTGTCAGGCTCACTGACCAACTTGTTGGCGGTTCACATGCTGTTTGAAAAAGTACCTGGTCTATACGGTTCTGGGGTTATTCAGGCCCGTTTTGAAGCCTTCAAACTGGGCATTAAGTCCCTGATGATGGACCAGTTCTTTACTAAGGAAAATATCGATCGTTTCCTTAATAAAGAAATGACCGATGGCACCAGTTTGAATCTTTCACCGATCATCGAAAAAATCGACTTCAACCCGACATTCGATGGCCTTGTTGATGTGATCAACAAAAGCCAGTTCGGCGGTATGTTGATGATGTTTGGTGGTTCAGAAGCCCTCACGCCTTTGCGTGAACCTTTCGTCGAGAAAATGCGCGAGTCTGTGGTCGACATTACTCAGCAAGATGGCTTCCGTGATGCGTTGAAAAACCAAATCGAACAGCCTGACATGATGGGTGACATCACCACCAACATTGAAACCGTGATTGAGCAGCGCTTAGATGAACTCACACCAGACATGGTGAAAGACATTGTTCAGACAATGATCCGCGAACACTTAGGCTGGCTCGTGGTTTGGGGTGGTGTGTTCGGTGGTTTGATTGGTGTGGTTTCAGCACTTCTCACGGCGTAAACACCCTAAAAAGCTATCGCTGAAACAGAAAGGTAAACGCCCACTCTGCGCGGCTTTCCATTGAAATACACCCCGAAAAACGGCACCGATCAGGTGCCGTTTTTTTATTTCGACCTTTCTCCTTCGCCACCTTTTCCCCAATATAAACCGTTTAATACGTCACATTCCTTGAGGGGCAGTTCACAAATATCTGATCTGGTTGCCAATTTTAAGTACGCCTTAACACGCCTTTAAGCATTCACTCCTACAATATTAGCCAGACACTCGTCGCACAATTGTGACGAATACCACTGCTTTCTGACCATCACATGAGGTGAATACATGGCCATCAAACGGATCATTACAGCCCTTCCTGCACTTGGTGCGTTACTTTTTGCATCTTCTTCTGCTGCCATGGTGCTTCCTCTTCAAATCGGTGCAGATGCAGGTATCACGAACGTGAAGTACAAAGGAAACAGCGCAACAGGCTATTTCTGGGCGATTAACGGCACGTTACGCATCAACGATTTCACCAGTGTGTATTCTGGTTACGGCGAAACCACTGCCGACATTCCAGATGACGCTGGCATTGATCAAGATTTTAAATCCACCTCTATTCCGCTTGCACTGCAAGTGAACCTGCCAATTGTGTTGGGTGATGTGTATGTGCGTGGTGGCGGTAACTACTACGAAAACACCTACGCGACCGAGTCCGAAGATGGTTGGGGTGTATTGGGTGCCGTCGGCATTAGCCTTGCGCCAGCGATTGGCCCAGGCTTGGCGCTGGAATTGGGTTATCAAGATCGCGGTAGCGCAGAAACCAGCACCGTGTCTGTGGGCGCGAAGCTGAACTTCTAACCCAGCGCGGTTAACTCTGAGGTTTCACGTTGTACGCTGCCGAAGTGTTCTACGCTGACGTAAATAAGTAGATGCTCTGATACATAAACACACCGCGAAGGCGCGTGACATACACGACCAAAAAAGCGCCTTATCGGCGCTTTTTTCTTTTTGATACTCGCGAAAGTTCACGAGAGACTTCCTAATAGCGAGGCAGCTTACTTATCGTCGGCTTCCGATGCGGTTTCGTCAGCATGGAAGGCAAGATATCGGTGAGCCTCTTCTTTCCCCATATAGCGCCCCAAGGTTCTGACAGGTACATTACGAAGATCCACCACAATCAAGCCATCAAGCGCATCGTTAAACGCAGGATCAACATTAAAGCACACCAGTTTTCCGTTTAAGCCGAGGTACTGCCTTAGCAGGACAGGCACGCCCAACCCTTCACTCATGCGCCCAATCACCTTGGACAAGAGCTGCATGTCACCCAAACCAGAAAGCATCGACGTGTGCCAAGGCACGGGGGACGAGCTCTCAAGCGGCGTGGTCGGTTGCACCAACTTCGCCATGCCTTCGTCGTAGTGGTGAATGCTCAAGCTCTCTGCAAGCAAACGACGCGCTTGTAACGGGTAATCATTGCTGATGCTGACAGGGCCAAACAGCGTCGTGATGTCAGGGTCACGGCTCACATAGGTGGCAATGCCTTTCCAAAGCAGCAGCAAGGCGCTCAAGCTGCGTTGGTATTTCACATCAATCACGGAGCGGCCCATTTCCAACGCATTGCCCATGCTTTGGATGAGGCGTTCGTCATATTGGAACAAGCTACGAGAATACAAACCGTCCAATCCACGTCGCGCAATGATGTCGTCAACACGTCCAATGCGGTACGCACCCACTAATTGCTTTGCGTCGCGATCCCAAATAAACAGGTGTTTGTAGTCGTTATCATAATCATCTAAATCGCACGCAAGACCTGTCCCTTCACCCACCGCACGGAAGTTCACTTCTCGGATACGCCCAATGTCCTGCAACACATTCGGGATCTGTGTGCTTTCACAACACAGCACATCGAACTCGCCAGAGGACAAGAGGTGTGAAGACGCTGGCAATGCGTCGATTTCTGCTTGCAACACATCGCCATCGGCATCAGGTGCAATGACTTCGCCCGCGCTTTCTTGCGGCGGAGACGTTAGTGTCGTTTCACGGCTTAATAAGTACGTATTTAAACGCAGGTAATTGACGAGCGAATCATCAGATTCAAAGCCACGGCTCTCTTTCCATGCGATCGGCTCACCGATAGAGATAGGAATAGACTGCCCGCGCTTGTTGAGAAGCTCACGCCCGAGAAGCGCCGTGCGCAGCATTGGGTGAATGCCTCCTGCTCGGTAGAATTTGCGGCTGTTTCGGCCACCAATGAAAACAGGCAACGCGGCCGCTTTGTGTTTTCTTACCATGGCACCGACAGAGCGACTCCACGCTTTATCGCGCAGTAGGCCGTTCTCATCAAAGGTTGATACTTCACCCGCAGGGAATACCAGCAACAGGCCGCCGTCAGTCAGATGTTGATGAGCTTCGCGAAGTGCGCGCATGTTTGCACGTCGGGCGTTTTCACCTTCAAACACATCCACACCAATGAACAAATCGCTCAATTCAGGAATGCGTTTTAGATAGTGGTTTGCCAATACTTTTACGTCACTGCGCACTTGTCGCAGCAGTTTCGCCAGAATGACACCTTCCACACCGCCCAATGGGTGATTGGCAACAACCACTGTCGTGCCCGATGCTGGAGCATGTTCGATGTCAGAGGGAGACGTGAAATAATCAATCCCCAGTACGTCTAAGGTGTAAGTGAGGAAGGCATCTGTATCGAGTTCATCAGGGCGCTTGCGGTAATATTTGTCGAGGGTGCGAAGTCCAGTAATGGACTCGAGTGTTTTCTCTACAACGCCAAATGGGCTCTTTCTCGGCAACAAAAAGGGACTGGTTGTCGTCATGGGTTCTCCCACTTATTCTTTTTCACTAAGACCGAGCAAGGTGGAGCGCTGCAGATGCTCGGTCTGTGAGTTATTTATTTTTTAACGCTGGATAATCAGCGCTTATTTACGTTTTTCCCAGTTCTCGTCGCCTTTAACGATGAAACCTGGAATGTCGGTGTGCCATGTGTCTGACACTTTTTTGTCGTAGTTCAGGTACAGCTTGTTATCCACGATTTTCCAATAGGTCGGGTCACCTGGTGCTAAGCCATCATTCGCGCCAATTGCCCATGCGCAGTGACCACCGTATTGCGGCGCGTACTTTTCTGGGTTTGCCAGAAACTTATCGAGGTTTTCTTGGCTCGCAAACTTCCAATCTGCACCGCGATATTCCGTTTCAAACTCCGATTTCCCTTCAATCGGCCCCCCTTCCCAAAAGGAGACGGTGTCATAGCCACTCACCGCATCGTTGTTGAAAAGACCGGTATAGATCTCTTGCGCTGCAAACGTCGTTGATGAAAACAACAACGACACCAGAAGTAAAAAACGTTTCATGATATAGATTCCCTTTTCTCACCCTCATCGATTTCTTCGTGTCGACATAGGGATAAATGTAAAAAATGAAGCCGTGCACAGTGACGGTCAGATCGCGCTGTTACCGTGCAGACAGCATTAAGCGATTAACGCTTCGCCCAGTTGTCATCGCCAAGTTCAATGAAGCCCGGAATGTCCGCATTCCATTTGTTCTGGATATCATCGTCGTAGTTCAGGTACAACTTACCGTCTACCACTTTCCAGTGGTCAGGGTCGCCCGGTGCTAAATCGTTTTTTTCGGCAATTGCCCATGCACAATACCCGCCGTACTGCGGCGCGTATTTGTCAGGGTCTGCCAAAAACTTGTCCAGATTAGCTTGGCTCGAAAACAGCCAATCTGCCCCTTTATATTCGGTTTTGAACGAAGATTTTCCTTCAACAGGCTTGCCATCGTGAAACGAGACAGTGTCATACCCGCTCACGGCTTTATTGCTAAAGAAGCCGGTATAAATGTCGTCAGACGCCATTGCGAATGAACTAAAAAACAACGAAATAAGAAGAAGTAAACGAGACATTTTTGTGCTCCTTTGAAAAAAGTAAGTGCCAGCTATATGACCGAGGAAACCCTCACTTCTTTCACACTTTTTCACTCGCCACCAATTTCAATCGAGGTGTATTTTTTCTGCAAATGTGTTGTGACAGCAGGGCCTTCCTTGCATGGCGCGCCATCGACATACGCCATTTGCATTTCATTTTCATTCACTTTTACGTGCGTAAAACTCACGGTGTTGGCATCTTCGCGGTGCATACACACAGATTTGTAACCTGCTTCAGGCACATGGCTGCGATGAAACGCCCACGCCTTTTCCACGGTGCGCGGTTCCGTCATAATGGATTGGTACGCCTTCTGACGAGCAAGCATCACCTCTTCATACGCCACGGACGATGAAATCATGGGTTCTTTGCTTGGGCGCTGGGTCAGTTCGTGGCCATCCCATTGAAACGCGATCACATGCCCTTGGTTTGCAGACAAATCTGGCGCAAACACCAACAAGGTAAAGGGCGCGTAAGAGCCGAGGTGGAGATCGTTCAACATCGCCACAACGTCAGCCACACAGGCCGACGGAGCAAGCCGTTTCACCAACAAGCCACGGCTGATTAGAGGTAAATCAGGAATATCGCCTTGGTAGAAGTTCAACAAGCACAAAGACAGGCCTTGGTTATTCATGGCAATCCATGTGCCGCCCCCGTCTGGGTCAACAGGCATGGCAAACTGCACCTCGTTATGCGTGAAATGCTGAGGCGGTTTCGCAATCGCACGGCCTTTTTGCTCATCGCGATTAAAAAACACTTCATAGCCTTTATCGTGCAATAACCAGCTCACGGTACACATTAGTTACCCCCACGACAGAACGTCGCAGTGGCAGGTGCCAAGCCAAAGCTGGCATCGGTTTCAATGCCTTGCGCACCCAAGCTCACACGGATAAGCGCGAAATGATGCACAGCATGGCTTGCCACAAAAGCCAACTCGCGGCCCAGTGTCGATGCCGTAATGGACGGCGCATGGTGCGTCAGGCTCACTTCGCCATTTACACGCAACGCCATGTTGATAGACGCAGGCGTAATGCTAGCCAACCATTCAACGATCGCGTTCCACTCTGTCTGTGCAATCGTGAAATCGGTTTCCACAGGGTGAGCACGGCGACGCGCGTCATAATCAATGAAATCGTTGTCAGGCCACGCCATTACGGCATGGTAAACATCCAAAATATGTCGCATGTGCTGACCAATCGAACTTTGCAAATAAGGTGCAGCCACAAACTGGTATTGCTCATCATTCATCAAAGACAGCAAGTTTTGGGCTTGCTTTGCAACATCGAAGTTTCCCTCTACCTCTGCAGGTAAGGTGTGATCGTCATGCGTCGAAGTTGCTTCCTTGGCTAACATGCATTCCCCTTAGGTATCATCAATTCTCTCGTTCGTTTCATGGTTGTCATCGGCATCATTGTTATTATCAGACCGACTTTTTTAGATGGTGCTTTGTGTTTTTTGGCGAAGCCCTTACCGAGCCGCCTGTTCATTAATCTGTCGATGGGTAATCTTGCACCAACGCTTTTTCTTTGCGCCATGCGCGGTATAGCTCCATCAATGTCGGGACCTTGTGCCCCAATGCGCGCTGCTTGTTTCCAATCTCAAACAACATTCGGTACTGCGTTAACAAGGTGGAAAACGCATCTTTCAGTGTCGCGCCGCGATCCCAAATATGGGCGGCTTCACTGCTTGCGCCATTGGCCTCAAGCATCACGAAATCGTTACCCGCCATCAGGCTGTCGATGTCTTTGAACTTAAGATCCAATCGTCCAAAATGATAACCGGGGAAATCGTTAAAAATTTCATCTAATCGATCCACCAGCGCGTCAGTGATGTAAGCATTGCCGTTGCGAAATATCGCACCACGACTGTGGCTACCTGCAAACGCGAGGCGGAAGGTTTCCCCGTCAGCCAGCACCAAATCTAGTTTGTCTTCATGCCTTGCGCGGTAAAGGTGGCTCAATTGCCCAGCACGGGGATCATCGTCGATAAGCTGTGCCAGGTTGCGTTCGCCATCGCCCGTAACGAACGGGTTGTATTTCAATGTAAGAGAGAAAATACGGCCGCGTTCTTCGCCAGGGTAACGGACATAAAACACCCCAGCTTCCGCGTTGTACGGCGCTTTTTTGTTGCAGCATTAATCGTGCGCCGTCAGGGAACAAACGTAAGTATTCTTCGAGTTCGCCACGGTTTTCGACCAAGCGAACGCCCGCGCCGCGACACCCTAAATCAGGCTTTGCGACAACCGGAAACCCCAGCCCTTCTGCTTGAAGCAAAGACATGGCTTGATGCGCTTGCGATTCAGGGGACGCATCGTTTTTTTCCCACATCACGTAGGGCAACACCCAAGGTTTTGCCTTTTCACCGGCAAGCGACAAGATGGCGTCTTTGGATTCGCCCACCATGCCACTGAGCTCAATGCCCGGGTTCGCTGCCAGCGGCAAACTGAAACTGCGGTATTTAATGCCGTACCAAAGCCACTGCGCGACA
>JBELME010000037.1:0-22163 GCA_042096095.1 Enterovibrio sp.
GCTTTTAGTGCTTCGAGGTTATCACCCTGAATCAACAAGTTCTCGTTTTCAGGGGTTCCGTAAGAAAAGTTAGGTACTTCTTGCAGCAGTCGATATGCGCTTTTCTTGGCGGTAACTACGGCTTCGTCTTTATTTAGCCAGTTCAAAATAGGCATGTTGTATCCTTAGATCTTATCTACGTTTAGGCCAGCCTGTTTCAATCGGCTCGTTAGGTTTCTCATCTTACTAAACTCGGTGCCATAACTAGGACGAAGGCCCAATTCTTCACAGAACTCTTTAGAAGTGATGTCTTTTAGCTCGTCAGCGTACTTAATCATTTGCAGATGCAGCTCAGTGGTGTACTGATTACGAGGAGCGTTCTCGATTTTTTGCTTTATCGCTTGGAATATCTGGCGTTTCATGCAGGCACATTGGCGGTTAGGAGTGGTCAGCTATTTTAGCAAAATTAGCTAATCCAGTACCAGCGAGGGTATAGAGATCTGGGCTTTAACGTTTTAGTACTCTTTCAAAGCAGTTTAAGGCGGCACTAATCATAAGGAAATGTATCGCAAATCGTCAAAGGACAGGGGGAGAAAGAGCGAGTACCAAACTCACTTAATGGGGCATTTTTGATTCAGACGGATTTGCGCAGCAGGCTGTTGCACATTTAGGCTTGATGGAAATTAATGCAATTTGCAACAGTTCTACTGCCGAGGAATACTCGGCAGTAGATTGATGAGCAAAGTACATATTTTGCACACTAGTTAGTGCTATGAGAGCAATCTACACCAAAGTTTTCATCTGGAAGGTCTTGCTTATCATCGAACATTACAATGCTTCGACGATGCTCCTTTAGAGCAGATAACGCAACTTGAAAACAACATTCACACATATCAAGGTGGTGAGTAATACCGTCCATTTTTGACCCAAATCCCCAGTTAGCAGTCAGTTCACCAACCTCTTCTAACTGAAGGCCATTTGAATCGACCATTACGCTAGCACCACAAATATCACAATGTCGATCAATAACGACCTCTATCGTTTTCTGTCCATAAACTTTCATTGTGAACTCCTGTCGCTGATAAGATTAACCATTACTTGGATGTTAGCCAGTACCAAACAACGACTAAGTAGTAGCTGAAAATTATAGCGGCCCTATAGGCAACTGAACAATTACCAAGTCACTGATTTTTCATCGTGACTCAGCGAAGTATCCGCTTATGTGGTCACGTTAAACGTATTAGCAAAACTTAGTCATATGACAGAGCATCAGGGAACAGGCTCAATTGACGCTGGCACACAATGGGGCAAAACCTACCCAGTCCCTGCATTTCAACACACTATCTTTTCCCGATGTAAACCACATAAAAACCACCGTCACCATTAATGACTAGATTATTCCTTTCAACATCACAGTGGTGTCTTGATTTTCATACTTTATGTGCATTTTTATTCGTCTGGCTTGGGCTCTGTCCTGTCGACGCCTGAGTGCATTTTTCTGAAAAGTGCATAAACAAAATACGGAAATACGCGGAAATGCACGGAAATGGGTTTTTGCTGATGTGTAAGTGATTCAAGTTGTTGGTTTTTAGCAGGTTTCCAAATCCGCGTGTTGGGAGTTCGAATCTCTCCACCCCTGCCACATTTAAGGCTCTAGCAGAAATGCTAGAGCCTTTTTCGTTTCTGTCATTTTTTCAAAGTGATGCTGGGAGCTGGAGCGCCAGCCCGGTCGAATCTCTCTACCCCTGCCACATTTGAGGCTCTAGACTGCGCGTCCCGGCAGAAATACCGGAGCCTTTTTAGTATCTGTCACTTTTTCAAAATGATGTTGGCAGCTGGAGCGCCAACCCGGTCGAATCCCCTGTGTGCCAACTCAGTTCCCCGTGCTTAGAGATATCACTTCTTTCTTTGTCACAACCTAAAGGGAATGCGGTTTGTTGGTTGTGCGGTGCGAGCCCTCGAGAGTTATTTTTCGTTCTAGAGACAACTATTCCAACAGAGAGCATTTGCCTCCCTGCTTTAGCGCTTTGGGCGTTTAAGGCGTATCATATTGCTACTGTTTCTCATCATCACGGTTAAGAACCATGAATCAAGCTGTCCTACTTTCATTTATCGCGTTGGGCGGTGCTGTTGGTGCCTGCTCTCGATACCTTATTTCAGAACTGTGTGTCGTCTTGCTAGGGCGTGGATTTCCCTTTGGAACATTGACTGTCAATGTGATTGGCTCGTTTGCAATGGGCTTTCTCGTCGCTGTTTTAGAGCAAGAGACCTTCGCCACTGGTCCTTGGAAGCATCTCATCGGATTAGGCTTCTTAGGTGCACTCACGACGTTTTCCACTTTTTCCATGGATAACGTACTAATGATTCAACAAGGTGAGTGGCTCAAGATGGGGCTAAACGTCGTGCTCAACGTGGTCGTGTGTATTTTTGCTGCATGGGCAGGTTTTCAGCTCTTAATGCGCAGCTAATCACACCCTCTGCGGTTGAGATGGTTTATCTGATTACCTATACTGCTCGATGATACTTGTCGGAGTGCCATTTGGCTGAGACCGCGAAAGCGGGATCCGTTGAACCTGATCAGGCTAATACCTGCGAAGGAAACAAGAGAAGCAAACTTACATGCCGTAGGTATATCTATTTTTTTAATAGGTGTATTTATGAGCAAACATGACTCTTGAAGCGCCTATCCGGCAAGCATTTATTCCCACATAAACTTGGAGTAATGCTATGTCGAGCCGTAAACAATCTAGAAACGAAGCGAAAGCTTTCATCGACAACCTGTCGGTACAACCTTTTCCCAACTCTCAAAAAGTCCATGTCGAAGGGTCTCGCCCTGATATTCGCGTCGGTATGCGTGAGATTTCTCTTGCCCCAAGTCTCATTGGTGGCAGCAAAGATAACCCTCAATTCGAAGACAACGAAGCGGTCCGTGTTTATGACACGTCCGGCGTTTATACCGATCCTGATTACGATATTGATATCTATTCCGGCCTACCTAAGTTACGCGAGCGTTGGATAGAAGAACGCTCTGATACTGAATTGTTAGATACTGTCTCATCTGAATTCGCACAAACTCGCTTGGATGATGACACCTTAGATGAGCTGCGCTTTGGCCAATTACCAACAGTGCGAAGAGCGCAAAAGGGCCGCTGTGTTACCCAGCTTCACTATGCGCGCCAAGGGATCATTACCCCAGAAATGGAGTACATTGCTATTCGCGAAAATATGGGGAGCCTTAAATATTCGGACGAACAGTTAAACCGCCAACATCCAGGCGAAAGCTTTGGCGCTAACTTACCGAAAGAAATCACCCCTGAATTTGTACGTAAGGAAGTGGCGGAAGGGCGAGCTATCATTCCATCCAATATCAACCATCCAGAGTCAGAGCCGATGATCATTGGTCGAAACTTTCTGGTTAAGGTGAATGCCAATATTGGTAACTCCTCCGTGAGTTCATCCATTGAAGAAGAAACCGAGAAACTGATCTGGTCAACACGCTGGGGCGGCGATACGGTGATGGACCTTTCTACGGGCCGAAATATCCACGAAACACGCGAATGGATTTTACGAAATAGCCCAGTGCCAATTGGCACAGTGCCGATGTATCAAGCGCTTGAAAAGGTGAATGGTGTCGCTGAAAACCTCACTTGGGAGGTGATGCGTGACACCTTGATTGAACAAGCTGAGCAGGGTGTGGATTACTTTACCATCCATGCTGGCGTGCTTCTTCGCTACGTTCCTATGACCGCCAAACGCGTGACGGGTATCGTGTCTCGCGGTGGGTCAATCATCGCCAAATGGTGTCTTGCTCATCACACTGAAAGTTTCCTCTATACCCACTTCCGCGAAATCTGTGAAATCTGTGCGCAGTATGATGTTGCCTTATCTCTCGGTGACGGCCTGCGCCCAGGTTCTGTTGCAGATGCGAATGATGAGGCACAGTTTTCTGAATTACGCACCTTGGGCGAATTGACCAAGGTTGCATGGGAATACGATGTTCAGGTCATGATTGAAGGCCCTGGACATGTTCCGATGCACATGATCAAAGAGAACATGGATGAGCAGCTGAAGCATTGTCACGAAGCGCCTTTCTATACGCTTGGTCCGCTAACGACAGACATAGCGCCTGGTTATGACCACATTACATCGGGTATTGGAGCGGCAATGATTGGTTGGTTTGGCTGCGCCATGCTTTGCTATGTGACGCCTAAAGAGCACCTTGGTTTACCTAATAAAGACGATGTGAAAGTCGGCTTGATCACTTATAAGCTCTGCGCACATGCTGCTGACCTTGCGAAAGGCCACCCAGGAGCTCAGGTTCGCGATAATGCCTTGTCTAAAGCACGCTTTGAATTCCGTTGGGAGGATCAATTTAATTTAGCGCTAGATCCAGAAACTGCACGCGCATATCACGATGAAACCCTGCCGCAAGAATCTGGCAAAGTGGCCCATTTCTGCTCGATGTGCGGCCCTAAATTCTGCTCAATGAAGATCAGTCAGGAAGTACGCGAATACGCTAAAAACCAAGAGCTTGGTGAAGCGATTGAAGTGCAAATGCTCGATGATCCACTTGAAGGCATGAAACAGAAATCGGCCGAGTTTCTTGCGAAGGGCAGTGAAATTTATCATCAAAAAGCGTAAGGAGTCGGTATGAAGGCTTCGAATGTATTAGTCAGTCAGCCTTTTGAAAAAATGGAGGAGGGCTTAGGCCCTCTTTACCCTGTGGTTGATGATATTGCGTTGCTTAAGAGGTTGTTGGCGCATGGCGTGCGAACAGTGCAGCTTCGTGTTAAAGACCCAAGCCATCCTTATCTTGATGCCATGATACAAGATGCTGTCGGGTACGGTGAGCTCTGCAACGCACAGGTGTTCATTAATGACCACTGGGAAAAGGCTCTCTCAGCGGGAGCTTACGGCATACATTTGGGACAGGATGATCTAAAAAGAGCTGACCTGAATGCCATTGCTAAAGCTGGTATACGCCTAGGTGTGTCGACAAGGACTGCGGAAGAACTGCAGTTCGCTTTGTCATTAAATCCCAGCTACTTGGCGATTGGGCATATATTTCCAACCCCGACTAAGCAGATGCCAACGCCACCTCAAGGCATTGAGCAACTAAAAACACATCTACGGACGGTGAATGGAAAAGTACCGACTGTAGCGATTGGTGGTATTGATCTGTCTGTCGCGTCAGAAGTATGGCAGTCAGGCGTTGATGCCATTGCGGTCGTTCGTGCTGTCACTCAATCCAAAGATTTAGCCGCAACACTTCACTCTTTTGCAGAAATACTGAAAGAGGAGGTGAGGCATGAACCTTCCACCACTTTCTGATAAAGCGTTTGATCGATATAGCCGTCAAATCATGTTGGCTGATTGGGGTGAGGCATCTCAGCAAAAACTCGCAGTGGCCAAAGTATTGATCGTCGGGTGTGGCGGGCTAGGAACAGCGGCGGGGCTTTATCTCGCGGGCGCAGGGGTGGGACACCTTGTATTAGCTGATGATGATGATATCGAATCTTCAAACTTGCCTCGTCAGATCGCTTATCGCGAAACGGATGTAGGTAACCCCAAAGCCAAGGCATTGAGTGACCAACTCAGTGGTTTGAATCATCGTATTCAATGTCGACCTGTTGAGCGTCGCCTCTCGGGTAAATCGCTGTCGTTGGAAGTGTCTCTTGCCGATCTGGTTTTGGATTGCAGCGATAACATGGAGACGCGCCAAGCCATCAATGGGGCCTGTTTTACCTCGAAAACGCCCCTTATCTCAGGTGCAGCAATCGGTTGGAACGGTCAGTTAATGGTGTTTGATTTTGCCAATGCGAATACACCTTGCTACCACTGCTTGTTCCCCGTGCAACATGATGAAACGACACGAAACTGTCAATCAGCAGGCGTTATTGGGCCTGTTGTTGGTGTTATTGGTAACTTTCAGGCACTTGTAGCATTGCAATACCTGACCCAATCAGAGAAGCCTTCAACACGCTTTTATCACCTTGATGGACGCACATTGTCATGGAGAGCGATGCACGTTCCTCATGACCCGTCATGCACAGTTTGTCAGGTTCAAAAGAAGGCGGATAAAAATGCAAATTTGGCTTAATGAACAAGCGTATACAACGATTGATGCTTACGACCTTAAAGCGCTCATTACAGAGTTGTCGCTGCCAGATAATGCTGTCGCGATTGCGCTTAATGGCGATATTGTTCCACGCCACCAGTGGCAAGACACGCCATTACAGGAAGGTCTTCACATTGCTGTTTTTCAGGCCATTGCAGGAGGATAACCATGTTGAAAATTGCAGATAAAGTTTTCGCATCTCGCCTTTTCACGGGAACGGGCAAGTTTTCAAGCACCAAAGCAATGGCGCTAAGCATTGCTGAAAGTGGTTCAGAACTGGTCACCATGGCACTTAAACGTGTTGATGTAAAAAATCGAGACGATGACATCCTTGCCCCCCTTTTATCCTCTGGTATCCACTTGTTACCCAATACATCAGGTGCTAAAACCGCAAAAGAGGCAGTATTTGCAGCACGTTTAGCGCGAGAGGCATTGGGCACACACTGGCTAAAACTGGAAATTCACCCAGATCCAAAATACTTAATGCCCGACCCGATCGAAACACTTAAGGCCGCCGAGCAGTTAGTGCAAGAGGGCTTTGTTGTCTTGCCTTATTGCCATGCTGATCCCGTTTTGTGTAAGCGATTAGAAGAGGTGGGGTGCGCTGCTGTTATGCCGCTTGGTGCGCCAATTGGGAGCAACAAGGGGTTAGTTTCTAGCGATTTTCTCGACATCATTATCGACCAAGCGAAAGTGCCAGTTGTGGTGGATGCGGGAATTGGTGCACCTTCTCATGCTGCACTTGCGATGGAAAAAGGCGCGGATGCTGTGCTTGTAAACACGGCAATTGCTACAGCAGCAAACCCCGTGGCGATGGCTCGTGCGTTTAAATTGGCGGTTGAAAGCGGCCGAATGGCTTACGAAGCGGGGTTAGCGGGTAGAGCGCAACACGCGATGGCATCGAGCCCATTGACCGCTTTTTTGGACGAGCTTGCGTGATAACAGGGAGGTTACATGGGTTTTTCTGAACAATGGTCTGAGCTCGAATGGGACGACATCCGGCTATCGATTTACAGTAAAACGGCCAGTGATGTATCGCGCGCCTTGGCAAAATCAAAACGCGACCTTGAAGATTTCAAAGCGCTGATATCGCCTGCTGCTGAACCCTTTTTAGAACAAATGGCGCAACAAGCCGCCGCGGCGACACGGCGTCGCTTTGGGTACACGGTGAATTTCTATGTGCCGCTTTATTTATCTAACCTATGCGCGAATGCTTGCACCTATTGCGGCTTTTCGATGGAAAACCGTATCAAGCGAAAGACCTTGTCGATGTCGGATATTGAGCGTGAATGTGATGCCATCAAAGCCATGAACTTTGACAGTATTTTGCTCGTCACAGGTGAACATCAAACCAAGGTGGGCATGGCATATTTCCGCGATGCAGTGCCTGTGATTAAGCATCACTTCAGTTATTTGGCGATGGAAGTTCAGCCGATGGAAGAGCAAGAGTATGCGGAGTTGCGTAGTCTTGGTTTGGATGCGGTGATGGTCTATCAAGAGACGTACAACCGCGCCACTTACGCAGAGCACCATCTTCGCGGGAATAAAACGGATTTTGCATATCGACTTGATACGCCAGATCGACTTGCGCGAGCGGGTATCGATAAGATTGGCATTGGTGCCCTGATAGGGTTGGATGAATGGCGCACAGACTGCTTCTTTGTGGCGAGTCACCTTGATTACTTGGAGCGTACCTACTGGCGCAGTCGTTATTCTATTTCTTTCCCGAGGTTACGCCCCTGTGAAGGTGCAGTTCAACCAAAGTCGGTGATGACAGATCGCCAATTGGTGCAACTTATCTGCGCCTATCGGTTATTGAATCCAGAAGTGGAACTGTCTTTATCGACTCGTGAGTCTCCAGCTTTTCGGGACAAAGTGCTGCCACTGGGTATTACCTCCATGTCTGCAGCATCGAAAACACAACCTGGAGGGTACGCTGATCATGAAGAAGCACTTGAGCAATTTGCTGTGTCTGATGAGCGTAGTGCCAGAGAAGTCGCAACAGCCGTTAAACAGGCAGGGTTTGAAGTGGTGTGGAAAGATTGGGATGCATCGTATTCAGGGTAAATACGATAAAACAAAAAGGCTCCAAAAGGAGCCTTTCATTCAGCATGGAAAAACTTAACGCGACAACGGCAGGGTTGCTTGTTCAAGCCATACTAAGTCTTCGCCATCAAGATACGGGCTCACGTCTCGCCATACTTTCTGGTGGTAATCGTTCCACCAATTTATTTCGCTATCAGTCAGCAAGGAAACATCGACGAGTCGACGATCAATCGGCGCGCGGGTCAGTGATTCAAAACCAAGTACCGTCATATCACCTTTCGTTGGCACTTCCACGACGATTTCCAAGTTCTCAATACGAATACCGAATGCGTCTGCACGGTAGTAGCCTGGTTCATTGGACAGCACCATACCCGGAAGCAACGCGACAGTATTCGGCGCTTTTGCGATACGTTGAGGGCCTTCGTGCACACTAAGGAAGTGACCCACACCATGGCCAGTGCCATGGTCGTAATCAAAGCCGTGTGCCCATAGATGTTGACGGGCAAGCGCATCTAACTGGCTGCCGCTGGTGCCTTTCGGGAAGCGCGCCGTACCCAACGCAATATGGCCTTTCAGTACTAAGGTGAAGGCGGTTTTCACTTCGTCTGAGCACTCACCGATCGCAATGGTTCGCGTGATGTCCGTGGTGCCATCTGGGTATTGACCGCCTGAATCCACCAAATACACATTGTTGAGCTCAAGCTCGCCCGGTTCTGGTTGATTGAGGTGGTTGTAATGGCACATTGCCGCGTTTCCGCCAGCGGCAGAAATAGTGTCAAAGCTCAAATCAGCAAGGGTGTCATCTTTTTCACGGAAGCTGAGAAGCGTGTCAGAAAGCTCGGCCTCATTCGGAAGGTTTCCTGCAGCGACTTGTGTATCAATCCAAGCGAGGAAACGGCTCACTGCAACGCCATCGCGAATATGACACGCTTTGATGCCTGCAATTTCGGTGCTGTTTTTAGCGGCTTTTGGCAACATGCACGGATCGGCAGCATGCACGATATTCGCGCCATGTTGGTTAAGCACCTGACTTGCCCACGCATTGCTTGTTTGTGGGTCAACCAACACCGTTTTTCCGCCCAATGAGGCCAAAGACGCTTTGAGAGCCTCTGGTGCTAGCACAGACACACCGTGGCCAACATGCGCCATGAAATCGTCTGGCAAGCGTGCTGGGTCGATGAAAAAAGTTACGTTGCCGTTGGCTTCAATCAGCGCACTTGAGAGCAGTACAGGCAGTCGTGATACATCGCCACCGCGGATATTAAGTAACCAGCAAATGCTATCAAGTTGGCTCAATAGCGCAGCATCAGCACCTGATGTTGCAAGGGCTTGGCCGATGCGTTGACGTTTGTCTTCACTGCTTTGACCTACAAGGTTATTCCCCATCAATCGTGCGTCAGTGAGCAACGGAGCTGCGCGGTCATGCCACAAGGTATCGATTGGGTTACTGTCGATGCGAATGAGCGCAAGGGCGCCGTCTACTGCTGTTTCCGCTTGTGCTAACCAATTGGCGCTGTGAAGACGCGGATCCACGGCCACTTTGCTGCCAAGTGGCAATGTATTAAGTAGCCACTGCAGTGCAGGTTCTTCAATCAGGTGACGGTATTCAAAAGTATCGGCAGGGACTTGCTTGCGCACTTGCACCGTGTAGCGACCATCGACAAACATCGCTGCTTTTTCGCGAGTGATCACCGCTGCGCCTGCCGAGCCTGTAAACCCAGTTACCCAGTGGAGGCGTTCGTTGTGTTCTGGGATGTATTCGCCAAGAAATTCGTCTTCATGCGGAATAATTAGCGCATCCAATGACTGGTCATTAAGCCAACGTCGTAAAGCCTCGACGCGTTCAGCAGTCGTAGTGTGCATGTATCGTCCTATTATTATCTGTTTGAATGATCGTAACGTTCGAAATGGGTTGAAACCCTTTAGTTTCTTAATCTCTACGCTATCTGTTTTCCTCTGCCGCTGCAATTTCTGTCATATGTCTGCAACGCGAAATAATTAATTCCCTCAACCAGTGATGCCCAGAATCGCTTTGTCGGCTTTGATGCCAAAACAAAGTGTATGCCATCGGCGGAATAGGCTCTGGGAGTGTCAGTACTGTCATATCAAGTTGCTTGGCAACCGAATACGCAAAATGTGAGGGGGCGGTAAAAACCAAATCGGTATGAGTACAAAGGCTCGCTGCGCTATTGAAGTCGGGGACATACATGGCAATGTCACGTTCAAGGCCTCTTTCTGCCAACTTGTAATCCAGCAACCATCTGTCGCTGCCATCGCAACGCACTTGCACATGCCGCTGTTTTAAATACGTGTCCATGTCCCAATGCGTGCTGAGTATGGGATGGCCTTTTCTGACAATAACACGCTGATGATCTTGATAGAGCTCCTCATACACAATGCCTTTAGGAGGCATGAGTGTGAGCATGGCATCTGCGGGGTTGAGGTCTTTTCCTGTAATGCCAAAATCAACCTCACCGCGAGCCATCGCGTCAAAAGTGTGTGGTCCCCACGCTTCGGTATCCAATGTTATCGAGGGCGCAGCATCGAGTATTTCCCCTAAAAAGCGGGGCAATAGCAAGGGGTAGGCGCTTTCTACCAAGGCCAAATGAAAGCGACGATCACTGGTGGCGGGATTGAATTCGTCAGTAACGGTCAGCCCTTCAATATGACCGAGTAAGTTTTTCAACCCGGTTTTGAGCGAAATGGCTTTCGGCGTGGGATGGAGACCATGAGAGGTGCGATTGAAGAGTGGGTCATCAAATTGTGTGCGTAATTTCGCGAGGTTTTTACTGACAGCCGATTGGCTCAAATTCAACCGCTGCGCGGCGCGCGTGACGTGACATTCTTCGATTAATACATGAAGACAAATCAGCAGACTGAGATCGTAACGAAGCAACTGGTTGAGGTTCATTTAGTGATATTCCAAATTGGCATGTTTAACCTGAATATAAACCATTTTCGCTCATATCTAAATCCGACTACACTGCGCGCAAATCATCAGGAGAAACCTATGTCCACCCCTTCTTCAAAACCTGATAGTCGCCTTGTTGCGTTAATGGTCTTGCTGGTGCTCTTTAGCCCGCTTGCCATTGATATCTATCTGCCTGCAATGCCACTCATGGCGACAGAATTCGATGTTGCCCCTACACGTATCCAAGACACAATCTCTTGGTTTTTGGTGAGCTTAGGCTTGGGGCAGTTACTTGCTGGCCCATTGGCTGATCGTTTTGGCCGTCGTCCTGTTGCGATGGCAGGCATTGCGATTTATGCAGCAAGTTCTGCATTGGCATGGGTAGCACAATCACTGGATGCTTTGCTGATTGCGCGTTTGCTCCAAGGTGCGGGTGCATGTGCTACGTCGGTGTGTGCATTTGCTGCAGTTCGAGACAGCTTTGGTGCGAAAAAAAGCGGTCAGATGATCAGCTACCTTAACGGTGCCATTTGTTTTATCCCCGCACTTGCGCCATTGCTCGGCAGTTGGTTGACGCACATGTTTGGCTGGCGTTCAAACTTCAGTTTTATGATGGCTTATGCGGTTGTGGCATTTGTGTTGGTCATGACGCTGTTCCGTGAGACCCGCCCAGCAGATACCGACACCAG
The DNA here is from genome assembly GCA_042096095.1 of Enterovibrio sp. Classification (GTDB taxonomy): domain Bacteria; phylum Pseudomonadota; class Gammaproteobacteria; order Enterobacterales; family Vibrionaceae; genus Enterovibrio. The sequence goes on from JBELME010000037.1 coordinate 11,744, forward strand.
TGGCCGTTTGCTAAGCCCATCGCGCTATTGGAAAGTCTTGAAAGAGCCCGTATTTGTTTACCATGCGGTGCTTTGCCTATTGGCGATGTCTGTCATTCTCGCGTATGTCACCTCAGCACCTGTGCGATTGATTTCAGAACTTGGTTTGTCCATGGAGGCCTTCACCTTATGGTTTGGTACCAATGCGGCGTTCAATATTTTCGCATCCATGACTGCACCAAAGGTGATCGAAAAATTTGGCAGCCGTAAAACACTGAATGCGGGCATGGTGACCTTGTTGTTTGCAGGTTGCTTGATGGCGGCATTGAGTGGCACGCAACAAGCCTGGGCATTTATGTTGCCAGTGATCGTGTCTTCATTTGGTTTTGCATGGATTCTAGGCTCTGCGGCGGGTAAAGCCTTAGAACCATTTGGTCAGCATGCAGGCACAGCCGCCGCATTGCTGGGTTTATTTCAAATGAGTGGTGCTGGCACCTTGGTGAGTTTGACGCAGCGCGCCGGTTTGAGCGAGCCACACTTGCTGGTTTTCCACATGCTATTGCTGGCACCTGGCCTACTTATTCTTTGGTCATCAGCAGGTAAGCGCTGGCACACCGCCGAATGCTAGTCTCGTGACTAAGCATGAATGAATACAAAATGATAAGACGCGAAAAGCGCAGGGTCTCGACAACCCATTAACATTTCTTCGCCCGCCAATTCTTATTGTGCGGGCATTTTTTTGTTGCTTAATAAGCCAAGGGAGTATATTTAGTGTGCAACCTTTTCTTTTCCACCCTTACATACACTAATAGGCAGTCATAATTTATGTCGATGTCGACAATCGAATTAGCACGTCATCTGGAAATGCTTGAAGAATCGCCAGAGAAAATGATGTTCGGAAAACTTCTCACTGAATTAAGCGGTATGAGCGAAGAGCGTGTTCAGCGAGCTGCACGTCAAGTGCCTATCAGCGGCCTGCGTGAGCTGGTACATCAGTTTAATAAGGTGATTCATGATCGTCGTGGTGAGCGCGTACAAGAGCTTGCACAAGAAATGGCGAATGATGGTATTTCAGCAGAAGAGCTGCGCCAATATTTAGCGCAGCGTACTCGCTAGAATTAATGATTCCTCTGAACTACGTTTTACGTTTTCGCTGCTGAACCAAAAGACCTGCAACAATCATGAGCAATCCGACCAGCGTTGTTGGGTGGATTTGTTCGCCTATGATTGTGGAAAGCAGCAATAAAGAAATAAATGGCGAAATAAAAATGAGATTACTGATACGTGCTGTATTTGAGGCTAACTTAATGGCATTTAACCAAAGCACGAACGTGATCCCCATTTCGAATAAGCCAACATAGCTAACGGCTAACCAGCCTTGCCAAGGAATGCCGCTCCAATCACTGGTGTAAAGGCTCAGTCCAATCGAAAAGGGCAGTGACAAAAGAAAGCCAAGCAGTAGACCTATCACTGGGTCGGCTTGGTTTTTTGCATTTAGGATCCAGTACCCGGCCCACAGTAAAGTGGATAGCAGCGCCAAGCTAACCCCTAATGGACTGTCAAAATTCAACGCAAGCACATCCCCTTTTGTGGCAATCACCACCACCCCGGCATAACCAAGCACTGCAGCAATCCAATCTTGTTTACGGATTTTCTGCCCCATAAAAAGGGCGGCCATCAGCGTGAGTGTGATGGCCCAACTGTAATTCAGTGGCTGAGCTTGAGACGCGGGCAGTAAATCGTAGGCTTTGAAAAGGACCAAGTAATAAATCAGAGGGTTAATTAAACCCAACATCAAATAATAAAGTGGGCGTTTAGAAAAGGTGGTAGTGAGCTTACTCAGCGTGCCTTTCCATGCCGCTATCGCGGCAAGAGACAGCGCAGACACCACGCTAGCCGCTGCAAGCATTTGGATGGGATCCATGTAAGTGAGTGTGATCTTGAAGGCAGTCGCGACGGTTGACCACAGTAACACCGCAGCCAATCCGTAGCCGATCGCAAGGCGGTCGTTCATGAAGAGTCATTCCATTGAGAAAGAGAGAGCATGCAGTCTAGAGCAATCGGTGACCATTAGAAAAGCTGGACATTTATCCAGTGTCTTATTAGCCTTCAATACTGGTTATGGTGTGAAATGAAAAGGTTATCGCATGCAGATTGAAAGCCTGCTTTCGGATGGAATGATTTGGGCAGCCGCTGGCGCTGGAGCAGGGGTGACAGCCATTGTTGGCACCCTCTTTCACCGACTCTCTCAGCGAAACCTTCGTGATCTGATGATGCAGCAACAAGACGCCGATGAAAAAATAAGCCAATCCACGATTTTACGTCTCGAAGCCGAAGCGCGCACATTGCAAGAAGAGCTCGACGGCATGGATTTAGAGCGTGACCGATTGAGCAACGAACTTCGAAACCAATACGGCAAGCTGACAGCGGCGGCGGAGAAACTGCGCCAGATGGACATTCTCCGCAGTGAAAAAGACCAACTTACCGACACGGTGGAAACCCTTCGAGACCATAAAGCCGCGTTAGAGCTTTCCCTTCGAGAGCAACAAACCCGCACGGAAGAACAACTTGAAGCCGCTGACGCAAAAATTCGATTGCTTGAGGGGGCGGAAGAGCGCCTGCGCGTGCAATTTGAAAGTTTGGCAAACAAAGTGTTCGACCATAAAACCCGTACCGTGGATGAGCAGAACCGCCAGAGCTTAGAGAGCTTACTGGGGCCGTTGAAAAGCCAACTTGAAGGTTTTCATAAACAGGTTTCAGACAGCTTCGGTGAGCAAGCCAAAGAGCGCCATACCCTGATCCATGAAATCAAAAGCCTGCAAAAGCTCAATGAAGACATGACCCGAGAAGCGGTGAACCTCACGCAAGCGTTAAAAGGCGATAATAAGCAGCAAGGGAATTGGGGCGAGGTGGTACTTGCGCGTGTGTTAGAAGAGTCAGGGTTGCGTGAAGGACATGAATATCACACGCAGGTCAGCCTTGAAAACGAGCAAGGTAAGCGTTATCAGCCCGATGTCATTGTGCGTTTGCCCCAAGGCAAAGACGTCGTTATTGACGCCAAAATGGCGCTGGTGGCTTACGAGCGTTATTACCATGCAGAGACCCTGACCGACAAAGACAGCGCCTTGCGAGAGCATGTAGCGGCTATTCGCGGGCATATCCGAGGCCTTGGGCGCAAAGATTATCATCAGCTTCATGGCATACAGAGTTTGGACTATGTTTTGATGTTTATTCCGGTTGAGCCAGCATTCCAAATCGCCCTTGAAGCCGAGCCTTCATTGATTCGCGAAGCCCTCGATCACAACATCATGCTCGTCAGTCCAACCACCTTGTTGGTCGCCCTTCGTACCATCAATAATTTATGGAGGTATGAGCACCAAAACCAAAATGCCCGTTTAATTGCAGAAAAAGCCGCCAAACTTTACGACAAAATTCGTCTGTTTGTTGTCGATATTGAAGGGCTGGGCAGCGCGTTAGACAAGGCGGCTGACAGTTACCAAGGTGCGCTCAATAAGCTTTCAACGGGGCGCGGGAACATTTTGCGTCAAGCGGAAGGCTTTAAAACGCTGGGTGTGGAGGTGAAACGGGATATCAGTGTGGCGATGCTGAAAAGAGACGCGTCGGACAATGAAGACGACACGCCAGCCTTGTCGGCATCTCGCGATTAAGCCTGACCTCTTATCCACGGCACGAACCGCTTTTCGCCTTTGTGGGTATAAAGTACACTAAGCAGCAAAAATAACGGGCATTTTCTTAGCACGCCCGCTATTACTCAGGGGTTTACGATGACAGATACGACACAGGGCGTGACGCAAGACGCGGATCAGAATACCACTCACTTTGGCTTTCAAACGATCGCCAAAGAAGACAAAGTCAGCATGGTGGCCAATGTCTTCCACAATGTGGCAGCGAAGTACGACATCATGAACGATGTAATGTCTATGGGTATTCACCGGATTTGGAAACGCTTCACCATTGATTGCTGTGGTGTGCGTCCAGGTCATCGCGTGTTGGACTTGGCTGGTGGAACCGGCGATCTGACAGCAAAATTTTCCCGCATCGTGGGTGATAAAGGCCAGGTTATTCTGGCGGATATCAATAACTCGATGCTTAATGTTGGCCGCGATAAACTGCGCGACATCGGTATTGTTGGCAACGTGAATTACGTGCAAGCCAATGCCGAAGAATTGCCATTCCCAGACGACTACTTTGACTGCATTACCATTGGTTTTGGCCTGCGGAATGTCACCGACAAAGACAAAGCACTGCGTTCCATGTATCGCGTACTGAAGCCGGGTGGCCGTTTGTTGGTGCTGGAATTCTCCAAGCCTATCGTCGAGCCATTGTCAAAAGTGTACGACGCTTACTCCTTCCACCTGTTGCCGAAAATGGGCGAACTCATTGCTAACGATGCGGAAAGTTACCGCTATCTTGCTGAGTCCATTCGCATGCACCCAGATCAAGAGACCTTGAAAGGGATGATGGAAGATGCAGGTTTCGAGCAAACGAAATACTTCAACCTGACCGGTGGCATTGTTGCCTTGCACCGCGGTTACAAATTCTAAGGTGCTGCTATGCCACTCGATCCGTTAGTGACCGCCGTTGTCGAAACCAGTCTCAATACGCTGATCCGTCAAGACAGCGAAAGCCAACGCCGCTTAGCACGTCTAAAAGGCAACGTGCTGCGCGTCAAACTGACTGACATCAACAAGCAATTGGTGTTTGTATTTAGCCAGCAAGTGGATGTCTTGGCCGCGTTTGAAGGCGATGCCGATTGCGAACTTGCGCTTGCGGTTTCCGTGCTTCCTCAGCTAAAAGACAAAGCCAACCTGACCCGTTTGATCAAGCAAGACAAATTGCACCTAGACGGTGACATCGATATTGCGCAGCATTTTTCTAGTTTATTGAATGGGTTAAATCCGGACATTGCAGAGTGGCTGTCTCACTATACCGGTGACGTGGTTGCACACACCGTCGTCAGAGCAGCGCAACAAGGTGTCGCGTTTCTCAAAGATGTGGGTAAGCGCCAGCAGCGCTACGCCGCAGAGTTGGTGGTTGAAGAGTGGCGTTTAGCGCCCGGCGCATTGGAAGTTGCGTATTTCGCAGACCAAGTGGACGATGTGCAAAGCCATGCCTCACGCCTTCAAGCGCGTATCGATGCGTTTGAACAAAAGTTAAGCGCACTCGCTAAGGTGGAGAACACATGACACCCAGCGAAATTCGCCGTTTATATCAGATCACCAAAGTTCAGCTAAATTACGGGCTGGATGAGCTATTACCAAAGCAATCCATCACGCGTGGGCCTCACCTCATGCGCAAAATGCTGTTTTGGCTAAAAAATAGTCATGAAGACAAAGTGTTGGGTGAACGTCTCCGATTGGCCTTACAAGAACTTGGCCCTGTCTGGATCAAGTTCGGTCAGATGATGTCTACGCGTCGAGATCTGTTCCCGCCAGCGATTGCTGATCAGTTGGCTATGCTTCAAGACCAAGTTGCGCCGTTTGATGGCAAGTTGGCAAAGTCACAGATGGAAGAAGCGCTTGGTGGAGCACTCGAAAATTGGTTTGATGATTTTGACGAAACGCCGTTAGCGTCTGCATCCATTGCACAGGTGCACACTGCTACGTTAAAAGAAAACGGCCGTGAAGTGGTTTTGAAAGTCATCCGCCCAGACATCCTGCCTGTTATTCAAGCCGATATTAAACTGATGTATCGTATGGCACGCATTGTTGCGCGTTTCCTGCCGGAAGCGCGCCGCTTAAAGCCTGTCGAAGTGGTTCGCGAATACGAAAAAACATTGCTTGATGAACTGGATTTGATGCGGGAAGCCGCGAATGCCATTCAACTTCGTCGTAACTTTGAAAATGACCACATCCTTTATGTACCAGAAGTGTTCAGTGATTACTGTCGCACCAGCTTGATGGTGTCTGAGCGCATCTATGGCATTCAAGTGTCAGACATGGAAGGTTTGAGAGAAAACGGAACCGATTTAAAACTCCTCGCCGAACGCGGCGTTCAGGTGTTTTTCACACAAGTTTTCCGTGATAGCTTCTTCCATGCTGACATGCACCCCGGCAATGTATTCGTGTCTTATGACCACCCTGAAGACCCGCAATGGATAGGATTGGACTGTGGCATTGTGGGTACATTAAACCGTGAAGATAAGCGTTACCTTGCCGAAAACTTCTTAGCATTTTTCAATCGCGATTATCGCAAAGTGGCTGAGTTACATGTTGACTCTGGCTGGGTGCCACATGACACGAATGTCGATGAGTTTGAATTTGCGATTCGCACTGTGTGCGAGCCTATTTTTGAAAAGCCATTGTGTGAAATATCCTTCGGTCATGTGCTGTTGAACCTGTTTAATACTGCGCGTCGCTTTAATATGGAAGTGCAGCCACAGCTTGTTCTGCTGCAAAAAACCTTGTTGTATGTAGAAGGGCTAGGGCGCCAGCTTTATCCGCAACTCGATTTGTGGGATACCGCCAAACCTTTCCTTGAAGACTGGATGTCTCGACAGCTCGGTCCAAAAGCGTTGATAAACGCAATTAAAGAAAAAGCACCATTTTGGGCTGAAAAACTGCCGGAGTTACCGGAACTTGTTTACGATAGCTTAAAGCAGGGACGTCAGGTAAACCAACGCATGGACGCCATGTACCAAGAGTTTATGTTGGCACGCCGACAGCATAACCGTGCTCGCTTCTTACTCGGAGTGGGTGCTACATTGCTCGTTACCTCTGCCATACTGTATAGCAATCAGGTGGATCTTCTCCCTCACATTGCTGGTGGTACGGCAGTGTTGAGTTGGTTATTCGCATGGCGAGCATTTAATAAATGATTTCCTTGTCCTATCAACGTGAAGTAGATTGGGGCACATCAAATAAGTTGTAACATTGAGCGCGTAGACTCCTGTTACTTTTTTTACACCACATAACGCAGAGGTAGCACTAGCATGGGTGGTATTAGTATTTGGCAACTGCTGATTGTCGCAGTGATCGTCGTTCTTTTATTCGGCACGAAGAAATTGCGTAACATTGGCGGTGATCTCGGTTCAGCAGTGAAAGGTTTTAAAAAAGCCATGACTGACGACGAGAAGAAAGACGCTGATTTCGTCCAGGAAAAACTGGAAGAAAAAGACAGCACTGCACAGAAAAGCGAAGCGAAAGACAAAGAGCAGGCATAATCCGTGTTTGATATCGGTTTTTGGGAGCTGATCCTGATCGCGGTTGTTGGTCTGGTGGTTCTCGGCCCTGAAAGGTTACCAGTGGCTATTCGTAATGTGTCTCGCTGGATTGGTGCGGCACGAAGAATGGCAGGGTCTGTTCGTGATGAACTTGAGCAAGAGCTCAAGATTCAAGAGCTGCAAGATAACCTGAAAAAAGCCGAGCAGATGGGAATGCAAAACCTATCACCAGATCTACAACAGTCTGTTGATGAGCTAAAAAAAGCAGCTGAAGACGTGCAGCGCCCTTATAGCAATAAGAGTGCAGGCGAGTCCAATGCGGATGTTGCCAATGCTTCCAGCCCTGCCAAGGATAAAACCGAGTAACGGTTTTCTTGTCGGGCTCCAGTTTTTGTCGAGAAACTATGTCATCTGTAGAAGATACCCAACCGCTCATTAGTCATCTTGTCGAACTAAGAGATCGCCTGCTACGTGCTTTGTTGGCCGTATTGGTGGTTTTTTTAGGTTTGGTGTATTTCGCCAACGACATTTACACCTTTATTTCTGCGCCGTTGGTAGATCGCTTACCGGAAGGCACCAGCATGATTGCGACAGATGTGGCATCGCCCTTCTTTACGCCAATCAAATTAACGCTGGTGGTCTCGGTATTCGTTGCGGTTCCTATGATCTTGTATCAAGTGTGGGCGTTTGTTGCGCCTGGCTTATACAAGCATGAGAAGCGTCTGATCATGCCTTTGTTGGCTTCAAGTTCGCTGCTGTTTTATTGCGGCGTGTCCTTTGCGTATTTCGTCGTGTTCCCACTGGTTTTTGGCTTCTTTACGTCAATTGCCCCGGTGGATGTCGAAATTGCCACTGACATTGCGAGTTACTTGGATTTTATCTTGGCCTTGTTCATGGCCTTTGGTATTGCCTTTGAAATACCTGTCGCCATCATCTTGTTGGTGTGGACTGGGGCGGTTGATCCGGACGAACTAAGAACAAAGCGCCCTTACATTATCGTTGCGGCGTTCGTTGTGGGCATGTTCCTCACGCCACCTGACATCATTTCACAAACTTTATTGGCCATCCCAATGTGTTTGTTATTCGAAGTGGGTCTATTCTTCTCGCGTTTTTATAAACCACGTGAAGAACGTAACGAAGATGAAAGTGAAGGCCACAGCCAGAACTAAGCGTTTTCATTCCCGAAAAGCCAGTCTTATACTGGCTTTTTCTTTATCTGCTTTTTGAATGCAGTTTGGACGGTATTGTCACCCAAGCTGAATGAAGGACACACCGTGATTGATATTGGGGTAAACCTCGCGAGTAGCCAGTTTGACGGCGACCGAGAAGACGTGGTGACACGCTCAAAAGACGCGGGTGTGACTGCCATGGTAGTGACAGGGACGGATCTTGAGTCGAGCCCAATTGCTGCGGCTTTGGCTGCGCAATATCCTGATTTTGCTTATTCAACAGCAGGTGTACATCCGCACGATGCTAAAAGCGTTGAGGATTTATCACTGCCGAGTATCCGTACATTGGCAAGTCAACCGCAAGTAGTTGCGATTGGAGAATGTGGTCTCGATTTTAATCGCGACTTTTCACCGCGCCCACAACAAGAAGCTGTGTTTGAAGCGCATCTTGCGCTCGCCGCTGAACTCAATATGCCCGTGTTCTTGCACTGTCGTGACGCGCACGAGCGTTTTATGGCGATTTTGACTCCTTGGATAGATAAGCTCCCCGGCGCAGTATTACATTGCTTTACAGGCTCAGAGGAAGAGCTTAAAGCGTGCCTTGAAATGGGGTTATATATCGGTATTACCGGTTGGGTCTGTGATGAAAGGCGCGGGCAAGCATTACGCGATATTGTGCCTTTGATTCCCAATGACCGCTTAATGATCGAAACTGATGCCCCGTATTTGCTGCCGCGGGATCTCTCACCAAAGCCGAAATCACGTCGTAACGAACCCTGTTACTTGCCACATATTGCCAGCGAGATAGCGACATTGCGTCAGCAGGACACTGAGCAGTTGATCACAATAACCACGCAGAACAGTCGTCGATTCTTCAGACTGTAAGCGCTATGATGCATTCAAAGCATTTGGATTAAGGAGGATGCCATGACTGTATCCACTCAGGGCGCGTTTCCGGCCCGTCGTATGCGCCGACTGCGCAAGCATGACTTTAGCCGCCGTTTGATGGCTGAAAACCAACTTTCCGCGAGTGATCTGATTTACCCAATGTTCATTCTGATGGGCAAAAACCGACGTGAGAGCATTGAATCTATGCCTGGCATCGAGCGTTTGTCTATCGATCTGATGCTGTATGAAGCAGAGTATTTGGCGACCTTGGGCGTGCCAGCGATTGCACTGTTCCCTGTTGTGCCAAAAGAATTCAAATCGGCAGACGCTAACGAAGCACATAATCCTGAAGGTCTTGTGCAACGTGCTGTGCGTTTGCTGAAAGAACACGTACCGCAAATGGGCGTGATCACGGACGTGGCGCTCGACCCGTACACTTTGTCTGGTCAGGATGGCCTGACCGATGACGAAGGGTACGTGCTGAACGATGAAACCACAGAGGTTTTAATCCAGCAGGCGCTTTCTCATGCGGAAGCGGGGGCGGATATCGTTGCACCGTCAGACATGATGGATGGCCGCATTGGTGCGATCCGTGAGGCCCTGGAAGAAGCAGGCTACATTCACACCCAAATCATGGCGTACTCTGCCAAGTATGCGTCTGCTTACTACGGCCCTTTCCGTGATGCCGTTGGCTCGGCGGGGAATCTGAAAGGTGGCAACAAGAAAACCTATCAGATGGATCCGGCAAACACCGACGAAGCGATCCACGAAGTGGCCATGGACGTTAACGAGGGGGCGGACATGGTCATGGTGAAGCCAGGTATGCCATATCTGGATGTGGTTCGCCGTGTGAAGAGCGAGTTGAAAGTGCCGACCTTTGCCTACCAAGTGTCTGGTGAGTATGCGATGCACAAAGCTGCTGCACAAAATGGCTGGTTGAACGAGCGTGAAACCGTCATGGAATCACTCATGTGCTTCAAGCGTGCAGGTGCAGACGGCATCTTGACCTACTTTGCGAAAGACGTCGCGCGATGGTTAGCGGAAGACCAGCAAATGGATATTCCTGATCTGCCAAATCAGGAAAGTGCTGAGTAATTTATCGCGCCATTGAAAGACAACATGCCAGCTTACGCTGGCATTTTTCATTCTGAGCTTTAAAATTTCTCGCTTCTCGCTTCTCGCTTCTCGCTTCTCGCTTCTC
>JBELME010000038.1:0-21746 GCA_042096095.1 Enterovibrio sp.
ACCGACACGGGGATTTTCAATCCCCTGCTCTACCGACTGAGCTATCGAGGCAACGGGGTGCATTAAACGGATTTTCAGCGTTTTCGTCAACACCTTTTTTTAAAAAAAACGTCAAATAAGACTGTTTGATGTCTTTTTCGTCGTTTTGATTTAAAAATGCACTGAGTTTCTGGTTTTACCCACGTTTTTATTGCATGGAACGAAATTCTTTTTGAAAGTTAGTCACCTTCTGAAGATAGCGCCGAGACTCTGAGGACGGGTGTTTATTGGTTAATGCCCAATACACCTGATTAGGATTTAATCGATTTAAATCATTCATGGCACGTTTTCGGTCTGAACGGTGGAATGTTTTAAGTACATTGCCTGTTCCGCCGTTGTATGCGGAGATCATGCTGTAGTGTTTTGACAGCGGATCGCGCACATCTTTTAGGTATCGCGTTTTCAAAATATAGAAATATGCCGTACCCGCATCAATATTTCTTGCAGGGTCGAATAAGTACTCAGGGCTTGGCTCACCTGAACGCTTTTTCACAAGCTTAAACACATCGCGTCCTGCAGTTTTGGGAACGACTTGCATCAAACCATAGGCATTTGCCCAACTCACCGCGTAAGGGTTAAAACTGCTTTCCGTTTTGATGATGGAATAAATCAGTTCTTCCGAGATGCCGTATTGGCGTGATGATTTACGGATCAGGTCAGCATATTGATAGCGTCGTTTACTGGAGTGATCAGACACCATTGGGATTTCGACGTAAAACACCTTCTGAAAACGCAGTGATTTACTTTTGATTTTCGAATCAATCAGGTAATCGGCGTAGCGATTGGCGCGCCACTCCCATGCGATTTCCTTTTCATCTTGGTCGAGCACTTGCCCTTGCAAGAAGGGGCGACCTTCCAATTGCACGTCTGCCGCGGAGTACAAATCCACAGAGGCTGGGTCATTGGGTGTCAGTAGCGTGGTCACAATGGCTTGTTTTAAATGCTGTTTGGGATCCGATGTGGCGACGGTCTCGATCGTGACGAGGCCATTGGCAAAGTCAACGCGGGCACGGCTGAGGTAGTTATCCGTGTACTTTACGTAGTCACGTTTACCCGAAATTAAGACTTCATCTTTACCCCAACGCACTTCGATGTTGCCGTTAAAGCTGTTGATGAGCTTGTCGAGCACGGCAAAATCTTTTTGGAATTGTCCCGGCAGCGGCGCAAGGTTCTTCGCAAATCGGTTCGTGGATTCATAATCGACGTCGTAAACCGACTCGATCATTTCACGGGTACAGCCTGTCGAAAAGAGGGTAAGGATAAGTAGCGCAAGCACGCGGCGTAGTTTCATGTGTTCCCGTTCACGATGACACAGTGATGAAGACTGTGGAGTAAAAAAAGCCAGACATTAAAAAAGGCATCATGATTAGAGTAATCACGATGCCTTTGTTTACAAAACAATATAATAAAACTGTGAAGTATCTAGCCTACGAATTACTCAGAAGGCGGCGTGTAGCCTTCGATCACAGTGTCATGGCCTTCGAAGAGGAACTTCACCATTTCTGTTTCCAGCAATTTGCGGTGCTCAGGATCCATCATGTTGAGCTTCTTCTCGTTGATCAACATGGTCTGTTTGCTTTGCCACATTGCCCACGCTTCTTTTGAGATGTTGTCGAAAATGCGCTTACCCAGCTCACCTGGATACAGCTGAAAATCAAGGCCATCGCCTTCCTTCTTTAAGCGCTCGCAAAAAACTGTACGGCTCATTTTTCCGTTCCCCGATTAAATTATCCGGCCGCAGCCGAAAGTTGAATTTCTCTGGTCAGGCTTTCAAGCAGCTTTTGTACTGGCGCTGCCAGTCCGACCTTTGCTGGTTGGGTTAAGTTATACCAAAGCCCGCCGTTGCCTTCCATGATTCCTTGCTCACCAATGAAGGTAGGTTTGCTGTTTAAAGTGACGTGAATCGGCACGATATCAAGGTGAAAGTGGCTAAACGTGTGGCGAAATGCGTTGAGATGTTGAGGCTTCTCGAACGCGGTGCCATTGAGCTTTCCTGCAATGAAGCTCTCTATTTCTTTTTCATTACCTTCTGGAAGACACCACAATCCGCCCCATAAACCCGCAGGAGGGCGTTGCTCTAACCAGATGTGATTGTCGTATTGAAAGAGCACAAAACAGGTTTCTTTTTCCGGCATGGCTTTCTTGGGCTTCTTACCCGGGAAGTCTGCTTGGCGACCAAGCGCGTTGGCGTCACAACTCGCACGAACAGGGCAAATGTCGCACTTGGGCTTGCTGCGCGTACAAATCATGGCACCCATGTCCATCATGGCTTGGTTATAACGCTGAACGCCTTCGGCCGGGGTGTTGGCATCGGCCAGTTCCCACAATGCGTTTTCAACCGGCTTCTTGCCCGGCCAGCCTTCAACGGCAAAATGGCGCGAAAGGGTGCGTTTTACGTTGCCGTCTAATATTGCATGGTGCTGACCCAATGAGAGTGACAACACTGCGCCTGCGGTTGAACGGCCTACGCCGGGTAAATCCATGACGTCGTTGATATCGGTCGGGAATTCGCCATGAAACTCCGTTGCGATTTTTTGTGCGGCTTTGTGCAGGTTGCGGGCTCGAGCGTAGTAGCCAAGCCCTGTCCACAAATGAAGCACTTCATCGAGTTCTGCATTGGCGAGATCGACGACGGTTGGGAAGCGCGTCATGAAGCGCTCGAAATAAGGAATCACTGTTGCAACTTGGGTTTGCTGCAACATGATTTCGGACAGCCACACCTTATACGGTGTTTTTTCTTGCTGCCACGGTAAGGTTTTGCGGCCGTATTTGTCATACCAGGCCAATATTGCGTCGGAAAAGGACTGACTCACTTTGCTCGCTCTTTTGTTATCTTTATTGGGGGCGTTGCCCACGAGATTGCTCGTGCACTAGTCTATACCCAAATACCCTCAAGATGCAGGTTTCAGAGCTTCTCATTTGGTTCAATTTGAGGAAATAAACCACAGTATTAGTGAGCTATTTCGAGGTTTTTGACAAAAAAGTGAGCGAAATGAGAGGCTCCCAAAGGGCGAGTTTTGTTGGCTGCCATGCTTTGTTGCTGAGTTTTAACGTAGAGTAACTATGTTTTCAATTCAGCGCCGCGCCTACCAGCTAACAAACTCTCGCTGAACAAGCACCTTGAGGTTGTTTGGATATAATCAGTCGGTGCAGAAAAAGGCCGCAAACTTGTAGGCATCTCAGGTAAGATACGTGCCGTCAAATGATCAGGCTTGCACACTTGCTCGATCTTTGGATAATGCGCGATCCGCTTAACTTTTCTTCGTTACTGAGTTACAGGCATAGAGAATGACTGAAGTTACCAAAACCGAATTGACCGAAGACGGCAAAATTCTTCGTAGAATTAGAAGCTTTGTACGCCGTGAAGGTCGTTTGACCAAAGGCCAAGAGCAAGCAATGAACGATTGCTGGCCAACCATGGGTATTGATTTCGAGGAGAAACAACTGGATTGGGCTGAGGTTTTCGGCAACAACAATCCTGTTGTTCTAGAGATCGGTTTTGGTATGGGCGCATCATTGGTTGAAATGGCGAAGAACGCGCCAGAGAAAAACTTTGTGGGCATTGAAGTGCACAGCCCTGGTGTGGGTGCTTGTTTGATGGCAGCTCGCGATGCTGGCGTGACCAACCTGCGTGTTATGTGCCATGACGCGGTGGAGGTGTTTGAGCACATGCTTCCAATCGCTAGCCTTGAAACCGTTCAACTGTTCTTCCCAGACCCTTGGCATAAAGCGCGTCACCACAAGCGCCGTATCGTTCAGCCTGAATTCGTTCAAATGCTGCGTGACAAGCTAAAAATTGGTGGCATTTTCCATATGGCAACAGACTGGGAAAACTATGCGGAGCATATGGTTGAAGTGATGGACGTTGCGCCGGGTTACAAGAACACGGCAACTGACGGTTCTTACATTCCTCGCCCAGATGATCGTCCATTGACGAAATTCGAAGCGCGTGGCCATCGTTTGGGTCACGGCGTATGGGACATGAAGTACGCCCGTACAGAATAAGAAAAAACGCATACCTTTATTCGCGGCGCGACACGGTAAAGTGCCCGTCGGAGAATGACTTAAAGCCAACCTCGCGTTGGCTTTTTTGACCACTGGAGATAGTGATGAAACCAAGCCCCGAGCTGTTGAGCGAGATCCTAGAAGAAGTTCGCCCATTCATTGGACAAGGTCGTGTTGCCAATTATATCCCTGCACTTGAAAACGTGTCGGCGGATAAATTAGGCATTGCCGTTTGTTATAACGACGGCGAAATCATCACTGCGGGAGATGCGCAAGAAGCCTTCTCTATTCAATCTATCTCTAAGGTGTTGAGCTTAACGCTGGCCCTACAAAACTATCAGCCTGCTGAGATTTGGCAGCGCGTGGGCAAAGAGCCATCGGGGCAAGCGTTTAACTCCATGATCCAGTTGGAAATGGAGCAAGGGATCCCACGTAATCCGTTTATTAATGCGGGTGCGCTGGTGGTCTGCGACATGCTACACAGCCGTTTATCTGCCCCGCGTCAGCGTATGCTGGAATTCGTGCGGATGCTGTCTGGCAACCCCCATCTTTGTTACGACAAAAGCGTCGCAACGTCTGAAATGGAACACAGTGATCGCAACGCATCGATTGCGTATTTGATGCGTGCCTTTGGCAACTTCGACAATGATGTGATGCCTGTGCTTTCAAATTATTTTCATTACTGCGCACTCCGCATGAGCTGTGTTGATCTGGCAAGAACGTTTAACTATCTGGCAAATAAGGGACTTCCTTTAGGCGCAGAAAAAACAATTGTCAGCCAGACTCAGAGTAAGCAGGTCAATGCGTTACTCGCAACCTGTGGTTTGTACGATGGTGCAGGGGAGTTTGCCTACCGAGTTGGCATGCCGGGGAAATCTGGCGTCGGAGGCGGGATCGTAGCGATCGTACCGGGAGAAATGTCGATTTGTGTCTGGTCTCCAGAACTCGATCCTTCCGGTAACTCATTAGCGGGCACAGCAGCACTAGAACTGCTGGCCGAGCGCATCGGACGTTCAATATTCTAAAGCACCGAAGGGTGTTGCAAGGCGGTGACTTATCACGGCATTGAGACTGTCTTTTTGGGAATGCTGCTGGTGCTGAGCACCAGATAAAGGAGAGTGAGCATGGTTAAAATGAACTTATCGAAACTCATGAAATCTATTGCCGTTCTATTGGCGACGCTTCCAATGTTTGTAAGCGCAGAAACCTGTCGTCCTCAGCTGCATAGCGACATTGCGATTGATGCCGATAGCTTGGTGATCGAACGCAATAACAACACATTCCGTATTGAGCCGAATGGCAGCCTGTTCTTCGACGTGCACAAAGTGGCGCTGTCTGATCAGCAGCGCGCCTCTTTGTCGGCCTACAACAAAACCATTCGTAACGATTTGCCTTACATCAGCCGTTCATTGTCTAACGAGCTGCAAACGTCTTGGCGCGCGCTGGATGGCGTGATTGCCAATGAGCTGGGCGAGAAAAGTTCATTGCGCGGCGAATTGGGTCAGTTCCACCAACATTTGCAAAACCGTGTGGTGACCTCTTTTTATGGTTCTGACCGTAGCCCGATGCTGAATCACGAAGCGTTGACCATGACGGTGAAAGAGTTAGAAGCGAGCGTGCCGCAACTGATTGCCACTGTTTCAAGCCGTGGCTTGAATGATATTGCAACGCTGAGTGCTGACAAGCCAAACAAGCTGTCTTATATCTCTAGCAAAATGGCGTCACTGCAAAACAAGCTGACGAATGAAGTGAAAACGCAGCGTCATCGCACGCAAGCCGTTCGTCAGGATGTGTGCACACGCTTGTCTGATTGGCAGGTTCAGGAAGAGAACATTCAACAGCTGATTCCTGCACTGTCAGGTTGGAAAACCGTCACCATGTTGTAGGTTTACCGCCTTGATAAGCATAAAAAAACGCGGAGCATTCCGCGTTTTTTTATGCACCATATTTACGTCGCATTATGCTTTTCTCGCAATCTCGCAATCTCGCAATCTCGCAATCTCGCAATCTCGCAATCTCGCAATCTCGCTTACGGCGTATTCGGTCGATACGTAAACTCGTAATCCACGTTATTCCACGCATCATCAACATGACGAAGGTATTGGCGCAGTTCGCTGGCTTTTACGTGTCGAGCTTTCGCACGGTAGTAATAATCGGCTTCGACATAGGTTTTATCGAGCAATGAATCCCCCGGTCCAGACACGGCTTTGAGGGATGACGTGAACTCGAAAAAAAGGGCTATCGACAGAATGCTTCGATGGCGTGATGTTCCACGTTTCTGGCAAACTGATTTGGATCTTTTGATGTACCGCGCCTTCTGTTCCACAACGGAAAGGGGTTTTACGGCGGATTAAATCGGGTTTCACCAAGTAATCATCCACGATATCACCGGAAATCACGAAGACATAGGTGTCGTCGTCTTTCGACCATAAACCATCTACGGCGTAAGCTTCATGCAAGGTCAGTTCATTTTGGTTTGGATCATCAGTGATCGTCAGCGGTCTGAGAAGATCGAGCGCTTCAAAGTCACTGGCGTAGTAGTTTGCGTATTCTTCACCAAGTTCAATCAGGGGTTTTGATTCCAAATAACGACGCCATTGTTCAGCTTCAATGCCGCGGTAAGTGGTTTTCACCGTCAGGTAGCTTTTCTTGTCAGCATGGTTTACCACGAACTTTTGCTCAACATCTTGAATCACGTCTTGGCCGGGTTTGAGCATGGTTTGCAGATTACGCTCACCTGGTTTGAGTACGAGGGTGATTGCGCCATGGTGGTGAGTTTACTGCCTTGGTGCGTGCGTGTGGCATCAATCCACATGGGCTTTCCGCCGAAGTCGATTTGCACAATCACATGGTTAAAGCTGTAAGGCGCTGCGGGCTGTGCGTTGAGTTGATCGCGCCAGTAGGTATCGACCAAGGCGGGGTAAGCATCAATGCCAAGTGCATTGAGCATCGACACCAGCAGCAAGGCTTTGTCTTTACAGTCACCATACCCTTGCGCCACGATTTGAGCGGGTGGGCGAGGCTTGTGCGAGCCAATGCCGTTCTCTTCGCCTAAGTAGCGAATGTTGTTTTGCACAAAGTGAATCGCCGCAACCACTTGCCGTTGAATGTCGGCAGGGTAGGTCTCTCGAATGTCGCTAACTAGCGCTTGTACTTCATCGTCTTCCGGCGTGGCTTGATACAAAGGCAGCGCCCAATTCACCACATCTTGCCAATCTTTGTAGCTGGAAATATGCAGGTAGGGGTAGGGGTTATACCAGCGTGGTTGCTCTGATTCATCAAAATCATACAGGCCGTTTTCTTCGCGATAATGGTAAACCGTGGTGTTTGCTTGCTGAGTGGTGGTCAGTGTGCCTTTTCCTTTGTCCTCAAGGTTGGTCACGGCAATCGGGCTGTTTTTTGGCACGATGACGCGCGTATTGGTCAGGGCAACACTGGTTGCCCAACCCGATTTGATGTACCACTCTCGGTGATCGCCAAAAACGGGGTTATAGCCAGTGAGCGTGTAGCTGTAATCAATAACGTCGCCGACTTGGACTTCATCTAGCACGATATGCAAGGTTTCTTCGCCGTTATAGAGCAAAGCATCGAGGTCAACTTCACGCTTGAACTGCGAGGTTTTGGCGCTTTCCTTGCGATCGATAACTTTGCCGTCTCTGACAATCTCTAGGCGGTGAACTAAGACGTGCTGATAAGCTGGGTCGAAATCGATAGAGATTTGTGAGGCTGACTCTACCCCTTTGATTGACACCACCTTGCTGGCGTAGCGCTTATACATGACGGGCTCAGCCACCGAAAGGTTCAATTGCTTATCAACCAACAGATATTGTTGATCGTAGTGGTGGCCTTTTTCGTCGAACGCGGGGATGGCTGAAATGGGGGCGACCCATTGAGGTAGGGTGCCGAAAATGGTGCCAATGTTTTGGGATGCATGTTTTGAGGCATGCGATGAGGCATGGCTGGGTGAGGTGCTGCCTGATGTTGCGGCGAGCGCAATATCGGTGAGTGGCAGCCATGCGATTACACTCAGGGCAAACAGATACTTCTTCATCTACAACGCTGTCCTTGGCTTTGCCGTTTGGCGAAGATCAACACGAAGGGAAGGTATCTTCCCTTCGTATAAAGACAGCGTTATTCGCTGCCTTTACTCGTCGATGAAGCCGGAAAGCAAGTCGTTCAAGAACAGGCGACCTTTTTGTGTCACTTGCCAGTGTGTGTCAGTTTCGCTTAGAAGCCCTTGCTCGATAGCGTTATCGATAGGTGCTTTGATCACATCCAGCGGCAATCCCGTGCGTGCAGGAAAGTCCTCTTT
Organism: Enterovibrio sp.; assembly: GCA_042096095.1. Taxonomy (GTDB): domain Bacteria; phylum Pseudomonadota; class Gammaproteobacteria; order Enterobacterales; family Vibrionaceae; genus Enterovibrio. Next base: position 8,357 of record JBELME010000038.1, read on the forward strand.
CAGACAAGCCTCTACCAATCGGAATCGGTTCATGAAGAATTCAAACGGCAATTCATCAGACTCCACTATATGCAATTCGCTGAGGTATTCTTTCTCAAGATCGAGATAACCGCGCGGGTGTTTCACTTTTACTGTGCGCTGTACGGCACCGTTTTCGGCGGTGATTTTGCCGTGTGCGCCACAGCCAATGCCGAGATAGTCGCCAAAACGCCAGTAATTCAGGTTGTGCTGGCACTGATATCCCGGCTTGCTGTATCCCGATGTTTCGTATTGTACGTAGCCTGCCTCACTCAGCAGCACATGGCCTTTTTCAAAAATATCCCAAAGGTCATCGTCATCCGGCAGTGTGGGTGGCTTGGAGTAGTACTGGGTATTGGGCTCAATGGTGAGCTGATACCAAGACAAGTGCGGTGGGTTCAGTGCAATGGCTTGTTTAAGATCGTCAAGCGCCCCTTCAAGGGTTTGATCGGGCAGGCCGTGCATCAAATCCAAATTGAAACTGTTCAATCCCGCTTCATGGGCTAATGTTGCGGCACGTTTTGATTCTTCTGAACCATGAATGCGGCCAAGGCGTGCGAGCTTCTTGTCATCAAAGCTTTGGACACCGATGGAAATGCGATTTACGCCCACTTGTTGATACGCGATAAATTTATCCGCTTCGACCGTTCCCGGGTTCGCTTCCATGGTGATTTCAATGCCGTCTTTAAACGGAATTTGTGCATCAATACCCATCAGCAGGCGAGAGATTTCTTCTGGCGACATCAGACTTGGTGTGCCGCCACCGATGAAGATGGAATGAAGCTTTCGACCACTTACGCCTTGGAAGCGAGCCAAGTCGCGTTGAAGATCATCCAACAAGGCGTCGATGTAATCTCGCTCTGGTACTTCGCCTTTCAAGGTGTGCGAGTTGAAATCGCAGTACGGGCATTTCTGCACACACCAAGGAATGTGGACGTAAAGGCTTAGCGGAATGTGTGCCGCTACGTTGTGGTCTGTCATTTCAGTTTACTTCGCTTGTTCGGATTGCATGCGTTCACTGAGCGCAGCGAACAGTTTCTTGAGCGCTTGTCCTCGGTGAGACATTTGCTTTTTCACTGCAGGTTCAATGTTTGCCAGTGTGCAGTTGTGGCTCTCTACCCAGAATACAGGATCATAGCCAAAGCCATTGGTCCCGGATTCTTCACGCGCAATGTGGCCTTCAAACACGCCATGACAAACCAAAGGGGTTGGGTCGTTCGCATGGCGCATGTACACCAGTACGCAGTGGAAACGGGCACTGCGTTGATCGTCAGGAGCATTGGCCATGCTTTCGAGCAACTTGTCGATGTTGGCTTGATCGCCTTGGCCTTCACCCGCATAACGCGCGCTGTAAACGCCAGGCGCGCCTTGCAGGTAATCCACTTCTAAGCCTGAATCATCGGCAATGGCGGGAAGCCCTGTTTCTTTGGCAGCGTGACGTGCTTTGATGATGGCATTTTCGATGAAGGTGGTTCCAGTTTCATCAGCGTCACTGATGCCGAACTCACTTTGTGCAAGCACATCGAAGCCGAAATCTTGCAGAAGATCGGCCATTTCTTTGACCTTTCCTGCATTGCCTGTCGCGAGAACCACTTTGCTCATCATTGTACTCCTGAAGGTGTTGCCCGTGCTGATACCCACAACGGGTGCACTGGCGCAAACGCAAATTGTCGTCTGATCGCCATCCATAAAAAATGGCGCTTCATGTGAGCGCCATCATACCTGAATGTGATGTGGTGTCATCTACCACGCTAGTTAGTATAGAACTGCTGTTGGAAGGTGAGTTTGCCTGCGCGATTGCCTTGTGCTTTCACCTCGATGTCGAAGATAAGGTTTTCTTCGTTCGCGAAGCGCACTTCTGCCAAGTAGTAGATGGCTTTTCCTTCTTTCACTTCACGAAAGGTGAGTGGCTTTTTGGTGCCAAGTAAGTTGCGGGCTGTGCCTTCAAGGGTGGCTGTTAATGCGGGTTTTCCAGCTTGGGCTTTGTCGAGAATCGCAATGTTAATCAGCGCATTGTGGCTGCCACGTTGGATGCCATACGTCTTTGCAATTTTTGCTGGGATGAAGGTCGAATTCAGTGCGGAATAATGCACTTCTAACGAGCCGATGTTCTTGAATTGCTCTGCGGTAACAGACGGAGAAAGGATCAATAAAAGCGCACTGAAGAAGGCATATTGAATGCGTCGAGTGAGGCATAAGAAACGGGTCATCATGCTTTCCTTATCACGGTGTTTCGTTAAACGAGAGTCAGCGTGTTGCGCTGACTCTTTCACATATTGGGTGATACAAAGACATTACTGCTTGAGGGCGGAAATCAGATCACTAATGGCATCGGGGTAAATGACGGGGTTATGGATTCTGACTTGCTTGTGACGCCCAAGTTCCCCTTTTTCAATGTCAATTTGGCCTTTGGCGACCTTAAATTGTTTTGAAAGAAATTTGGAGAGGTGGGCGTTCGCTTTACCGTCGACGGGTGGGGCGGTAATGGCGAGTTTTATTTCCTCGCCATGTTGCCCCATCCACTGATCTCTGCTGGCTTTCGGTTGAATGTATAAACGCAGTATCAGGTCGTCATTCTCATGCCAAGCAGGGCGGGTGGCGCTCGTCATGAATTACAGCACGAACCACAAGTTGCCGAAGTATGGGCTAAGCAAATCACCGATCAGGAAGTTCAGGAATTGCAGCACAATAAACAGCACCAGCACACTCAAATCCAAGCCACCCAGTGAAGGCAGTACATTGCGGATTGGTGCAACCAGCGGTTCGGTCAGTTGGATCATCACGAATTCGATGGGGTTACGACCTTGGCTGACCCAGCTCAGGATTGCACGAAGGATCAATACCCAAAACAGCAAACCGCCAGCGGCTTTAACCAATGCAAGTAGACCAATCAGTAAGTAACTTGCGTCAAACGGTGGAAGGCCACCGGATGCCACCATTTGTAGCACGAAGAATTTCGCGACACAAAGGACAAAAGCAAACAGGACGGTGGCTAAATCAAAGCTACCAATCGATGGAATAATACGACGAAGCGGTGCAACCACAGGTTGAGTGGCTTTAACGACAAACTGGCTAAATGGGTTGTAGAAATCAGCGCGTGACCATTGTAGCCAAACTCGTAACAACACCACCATGATATAAAGATCGAACAGTGTTGATACAAGGAAATTCATTGTGTTCATAAAGTTGCCCTAAAATAGCGATTCCATTTCTTCCGCTCGACGCACCGCCGCTTGCATGGCTTCGGCAACCGTTTCTGGAAGTTGGTTGTTATTAAAAACGCTCAACGCTTGAGCGGTTGTGCCGCCCTTCGACGTCACTTGTTCACGTAAGGTTGCCAGTTCAATGTCTGGGTTGGCAACCACCATTTTTGCGGCGCCAAGTGCAGATTGTTGAACCAGCGCTCTCGCGGTTTGTTGATCGAAGCCTTGACGCTCAGCTTCCGCTTGCATGGCTTCCATAAACAAGAAGAAATACGCAGGTGCACTGCCCGCTGCGGCAATGATGCCGTTGATACCCGATTCTTCAGATACCCAGCAAACTTTACCCACAGCTTCAAGCAGTTGACCGGCGAAGGTGCGATCAATTTCAGATACAGAGTCTGGCGCATAAAGCCCACTCATACCTTCGCCAACCAAAGAAGGTGTGTTTGGCATCACACGAACAAGGTTTAATTCGGTGCCCGCCATGTCTGAAAGGCGTGTCACAGAGATACCCGCAGCGATAGAAATCACCAATTTGCCCTGCCAATCGATGCTTTTCATGCTCTCCAATAGCTCTGCCATGGCCTGAGGTTTGACACCCAGTACGACGACATCGGCGTTTGCCGCGCTTTCAATGGCATTCTCGTTGGCATTGATGCCGAATGATTCACGGAACGCTGCACTCTTTTCTGGTGTACGATTCACTGCCGTGATGGCCGATGCCGGATAACCTGATTGCATGAGGCCCACAATGATAGAGCGCGCCATGTTCCCTGCACCAATGAAGGCGACTGTACGTTGTTCCATCCATCTACTTCCTGTTGAATTGGCGGCATACTGTCGCCAATGAAATGCTGACGTTGACTGTCTTTCTGGTTCGGATTATTTGCGATTCGCGTAATCGCGCGCGCCAAAAATGGCGGTACCAATGCGTACCATGGTACTGCCTGATGCAATCGCTGCATCCATGTCGCCGCTCATGCCCATAGACAACGTATCAAAACGCGGGCGTGACGCCTTCATTTCCTCAAATAATTGAGAAAGTGGTGCGAAAGCCGCGAGTTGGCTGTCGTGATCATCTTCGGGTTGGGGGATGCACATCAGGCCTCGAAGTTCGAGGTTCGGCAGTTGGTCGATTTCGTCAGCGAGCATTTTTACGTCGTCAAACTGCGTGCCGGACTTTGACGATTCACCGCTGGTGTTGACTTGAATCAGTACTTGCAGTGGCGGCATGTCATCGGGGCGTTGCTCACTCAAACGACGCGCCACTTTACTGCGGTCAACCGAATGCACCCAATCGAAATGTTCGGCAACGGGGCGGGTTTTATTGGACTGAATAGGGCCAATAAAATGCCATTCTAAAGGCGTATTTTGTTCACGAAAATGGAGGATTTTCTCAACACCTTCTTGCACATAGTTTTCACCGAACTGATGATGCCCAGCGCCCACTGCATCAGCGATCGCGTCAATAGGCTTAGTCTTACTTACAGCCAACAGTTGCACGCCAGAGGCGTCTCTCCCGCATTTTTGTGCGGCACTGTCTATTTGTCTGGTGACCTGTTCTAGGTTTTGTTTGATACTACACATGATTGATTCTGCGAGGAAACGTATTAATGGATATTACTGAATTATTAGACTTCAGTGTAAAGCATAATGCTTCAGATCTACATCTTTCTGCTGGTGTTCCGCCTATGGTCCGAGTAGATGGTGATGTTCGCAAGCTGAGCTTGCCTCCGCTGGATCACAATGATGTGAATCGATTGATATTTGACATCATGAATGATGCGCAACAGCGCGAATTTGAGCAAAACCTAGAAGTCGACTTTTCGTTTAACTTGGCGTCTGTCGGGCGTTTTCGCGTCAATGCCTTCCATCAGGCGCGCGGTTGTGCCGCCGTTTTCCGTAGCATTCCCACAGTCATTCCTTCTTTGGAAACGCTAGGCGCACCGAAAATCTTCGACCAATTTACGCAGTATCGTAAAGGTTTGGTGTTGGTGACAGGCCCAACAGGGTCAGGAAAATCCACCACCTTGGCGGCGCTGATCGACAAAATTAATAATGAACAACATCGCCATGTGTTGACGATTGAAGACCCGATTGAATTCGTGCATGAACAAAAGCTGTGTTTGATTAACCAGCGTGAAGTGCACAGAGACACGCACTCTTTCAACAATGCACTGCGTTCGGCATTGCGTGAAGACCCTGATGTGATTCTGGTGGGCGAGTTACGTGACCAAGAGACCATTAGCTTGGCGCTGACGGCGGCTGAAACAGGGCACTTGGTGTTCGGTACTCTGCATACTTCAAGCGCGGCGAAAACCATCGACCGTATTATTGATGTTTTCCCGGGTGCAGATAAGCCGATGGTGCGCTCTATGTTGTCGGAATCATTACGTGCGGTTATTTCTCAGAACTTGGTGAAGCAAGTCACCGGCGGGCGCGTTGCTGCGCACGAAGTCATGATTGCAACGCCGGCGATTCGAAACCTGATCCGTGAAGATAAAGTCGCACAGATGTTCTCGATGATCCAAACCGGTGCCGCGCTAGGCATGCAAACTATGGAGCAATCGCTGCGTAATTTGATGATGCAGGGCATCATTGATGGTGCGGAAGCGAACCGAATCATGGATACCGCCGGGATGGGCATGTCCTGATGAGCGGCCACATTAAATTAAGTCAGTTGCTTGAAGACATGTTGAGTCAGCAAGCATCAGATTGTTACATCACGGTGGATGCACCCTACATGTTGCGCGTCGATGGCGCGTTAACACCGACCGGCGACAAACTGACGATCTCGGATCTGGAAAGCTTGGTTGAACAAGCCATGGATAACGAGAAGTGCGAAATGTTTTACCGTGAACGTGAAGCGAATTTCGCGCTGGTCACGGAAGCGGGCCGTTTTCGCGTGAGTGCGTTTTGGCAACGTGATTTGCCGGGCATGGTGATTCGACGCATTGAAACCGACATTCCTGATATTCGAAACCTCGGGTTGCCGTCAGTCATGCAGGATCTGTCTATCGCCAAGCGCGGTTTGATATTGATTGTAGGCGGAACGGGGTCGGGTAAATCGACGTCGATGGCGGCAATGGTGGGGTATCGAAACCGTCACCGTAGCGGGCATATTCTGACGGTAGAAGATCCGATTGAGTTTATTCACCCTCACGATCAATGCATTGTGACGCAGCGCGAAATCGGCATTGATACTGAAACCTATGAAGTGGCGCTGAAAAACTCGCTACGCCAAGCCCCAGACATGATCATGATCGGTGAGATCCGTTCACGTGAAACCATGGAATATGCCATGCAGTTTGCGGAAACAGGGCACCTTTGTATTGCTACGTTGCACGCGAACAATGCCAACCAAGCCCTAGAACGCGTATTGCATTTGGTGCCCAAAGAGCGCCGCGAGCAATTCCTGTTTGACCTGTCTTTGAACCTGCGCGGTGTGCTTGCTCAGCAGTTGGTGCCGGATGTTAGCGGTATTGGTCGTCATGGTGCTTACGAGCTTCTGCTCAACACCTCGCACGTGTCTGATTTGATTCGTCGAGGTGAGTTGCACGAGCTGAAAGAATGTATCCGCAGAGGGAACAATGCGGGAATGTGTACGTTTGACCAATCGTTGTTTGAGCTGTTTCGCGCGAACAAGATCTCGGAGCAGGAAGCGCTGCACAATGCTGATTCACGCAATGAATTGAAACTGATGATCAAGATGTCTGAACAATCGCCAGATGGTAGCCCTACGTTGGCTAACGTCAGTATTGAGTGATTTTCTAGAGAAGAGCATGCTAAGAAAAGCAAACGTCTAAAAAGAAAAATCCCGCCATGTATGATGGCGGGATTTTTTATTCGTTGCGTACAGCGGTTTATTCGCCGTATTGGCTTTCGAACCAGCTTTCAACAATGATGACGGCGGATTGGCAATCAATATTCCCCTTGCCTAACGCCTTGTAACCGCCATGCTCAAACAATGAAGAGCGCGCTTCTGTGGTGGTGAGGCGTTCATCGTGCAATTCCACATCTACACCAAAACGGCCTTTCAAGCGGTTCGCAAATTTGCGCGCACGTGGTGTGATAGCGTCGAGTTCACCCCCGCGTAGATCCAAGGGTAAGCCGACAACCACTAAGTCCGGTTGCCACTCTTTCAGTAAGGCTTCAATGGCTTCCCAGCTTGGAATACCGTCTTTGGCTTTCAGCGCTTTTAGTGGGCGAGCCGTGCCTGTGATGATTTGGCCTACGGCAACCCCAATACTCTTGGTGCCATAGTCAAAGCCCATCACGCTTTGGATGTTACTCATTGTGTTGTTCTCATGCGTGTCCGATGTCCGAGGACAGGTTTAAACCGCTAATGCCTAATTGGTTTAGGGCTTTTTCCCAGCGTTCGTTGATCGGAGTGTCGAAGATGACTTTTGGATCGGCTTCTATTGTCAGCCAACTGTTCTCGGTAAGTTCTTGCTCTAGCTGGCCTGCATCCCAACCAGAATACCCCAGTGCCACAATAAATTGGTCGGGTTCATCATGGGTGCCAAGAATGCTCAAAATGTCTTTGGAGGTTGTGACCGTCAGTTGATCAGACAGGCTGATGCTAGACCCGAAAACTTGGTTTGGCTTGTGCAACACAAACCCTCTGTCTTCAGAGACTGGGCCACCAAACAACACCGGCTGATCGAGACTGACTTCGTGGGTGAGATCCAAATCGCGCTCGATCTCTATCTGTTCCAACATGTTGGCGACAGAAATATCGATCGCTTGGTTGATAACAAGTCCCATAGCGCCGTCGTCATTGTGCTCGCACAAGTAGATGACGCTTTGTTTGAAGCGTTCATCCGCCATGCTAGGCATAGCAACAAGGAAATGGTTTTTGAGATTCATGGTGCCCTTCCAGTACGTGCGATTTCGCGTTATTTCTTTGCAAGACTGCTAGCTGCGATGATGTTGTATTTTCTGATGTCGGTGAATCTGTTGAAGTGAGCCGTTTAATGTTCTCTCGCTTATGTTCAGTATGAGCAGTAAGCAAGAGAAAGTCATACCCGAGCAGCCTAAACTGCTCGGTATGCGAAGCTTTATTTTTGTAGACGCGCTTCAATCGCATCCATCAACTTGCCACTGATGTTGATATCAAAGGCCGCTTCAATTTCGCGGATACAGGTTGGGCTCGTGACATTAATTTCTGTCAGCTTGTCGCCAATGATATCCAGGCCGACAAAGATCAGGCCTTTCTCTTTCAACGTCGGTGCAACGGCGCGGGCGATCGCCCAATCCGTGTCACTCAATGGACGCGCTTCACCGCGACCACCTGCTGCGAGGTTACCGCGCGTTTCGCCTTTGGCCGGAATACGCGCCAAGCAGTATGGCATTGGCTCACCATCAACCACCAGAATGCGTTTGTCGCCATTGCTGATGTCTGGAACGAACGTCTGCGCCATGCAGTAGTTTGTGCCAAGGTTGGTCAGCGTTTCGATGATCACAGACAGGTTAGGATCACCTTTCTTCACACGGAAAATAGAGGAACCGCCCATGCCATCAAGCGGCTTCAAAATCACGTCGCCGTGTTTTTCATGGAACGCTTTGATTTGGTCATCACGACGCGTCACCAAGGTGATTGGCGTGTGCTCTGGGAACCAAGCCGTGAACAGCTTTTCGTTACAATCACGCAGGCTTTGCGGTTTGTTAACGATCAAGCAGCCTTCCACTTCCGCGCGCTCAAGAATGTATGTCGCGTAAATGTATTCGGTATCGAACGGTGGATCTTTACGCATCAAGACAGCATCCAGATCGGCGAGTGCGATCTCTTGCTCGCTTTTCACGTCAAACCACTTCTCAGGGTTTTGTTCTACGCTGATGATCTTGGTGCGAGCAAGGGCTTTGCCTTGCTCCAGCGACAAGTCATTCATCTGCATGTAGTGAATTTCCCAGCCACGCGCTTGTGCTTCTAGCATCATGGCAAAAGAAGAATCTTTCTTGATGTTGATGGACTCAATCGGGTCCATCACGATACCCAGTTTGATCATACTGTCTTCCTTATTTGGCAAGTTCGTCGCCGTTAAACCTGATGTGGTTAACCAAGGTCACCAAAGCGAACCTGCAATGCCGTAATTGCGGTCAATGCTGCGGTTTCAGTGCGTAGCACACGCGGTCCCAAAAGTGTTTCTTCAAACCCATATTCACGGGTCTTTTCAATTTCCTCTGCTGACAAACCGCCTTCAGGGCCAATCAATAGGCGCACGCGATTCACAGGTTGCGGCAGCGTATTGATGGAATATTTGGCGCGAGGGTGAAGGTTGAGTTTTAACCCATCAAACGCTTCCTGACTCCAGACTTTTAGCGCCATGACTGGGCGGATTTCCGGGACGATGTTTCGGCCCGATTGCTCACAGGCAGCAATCGCAATTTTTTGCCATTGCTGTAATTTTTTGTCGAAGCGCTCAGCGTTGAGTTTGACACCACATCGCTCAGAGATCAGTGGTGTGATGACATTCACGCCAAGCTCAACGGATTTTTGGATGGTGAACTCCATTTTGTCGCCGCGACTGATAACTTGACCAAGGTGTAAGTCTAGCGGCGATTCAATGCTGCGCTCGACACGCTCTGTGATATCGACATTGACGTTCTTTTTCGACACGTCACAAATCACAGCAGGAAACTCAGCACCACTGCCATCAAAGAGCAGGACTTCTTGTCCAACTTGCATACGCAATACACGGCCAACATGATTCGCCGCATCATCATCGAGTGCGACACGGCCGCTGTTAGGCAGCAATTCAGGATGGAAAATTCTTGGGATACGCATGGTGGTTTTGGTCTTGGAAATAATGAGCAGCAGTTTAGCATGCTACTGCTCATTGACTGTAGTCTTGGTGTGGTTTCAGTTTTTTGGTGCTGTTGTTATAGACCTGCTTTTTCGCATGCAGCTTTCACGAAAGGATTGTGATTGCCTTGTGTTGCAGCAATGCGGCGGTCGCGTTCACATTCCCAATCGGTGACTGGGTAGGTTTTATCCCATGCGTTCATGAGTTTGCTCTGCGCTGATGCCAAACGAAAATCGTATTGGTCATTCATGTATTGATAGATACGCGCAACTGCACCGCGGCTTTGTGCGGGTGGCTCTGCCATACGCTGCTTGAAGTCGACCTTCATTTTGCACTGGCCATAGAACGCGCCTTTGTCGCCGTTCCATTGTGAGAAGCGGAAGTTTGATCGGTCTCCGTTCACTTCACCAATCGCAGGCACGAGGTTGTGCAGGTCAGCTTCCATAAGGCGGAACGTCAGATCGGTTTTGCCACAGTTTTTGCGTCCGCCATCTTGCCAACATTGGCGCTGGTGACCGAACTGCCATGCTGGCACGACGTGTTCCCACTCAATGCGGCTTGCGCGTTTTATTTGTTTACGCACTTGGTAGCCACAGGTATCGAGTTCAGGCGCGCCTTTCTTACCTTGCCATTCGATGTCACAGCCACAGTAAAAAGAGGTAGGGTGATCGAGATAGATTTTTTGCGCGAGACGCTTGGCTTTCGAGAAGGATTGCGGGTGTTCAGGTGCTGACATTGCCAGTGGCGATATCAACAACGCGGCAAGCAGGAGGAGATATGTCTTCATCATTAAACAAAGTCTTATTGGAATTAAGTACTTTGATTATTGCAGATAGTTGCGAGTTAAATCCCACTAAAATAGTGTTAATTGAACAACTTGTTATTAGGTGATGTGTTGCACGTAACGCATTTGCGTTAGGGGGATGAAGGTTTCCATACCAGCGGTTGTTTGCAGCGACGGCAAACGTACTGCACTTGCTGGCGTTGTACTTTGTTATGCCGACGCACGGACAGCGGGATAACGTCGCATTGGCACTGATAAGGGAAGGTTTTGCCTTCTACAGATTTGATGTCAAAGCTGTGTGTCGTTTTAGGTTGAACTTCAAAGACCTGCGACATCACAGCCTGCCATTCTTTACCGTGCGGGCGAACGCGTCCAAAACGGGAAAAGACGATCAAGTGACTCACTTCGTGGGGCACTACTTCCTCGATAAAGGCGTCAGGGTTTTCTGCAAGTAACACTGGGTTAAAGCGCAGTTGCCAACGCTGAAGCAGTGCCATGCCAGCTGTTTTACCTCGAATATCAAAGCGGATCGCGGGTACTGCAAAATCTGTATTGAGGGTCAGATTCGCATGAGAGATGCATTCGCTGACGCGTCGAGTAATACGATAGTGAAGTTCGTTCATTGCTTCGGCTAGGTTGGATTGTCACTGTGAGTAGGGTAAAGAGAGGTATGAAAAAAGGGAAGCCGAAGCTTCCCTTTTCTGATTCTGTTGTGCTGCGTTGTTGCAATTACTTGATGTTTGCGAAATCGCGCAATGCTGCCACTTTGTCGGTTTTTTCCCAAGGGAATTCTTCGCGACCGAAGTGACCGTATGCTGCAGTTTTCTTGTAGATAGGTTGCAGCAAGTTAAGCATTTCTTGCAGACCGTATGGACGCAGGTCAAAGTGCTGGCGAACCGCTTCGATGATGATCTCTTGAGACACTTTTTCAGTGCCGAAGGTTTCAACCATGATAGACGTTGGATCTGCAACACCAATCGCGTAAGACAATTGGATTTCACAGCGATCTGCTAGACCGGCAGCAACGATGTTCTTTGCTACATAGCGTGCTGCATATGCCGCTGAACGGTCAACTTTTGATGGATCTTTACCAGAGAACGCACCACCACCGTGACGCGCTGCGCCGCCGTAGGTATCAACGATGATCTTACGACCCGTCAAACCACAGTCACCCATTGGGCCGCCGATAACGAAGCGACCGGTTGGGTTGATAAAGAATTTGGTTTCTTTGTTCAACCACTCTGTTGGCAGCACTGGCTTGATGATTTCTTCCATTACTGCTTCACGAAGGTGCTCAGTGGACACTGAATCACAGTGTTGGGTAGAAAGAACAACGGCATCGATACCGACGATTTTGCCTTGGTCGTATTGGAAGGTGACCTGTGATTTCGCGTCTGGGCGAAGGAAATCTAGCTTGCCGCTCTTACGCACTTCTGCTTGTTTCTTAACAAGTAGATGAGAGTAAGTGATCGGTGCTGGCATCAACACATCTGTTTCGTTACACGCGTAACCGAACATGATGCCTTGGTCGCCTGCGCCTTGTTCTTTCGGGTCTTCACGGTCAACACCTTGGTTGATGTCTGGTGACTGCTTACCGATGGTGTTCAGAATGGCACAAGAATCTGCATCGAAACCCATGTCTGAGTGTACATAGCCGATTTCACGAACGGTTTGACGCGTCAGTTCTTCGATATCAACCCATGCTGACGTGGTGATTTCACCGCCAACCATGACCATGCCGGTTTTTACGTATGTTTCACAAGCAACGCGGGCTTTCGGGTCCTGCTCCAAAATTGCATCAAGTACAGCATCTGAAATCTGGTCAGCAATTTTGTCTGGGTGACCTTCCGAAACTGATTCTGAAGTAAACAGGTGTTTGGCCATGTCGCGTTCCTTAAAAAATATGAAGATATGCTTATATACGTTTATAAATGGTTAGATGTTTTACCATCTGGACGTCCATTCTACGCTGGAGCGATAATAAATCAACCATGCAATTTGTCGGTGATATACATTCACGCCCTGAGAGTTTGTATTTGGCATATCACCGGTGCGCTTTTTGCTGTTTTGGGTAAACGTTTGCGTGTGGAAGCAAAAGGTTACGTAAAAAAGCGAATTCTTCGCGCAAAATTCAGCAGAATGCTATGAAATCAGCGATGTAAAACGTTTGCAGTGCAGGGGGAGTCTTGCGACAATACTTGCCCGCCGAATTCTGCTTTCTTGCCGACTGTAAAAGTATTGTGCGAGATGGCAACTAACACAAAAACGTCTATTGATGATCTCAGGAGCAGACATGTCTTCTCGCAAGGTTTTAGCTAACGCGATCCGCGCTCTAAGTATGGACGGTGTCCAACAAGCCAATTCTGGTCACCCAGGTGCCCCCATGGGCATGGCAGACATCGCCGAAGTATTGTGGCGCGACCACATGAACCACAACCCACAAAACCCTGAGTGGGCTGACCGCGACCGTTTTGTTCTGTCGAACGGCCACGGCTCCATGCTGATCTACTCTCTGCTTCACCTCACCGGTTACGATCTGTCGATTGACGATCTGAAAAACTTCCGTCAACTGCATTCAA